>NZ_JBZEGI010000079.1:0-361 GCF_058216415.1 Dyella sp. SYSU CM1112 | reverse complement strand
GCCGTAGGCCGGATGCAGCGCCGCGCGCGTGGTGAGCCCGCCCATCGAGTGGCTGACCAGGATGACCTGCTCGCAGCGGTAATCGCAGGCGGTCCGGTTGTTCCAGAAGTCGATGATGTCCAGGACTTTCTGTGCCAGCGTCTTGCCGGAATCGGCATTGCTTTGCAGCCAGTTGTAGCCCAGCACATGCACCGGACAAAAGAAGTTATCCCAGGCGTGGTCGGATTCCTCGGCGGTCAAGGGCTGGAAGGGTTTTTGCGCATGCCAGGTCTGCTGCGCATGCGGACCGTCCACGAAGCCCTGCCATGGCGATACGTGACCGGGATGGTCGTCTTCGAAGACGGCGGTGGCCTCGTCTTTG
>NZ_JBZEGI010000078.1:0-361 GCF_058216415.1 Dyella sp. SYSU CM1112 | reverse complement strand
GCGCGTGTCACGTCGCCCGACAAATACAACTATGCCTACCTGACCAAGGCAGGCCACTACGTGGTGCGCTTCGACCTGGATTTCGACCCCTGGAATCCCGGCGGCGAAAGCGTGCCGCTGCGCCTGGCCAAGCCGTTTGCAGGCAAGCTGCAGACGGGCATGCACTTCCCGGCTCAGGATGGTGACGAAGCCGTCATCGAATTTCGCGATGGCGATCCCGACAAGCCCTACATCGCCGCCTTTCATCACAACTCGATCCGCTCGGACCTGATCACGAATCAGGATGGCCTGATGTCGGTCAACCTGATTCGCACCCAGTCCGACAACTCGATGACGATGCAGGACTTGCACGGCAAGGAGT
>NZ_JBZEGI010000077.1:0-363 GCF_058216415.1 Dyella sp. SYSU CM1112 | reverse complement strand
GGCTTGCGCCGCAGGGGTCATGCTGGTGCGCCGGCCGGCCGCATCGTAGGTGTAGCAGACGCTGCCTTGCGGGCTGCTGGTGCTGGTGATGCGATCCAGGCCGTCGTAGCCCCAACTGAGCGTGCCGCTGCTGGAATCAACCAGACTGGTCAGGCGATTGCCGGCATCGTAGCTGGCCTGGAGGCCGGAGCCATCGGCGTAGGACACCAGGCTGCGGCGGTTGAGCGCGTCGTAGCTGAGGTCGGTGAGCTGCCCTTTGCGGTCGGTGTGGCTGAGCACCTGGCCCCAGCCCGTTGTATGTCCACGACTCGCTCTGGTTCATTGCATCGGTGCGCGTGATCAGGCGATTGCGGGTGTCGTAGC
>NZ_JBZEGI010000076.1:0-375 GCF_058216415.1 Dyella sp. SYSU CM1112 | reverse complement strand
GAGCACTTTGCCGGAGCTCGGCACCACGGTGTTATAGGCGCGCGCAAGACGCGTGATCGAATCGAGCAGGATGACTAAGTCTTTTTTGTGTTCAACCAGGCGCTTGGCCCGTTCGATCACCATTTCGGCGACTTGCACGTGGCGCACGGCTGGCTCGTCGAAGGTGGAGCTGATCACTTCGGCGCGCACGGTGCGTGCGATTTCGTTCACTTCCTCCGGACGTTCGTCAATCAACAGCATGATCAGGTGAACGTCGGGATGGTTGTATTGGATCGCCTGTGCCACGTTCTGCAGCATCATCGTCTTACCGGACTTTGACTGCGACACGATCAAGCCACGTTGGCCGCGGCCGATGGGGGCGACGAGATCCAGGAT
>NZ_JBZEGI010000075.1:0-395 GCF_058216415.1 Dyella sp. SYSU CM1112 | reverse complement strand
AGTACGACGCAAGCGGCGATTGCACCGGGCACGATCACGATTAGCGATAACCAAAACCAGGACCTCAGCGGACTGAGTCGCAACGCAAGCCTCGGTGATCAAAGCCTTGGGACGATCTTTAATCCGCAGCAGATCGAAAACAATCAGCAAGCTGGCGCATTGGCGGGTCAAGTCGGCATGACGGCTGCCGGCGATATCGAGCAGGCGATGAACTGGAGCAATGGCAGCGCGCAAGCTGTAACGCTTCATGCGGCAGTTGGCGCGGCAACGGCTGCGCTAGGTGGTGGTAATGCGTTGCAAGGTGCGCTTGGTGCAGGCGTGAGCGAAGCGGCGATTCCGTATCTGCAGCAGTACGGCGCTAGCGGCGTCTTGGCAGGCACGACGCTGATTGGTGG
>NZ_JBZEGI010000074.1:0-399 GCF_058216415.1 Dyella sp. SYSU CM1112 | reverse complement strand
CCGAAGGCTTTCGTCTGGAACTGGGCACGGAAGTGGTCTATTCCTCCACTTGTCCGGCCTCGGCGGCCCTGTCGCGGCAGCTGATCCAGGAGCAATTCACGCGCGATTTCGAGGCGGGCACACCGTTGGATCACGCCGCGGTGCTGGCCTGGCTGGGCAGCGAGAAGGGCATCGTGGCCACGCCGCATGCGCAACGCAGCGTGGCGCGGTTACTGGTGCGCTTTGCCGATCACGCGCCGCTGGACCTGATCGGTCTGCTGGATCGGGTGGAGCACGCCTTGGGTACGCCGGTGCAGACGGCGGTCAAGCGCGAGGACGAACAGGCCTTCGCCCTGGCCAATGGCAGCAACCTGATGTTCTGCGAGGATGCCGCGCGCCGCATCCAACGCGCGCTGGATG
>NZ_JBZEGI010000073.1:0-410 GCF_058216415.1 Dyella sp. SYSU CM1112 | reverse complement strand
GCCACGCGTGCCCAGGCTTCGGGCTGGTTGAAATACACGATCTGCTGCTGGTCGATCGTCAAGGCCGTGCGCGTCACCACCGGCGTCGGCAAGGCCATCAGGTCGAAGTGTTCCCCCGCATCCCCTTGCGCATACAGATGCGCGCCCAGCGCCGACAACTGATCCATCGCCGGCAGGAACGCCGGATCGAACGACAGCGCCTGCGGCGCCAGGCCATTCGGCACCCAACGATCGCCTTGTTGTCCCACCACGCCGGCCAGCTGGGTGGTCAGAAAGCGGCTGATCACGCCCGAATCGGGACGGATGAAACGGCCCAGTTCCGCCAGCGAGGCATCGGCTTGCGTATCGAAAAACGGATAGCGCCCGTTGAAGGACTGATTGAAGGGCGCGGCGATCGTCTCGCGCCACAG
>NZ_JBZEGI010000072.1:0-415 GCF_058216415.1 Dyella sp. SYSU CM1112 | reverse complement strand
CGCCCGTCTTCCATGGCCAGCACGCGGTCGGCATGGCCGACCAGGCGGGGATCATGGCTGACGCAGAGCACCGTGGTGCCGTGTGCACGCGCGATGCGATGCAGAATGTCGATCACGATTTGTCCGTTGGCTGCATCCAACGCGCTGGTCGGCTCATCAGCGAATAGCAGTTCCGGTTGTTTGGCGAGCGCGCGGGCAATGGCGACGCGCTGCTTTTCGCCACAGGAAAGCTCGGCGGGGCGCAGCTGCATGCGAGGGCCAAGCCCTACTTCTTCCAACGACTCCATCGCACGCTTGCGCACCAGATCCTTCGCCAGTCCATATAGCTCAATGGGAGCTCGACCTGCTCAAGCGCGGTAAGCGCTGGAAACAGGTTGAACCCCTGGAATACGAAGCCCGTGTGCTGCAGGCGAAA
>NZ_JBZEGI010000071.1:0-418 GCF_058216415.1 Dyella sp. SYSU CM1112 | reverse complement strand
ACGTCTTTACCGACAATGGCGGTGCCGGTCTGGCTCATCACGTCGCTGCCGGTGATGTGCACGAGGTTGCCGGCGGTAAGCGTCACGCTGCCATTCAAGCTGCCGATCAGGCTGCCTTGCGGCGTGGTGCTGGTCTCGGTGTAGCTCTGGCTTTGCTTGGCGCTGCCGATCATCACACCCAGGCCCGCGCCGAACATCCCGCTCTGGCTTTGCGTCTGGCTGTGCTGCTCGCTGTGCGTGCTGGTAGCGGTGCCGATGGTGAGGTTGTTACCCGCCGCCAGCACGACGTTGTGGGTGCCGACGATCTGCGCGGCTTGCGTGGTGAGGTCGTGGCCGGCAGCGACGGTCACGCTGTGGCCGCTGAGCAGGCTGCCGACGGCGTAGCTGTCCTGGACGGCATCGTGGGTGGTGGTGCTGC
>NZ_JBZEGI010000070.1:0-419 GCF_058216415.1 Dyella sp. SYSU CM1112 | reverse complement strand
CTCACGCGCACCAGCCGCATCTTTCAGCAACAGACCGCGCCGCAGATCATCGAGGCGATCCTGCGCCGCCACGGCTTCAAGGGACATCAGTTCGTCTTCAAGATTCGCCGCGACTATCCGCAGCACGCGTTCCGCCTGCAATACCAGATCAGCGATTGGGACTACATCCGCGTACTGATGGAACAGGAAGGTCTCTACTGCTACATCGTGCCAGGCAAGTACGGCGATGTACTCGTGTTCGGGGATGACATCGACCACTATCTTTACCAGCCGGTCCTCACGCTGCCCTACCGCGAGCCATCCGGACTGGCCACGGAGAACGAGGCGATCCTCTCCCTCGCAACGCACGTGCAAACCGTGCCGTCGAGCTATCTCGTGGCCGACTACAACCCGGCAAAGGCATGGGAGCGCATCAAGGC
>NZ_JBZEGI010000069.1:0-425 GCF_058216415.1 Dyella sp. SYSU CM1112 | reverse complement strand
TGCACGCCGAAGGCATCGGCTGCGACGTGTTGGCCATGCCGCGCAACGCCCGCCTGCTACAGCTTTCGACGGATATGTGCATCACGATTCATCGGCTGGGCTGCGAGGCGGTGCTTCATGCGCTGGATCGCGCACCTAGCGACCGCATATCGCTCGCGTTCTCCGTGAAGAAACAGAAGGATGGTTATCACATCGAAATGATCGTCGAATGCACCGGCCTTCCCACGGTCCTGGATGAAGAGGCTTATGAGCGATTGATGGTCCGCATCGGTGCATTTGGCTTGAGCGAACGAGGGCTGCGCGAACGCGCGCAACTGTACGATGGCAATGTGCAATGTACCCAAGCGTCCAAGTACGAAGCGCGCGTCGTGGTTCGACTCATCGACAAGCCCAGGGATAGGGTTGCTTGACGCTTTCTCCATCGT
>NZ_JBZEGI010000068.1:0-429 GCF_058216415.1 Dyella sp. SYSU CM1112 | reverse complement strand
GCCGAGATAATCCTTGCGCTCAAGCGCATCCGGATGCGTCAGGTCGACGATGATGCGCCAGGGCTCGCCCATGCGCTCGACGATACGGCACGACACCACTGATAACGCACTCGCGGCGGGCGCGCCCGGAACGTCCACGAAGTACGACTGAAGACGCGCAGAAGTGTTCGCTGCGCTGGCGTCATCGAGGCGGGTAGGCATGCATGTGTTCCTGATTTGTTTTTATCGTGTGATGCACTCGACAGGCATGGCGTCATGGCATGCGTATCGTTTTGCAAAAGATCGAACATAAATGTTTTTCGCAGACACGTGAAGTCATTTTCGCGTGTAAAGAACATCACGAAAGTCATTTGTCTACTTCTGAAATTAATTGAGATAAATCCCGTCACGCGGGTCGAGAAAATGTGGCAATGCCAAGTGTCTTGCTCG
>NZ_JBZEGI010000067.1:0-434 GCF_058216415.1 Dyella sp. SYSU CM1112 | reverse complement strand
TACCTGTCAGTGGGACTTACACCGTTGTGGTGGATAGCACGGATGGCGTTCCAGCAAGTGGTCAATTGACGTTGATACCGGGTGTCACAGGTACCGTGACAACTGGTGGCGCAGCCCAAAGTTATACCACCGGTGCGTCAGGGCAGGATGCTTACCTGACGTTTGGTGCAAATGCCGGCGACAACCTGGAATTTACGTTGAGCAATATCGGCGTGACGGGTGGTAACGGCAATTTGAGTGTCAGCATCAATAACGCTGCCGGCACACAAATCACCAGCAGTAGCTGTTCCAGCACCAATCCCGGTTCGGATTGCCGAATATTCTTATGGAACATGGCCGCAGGGACATATTCCGTCGTCGTGTCCCCGACGGGCGGGGGCACCATGGCGTTCAACGCATTGTTGCAACCGGACATCGTAGGGCCGGTATTAACT
>NZ_JBZEGI010000066.1:0-440 GCF_058216415.1 Dyella sp. SYSU CM1112 | reverse complement strand
CCAACTGAAAGCGGGCGGCCAGCTCGCCCTCAGCGCCGGCCATGACATCACGCTCCATGCCGTCACCGACCAGCGCCAGGCCGCCGCCGAAGGCATGCAGGGCAACACCCTGGTCGGCACCCGCCAATATGACGAAGCCCTGCGCGGCAGCCAGCTCAGCGGCGCCAACGGCGTCGCCCTCTCCGCCGGCCATGACCTCACGGCCGTGGCCGCCGGCATCACCAGCGACAACGGTGCTATCGCGCTGGCCGCCGGCCACGACATCCACCTGCTTGCCGGCCAGGAAAACCACACCTGGCAGCAGGACACCCGCACTCAAACATCCGGCCTGCTCGGCAGTAGCAGCACCACCACCCACGATGCCGTCCAGGACAGCTACGCCGTCGGCAGCCTGCTCAGCGGCCACAGCGTGACCGTCGCTGCCGGCCACGACCTCACCA
>NZ_JBZEGI010000065.1:0-443 GCF_058216415.1 Dyella sp. SYSU CM1112 | reverse complement strand
ACCAGGGTTACGACCATGAACCTGGTGATAAATGCGCGCGCGGAACTGAACCGCGATGCACGTGGCGAGTCGCTGCCGGTGGTCGTGCGTATTTATCAATTGAAGAATGCCAACACGTTCCGGACAAGCGCCTACGCGCAATTCCTGCGTGACGCTGACGGCCCCCTTAAGCCCGACACCGTGCAGCGCAAGGACATCACCTTGGGACCGGGCGAAAGCATCACGCTGAGCACGCCGATGAGGGACGGCACGAACGAGGTGGGCCTGGTCGCCCTCTTCCGTGAGCCCACGCAACAGGGCTGGCGGCTTGTCATCCCTGTATCGCAATGGAAGCACACCGATCCCGTGCACATCAGCCTGCTCGGCAACCAGATGGAGCAGGAACAGTAGATGATGGTAGCCGCGAGGGAGATGAAACAACGCGCGCTGCATTTTCTGAATGC
>NZ_JBZEGI010000064.1:0-444 GCF_058216415.1 Dyella sp. SYSU CM1112 | reverse complement strand
TCGCAAACCGTGCCGGGGGTGTATACGCGCGCCGCGTGGGACGGCATGGTGGCGCAAGCCATCGACGACGCCGCGCAAGCCCAACCGGTGGCCAGTGACGGGGTGCTGACGGACAGCGCCCGCTTGCCGCCTGCGGGCCGGGATGACGCATCGTCTTCCGCACCCGATCCTGCCGATCTGAAAGCACGCCTCACGGCTCGCTATTTCGCCGACTACACCGCGGCGTGGCAGCGCATGCTCAACAGCCTGCGCTGGCAACCGGCCACCGATTTGAATGCCGCCATCGATCAGCTGACACGATTGACCGATGCGCAAACCTCGCCCCTGATCGCGCTGATGAAATCGGTGCAATACGAAGCCGAAGCCGGCCGCGCGACGCAGGCGCTTGGCGATACCTTGGTGCGACGTGCCAAGAACCTGATCGGCGGCGACGACGCGCCCGCG
>NZ_JBZEGI010000063.1:0-461 GCF_058216415.1 Dyella sp. SYSU CM1112 | reverse complement strand
AGGCGGCCACAAGGTGCAACAGAGCTTCCGCCTTAGCGGCTTCGAACACCAGGCCGCCTACGACAATGAGGACGTGCGCCTGTGCACGCTCTACGCCATTGGCAAGCTGCTGGGCCGGGCCAAAGCGCCATAAGCACGAGACATCACCCATGAAACGATCACTGCATTCCCTGCTATTCGCCGCGCTGGCTTGTCTTGCCGCGGCTAGTGTTACTGCTTACGGAGAAACATCCATGCCCCCAACCTCTACGCCCCCTTTATGCATCGGCCGTTTGCTGATCGATTTGCCGCCCGATGCACAGGCCTCGATCAGCACGACTTATCAGCGAATGGAATCGGAGACGCCTGTACGGGTGGGCTCTTTCTCTAAGCTGGAGGAGCAACTCGTTGAACGAGCCCACGAATACAAGGCTGTTCGTATGGTTCGAACACCGGAGGATGATCGGTCATGGCGTAGAGCT
>NZ_JBZEGI010000062.1:0-461 GCF_058216415.1 Dyella sp. SYSU CM1112 | reverse complement strand
CCGCTGGACAGCACCCGCTATCAGCTGACCTGGCAAGCACAACCCGATACGGAGCCCTTGCATTACGTGTTGCGTACGCAACTGGGCGAGGGGCCGCTGGAGTTGCTGAAACTGCGGGGTTTCCGTTTGCCTGAGCGGATTTTTGCGGTGGGCAAGAATCCCGCCCCCGCTGCGCCGGCAACGCCATCGCCACGGTTATCGCCATGAAAAAAACCGCCTTTCTCTCATCACGCCAAACCTGGCGTGATACCTCCCTGCGACGATGCGCCATGCTCGCCGGCTGTTCGCTGCTTCTCTCAGGTTGCGGCGCCTGGCAATCGGTCAAGGACACGAGCTCCGATGTCGCACAGGCCGTTTTCGTCACCAGGGTTACGACCATGAACCTGGTGATAAATGCGCGCGCGGAACTGAACCGCGATGCACGTGGCGAGTCGCTGCCGGTGGTCGTGCGTATTTATCAA
>NZ_JBZEGI010000061.1:0-463 GCF_058216415.1 Dyella sp. SYSU CM1112 | reverse complement strand
TGCTGGCTCACGCGCCCGTTGGCGTCGTACTGGTTGGTCACCCATACATGCCCGCGTCGGTCCTGCATGGTCAGCATGCGGTGGTTGCTGTCGTAGGTGTATTGCTCGGTGGTCTGGTCCGGATAGGTCACCGTGGCCAGCGTGCCGGCACTGTCGTACGCATAGGTGATGGTGCGGCCGCTGTTGTCGGTGGCGCTGATGATGCGGTTGCTGCTGTCGTAGTTGTAGGTGATGGTGCGCCCGCTGGGCGAGATCATCTGCTGGATCAGCCCGCCGTTGTAGCTGAACTGGATCTGGTTGCCGTAGCGGTCCTGGATCCACGACAGGGAATTGGGTATGTGGCGGGTGAAGGCGTATTGGGTACCGTCCTTCATCGTCAAGATCCAATGTGCACCGAGCGGGGTGTTGTCCAGCAGGAACTGGATGGTCGAGCCGTAAAACGCGGAATTGGTACCGGTGTGCG
>NZ_JBZEGI010000060.1:0-494 GCF_058216415.1 Dyella sp. SYSU CM1112 | reverse complement strand
TGATGTCGGTCAACCTGATTCGCACCCAGTCCGACAACTCGATGACGATGCAGGACTTGCACGGCAAGGAGTACGTCCAGTTCAGCACGCCGCACTCCGGCCTCACCCGGTTCACGATGGGCAACATCGTCGGCGACACCTGGGTGGATGGCCGGCATCCGCAGCGCGGCGAAGGGTTTGAGTTGCGCACCGGCGGTGCCGGCGCGGTGCGGGCCAAGGGGTTGCTGTTCACCACCGAAGACCAGCCGCGTGCGCAGGGGCCGCACCTGGAGGCACAGGCGGCGCAGCGCCTGCTCGAGGAAGCGCTGCAGCTGAGCGCGTCGCTCGCCGACACGGCCCGGGCGGCGCAAACGGTAGCGGCCGATTACGCGCGCCAGAAAGCCTTGCTCGACACCCTGCTCCACCAGCTCACGCAAGGCGGCTTGCTGGCGAGTGCGACCGCCGGCATGGGCCTGGTCTCCGGCGCCGACCTGCAGGTGAGCGCGCATAAAAAC
>NZ_JBZEGI010000005.1:0-305563 GCF_058216415.1 Dyella sp. SYSU CM1112 | reverse complement strand
AAAGATCAACTACTTGCGATCCTTTCTTCAGATCGCCCCGTGACCTTTCGTCCCGGGTGAGCCGCCCATTCTACATCCCTTACTACTTCCGTCAACACCCAGCGCGATGTTTTTTGCTGCGGGGAATTGCCGTACGAAAGAGGTGTAGCGGCGGGGTGGCGAATAGTAGAGAGCGACCCGTTTTTTGGCAAGCCATTTTTGAAATTTTTTTCACATGCGACGCATGGTTGCTGCTGTCATCCCAACAACGGTCAAGCCTGCGTCAGCAACACACGTGCGAAATTCCGCTTACCCACCTGCAAGACCGCCTCGAAACCCGGCGAAAAAACACGCTGCGCATCCTCGACGACTTCCGCATCGATGCGCACGGCCCGCTCCTTGAGCTTGCGATTAGCTTCCGAGTTACTGGAAGTAAGACCAGCCGCCGTGAGTAGCGCTGGTAAACGCAGTCCCTCAGAGGGAACCACGATTTCGGTAAGCGGCAGCAGACTGGTATCCCCCTCACCGCGTACTACCGCATGCCATCCTCCAATCGCCTGTTCGGCGGCCATCGCATCGTGGAAGCGCGTGGCAAGCTCGCGGGCAAGGCGCAATTTTGCGTCACGCGGGTTCAATGCACCGCGCTCCACATCAATTTTCATTTGCGCTAATTCATCAAGCGAGACATCGAAGCTCAACAATTCGAACCAGCGCCACATCAGTTCGTCACCAATCTTCATGGTTTTCGTAACGATATCGATGGCTGGCTCACTGATGCCGATGTAGTTGCCCAGCGATTTGGACATCTTGTTGACCCCATCCAATCCCTCAAGCAGCGGCATCGTCAACACGATCTGTGGAGGCTGACCATGGTGTTCCTGCAAAGCACGCCCCATCAGCAAGTTGAACTTCTGGTCGGTGCCACCAAGCTCCACGTCACATCTCAGCGCCACAGAGTCGTAACCCTGCACAAGTGGATAGAGGAATTCATGGATAGCGATGGGTTGCTGCGCAGCGTAGCGCTTGGCAAAGTCGTCGCGCTCGAGCATGCGTGCGACAGTGTGTTGTGCAGCCAGCTTGATCATGTCAGCAGCGTTCATCTGCCCGAACCACTCCGAATTGAAGCGCAGCTCGGTTTTCTCTCGATCTAGCACCTTGTAGACCTGTTCGGCATAGGTTTCGGCATTCGCTAACACGTCCTCGCGGCTGAGCGGTTTACGCGTAACGTTCTTCCCCGTCGGATCGCCGATCATCCCCGTGAAGTCGCCAATCAAGAAAATCACGGTATGTCCCAGATCCTGGAATTGGCGCATCTTGTTGAGCAATACCGTGTGACCCAAATGCAGGTCCGGTGCGGTCGGATCGAAACCCGCCTTGATGCGCAGCGGCCGCCCTAGCTTGAGACGTTCGATCAGCTCTTCCTGCTTGATGATTTCGTCGGCGCCCCGCGCAATCGTAGCCAGCGCCTGCTCAAGCTCTTTCATGTTGTCCTCTTCCCGATGTAGTTGCCTAGGCAGCCAGTTAAGTGATGGCCACCGTTAATGACGTTAATTGTGCGTTAACCGAAAATCTCGCGCAAACCCTTGATGGAAAAGGCGTTGACGCACTTTGCACAAGGTCGTTATGGTACGCGGCAAATTGATACTTTGTACCGCAGGGGGCGCGGTTGATGATGGTGATGCATAAGAAGAGCAAGGTCGACTAGCGATGGCAGAGAGCAAGCACGATCCGCGCATCGCACGCAAACGGGCCATCCGCCGCAAGGCGCAAAGCCGACACTCCCACTTCTACCAACGCTGTGCTCACTGGTCGTTCAATCGTCAGACTGGTGGTGATCAGCCGCCTATCCACTGGCGTCGTGAACGCTGGATGCTCGCCGCGACAGCCTTGCTGCTCACGGTGCTTTCCGGCTTTCTGATTCCAGCGTGGGCCACAGCGATGAAGCCCTCGATCACCAAGCCTGTAGCACACACCCTGCTTTCGCTAGCGCTGCCGAAAATCGAAGCACCTACGCTCAAGGCCTCCGCAACCGAAGATTGGCGTGTTGTCCAGGTTCGCCCAGGCCAGACATTGTCGGACATCTTCCAAAGCCAGGGCCTGAGCCTTACTGATCTGCAACACGTCATGGACGACGCCGGTGACGCCAAAACGGCGCTACACAACATCCATCCTGGCCAGGAATTCGACTTCCTGATCGGCCGCGACGGCAATCTCGAACGCATTCGCTTCGATAAAGACGAGTCCACCCGCGCGATCATCCGTCTCGATGGCGCAACACCGGGCATGACCACTGTTGCCCGCGCGGTGGAAACGCGAGAGCAAATTGCTCATGGCGTGATTGATGATTCGCTGTTCGCCGCCGCCAACAAAGCCGGCCTGAGCAACGCGATGGTGATCAAGCTCGCCGACCTGTTCAAATACGATATTGACTTCGTGCAGGACTTGCGCGTGGGCGATAGCTTCACTGTGATCTACGACACCGTATATCGCGACGGCACGTACCTGCATGAAGGTGACATTGTCGCCGCCGAATTCATCAATCAAGGGCATCGTTATACAGCATACCGCTTCAAGCGCGCGGACGGCAGCATCGGCTGGTTCAGCGAGGACGGTCGCCCGCTCGAAAAATCGTTCCTGCGCATTCCAGTGGATTTCACCCGCATTTCCTCGCCCTTCAGTGCGGCGCGCATGCATCCCATTCTGGGCATCATGCGAGCCCATAAAGGGGTCGATTACGCTGCGCCGACCGGCACGCCCATTCACGCCGCAGGTGATGGTGTGATCAAGTTCCGGGGCTGGATGAACGGATACGGCAACTTCGTGATTATTCAGCACAACCCGCATATCAGTACGGCATACGGCCATATGTCACGCTTCGCGGCCCATCAACATGTGGGCGAACGTGTGCGCCAAGGCGAAGTGATCGGCTATGTCGGCATGACCGGCCTGGCCACAGGCCCTCACTTGCATTACGAATTTCGCGTCGACGGGGTCCAACGCAACCCGCAGACCGTCACCCTTCCCAAACCCGAGCCACTACCCGGCCCGCAACTTGCAAAGTTCGAAAGTACCGTCGTAAAGCCTCAGCTGGCGCGCCTGATGCAGATCGACAATAACTACAAACTTGCTCGAGCCATGTCCACCAAACGCAGCGATGATTGATTCCCAGCTGGATGATGCATCCGCGCTCTATGTTGGATTGATTTCAGGCACCAGCGCTGACGGTATCGATGCAGCGCTGGTGCGTTTCGAACAAGGCAGGCTGGAACTGCTGCACGCCTTGACGTACGCGTGGCCGGCCGCCTTGCGCACGCAGATCCTGCGCATTGCCCAGGACGAAACCAGGCTCGATCTCGACGAATTCGGGCGCCTCGATGTGGGCATTGGCCAGACGTTTGCCGACGCCACCCAAATATTGCTCACTCAAAGCGGCATTGCCGCCACAGCGGTGCGCGCAATCGGCTCGCACGGTCAAACGATTCGCCACCGTCCATCCGGACCGCATCCTTTCACGTTGCAAATTGGCAATGCCAGCGTTATTGCCGAGCGATGCCGCATTGATGTCGTGGCCGATTTTCGCAGTGCCGACGTCGCTGCAGGTGGTCAGGGGGCACCTTTGTTGCCCGCGGTCCACGCCATGTTGCTAGCCCCCACCGGTCATACCCGTGTTGTGCTCAACCTTGGAGGGATCGCCAACATCACTGTATTGCCAGCTAACGGCGTCGTTCTTGGATTCGATACCGGTCCTGCTAACGGCTTGATGGATGCATGGTGTCTACGTCACCTTGGCGAACCGTTCGATCGCGATGGTATTTTCGCGGGCAGTGGCCGCGTCGACGCCATGTTGCTTGAGAAACTTTTGAGCGACCCATACTTCGCGCTCCTGCCGCCCAAAAGCACCGGACGCGAGCATTTCCATCTGCAATGGCTGGATGCCCAACTCAGCGAAGCAGCCATCGCGCCGGCCGATGTGCAAGCCACGCTGCTTGAACTCACGGCCCTCAGTGTCGCGGAGGCAATCGAGATGCATGCACACGACAGCACCGACGTGCTGCTTTGTGGCGGCGGGGTACATAATCGCGTGCTCGTGCACCGTCTGCGCGAGTTGCTGCATCCACGCGAATTGAAGAGCACCGCCACATACGGTGTTGATCCGGATTTTCTGGAAGCCGTCGCATTCGCGTGGCTGGCGCGACAATACGTGCTCGGCTTGCCAGGCAATCTGCCGGCCGTTACCGGCGCAACGGGGCCGCGCATATTGGGTGCACTCCACTCAGCCCCTCGCACAGCGGATTGATCACTATTCCAAGAGATCACCGATCTTTTCGGTCGACACGAATGGCTCTGATCGCGCTGCGGAAAGCGCCTGCATGGCCTCCTGAAAGGCAGCCCGTTCGCGCGCATCCCAATGACCGGTGGTCAGCGAGAGGTCTCCCGGCTCATACATGTTCTCGGCAACAATGTTGCCGCTTTCGGACGCACCCAGGCCGTAGCGCAACGCCTGGAGTACCACATCGTTAATCGACCACTGGCGCTCTTTGGCCAGCAGCTTGATGCGCTCGGCCATCAGTCGATCAATGTGACGTATCACGATATCCGGCATATGGCGGTCGCTCCGTGCCACGTAGCCCCTGTACGTTGATCGTCGCCAACCGTACGGCAGTTGGCAATCGTCATCGTGAAGATCCGTGGATGGGTTCGCAATCAGGATGTGACCGCGTTTGCGACCTCCCGAAAAAGAACGCTGCGCTATGCCTGGGTAGGGTCATCATTGCGGAATCGGCGCCACAGGCAGGCGAAAAGCAGCATTGCCGGCAACATCGAAAACACAGTGATGACAAAATAACCGCCGTAGCCCAACGCCATGACAATGCCGCCGGCGAAAAAGCCGAGCACCTTGCCTGGCAAGTTCACTAGCGAGCTTAGCAGGGCGTATTGCGTGGCCGTATGTTGGCGGTTTACCAGAAGCGAGAGAAACGCCACGGTGGGGGGGCCCAGCAAGCCCTCGGCAAAATTCTGACCGGAAATCGCCACAGTCAACGCCATCAGCTCCCCATGGTGATGAATCAGCAACAGATAGAGCAGATTGCTGCAACTCTCCAGCACAATACAGACGCCCAAAGTCCGCCATGCCCCCCAGCGCGCCACCGCAGCACCTCCGATAAAAGCACCTGCAATAGCTATCCAGATGCCGTAAATCTTGGTGACCGCACCGATTTCCGTCTTGGAGAAGCCCATATCACGATAAAATGGGCTCATCACGCCACCTACGATGGCTTGTTCAGGCACCTTGAAAAGCAGGATGAACAGTAAGGTCAATCCCGCCACCGCCCAGCCGTAGCGACGGAAGAAATCGGCAATCGGATCCACCACGCTTTCACGCATAGCCTCCCTCCAGGAAGAGGGCGACACGCGGCGCACATCTGGCTCACGCATTACGAGCGTGGTGATAAGTGGCACCACCATTAAAACCGCCATCAAGGTATAAACCTTGGCCCATGCGATGTGGTCAGCGAGAATCAACGCCAGTGCACCGGCAACGAGCAACCCGAGGCGATATCCCAACGAGTACGTCGCCACCAAGGCGCCCTGGGCCGATGGCGGGGCAATTTCAATGCGATAAGCATCGATCGCGATATCCTGCGTTGCACCCATAAAGGCCACGAACAACGTCGCCGCAACAAATGCCACCAGCCTATGCGGTGTCAGCGCCGCCATCGCCAGCAATCCGACCAACACACCGATCTGTGCCAGCAGCAGCCAGCCTCGACGCTGCCCAAGCCGAGCAAAACCGGGCAATCGCCAATGATCCAGCAAGGGTGCCCAAATGAATTTGAGCGCGTACGTCATGCCTGCGCTGGCGATCATCGTGATATCCGTCAGCACGATGCCGTTTTCTTTCAGCCAGAACGCCAAGGTACCGGCCACCAGCAAAAACGGCAGGCCAGACGAAAAACCCAGCAAACACATCGTCCACGCCGCCGGCTGCGAAAACGCACGCCAGATGGACGGTTTCGGCGCGCCGTGCACGCCTGCTTCAGTCGACATAATCGACGGTGTACGGCGCATGGTCCGAGAAGCGCTCGTCACGATAGATCGAGCAATGCTTGAGCCGCTTGTGCAATGACGGCGTCACCACTTGATAGTCGATCCGCCACCCCACATTGTTCTCGCGGGCGCGCCCGCGATTGGACCACCACGTGTACTCCACTGCTTCGGGCTTTAATGCACGAAAGCTGTCGACCCAACCGCGCTGCTGGAACAAAAGATCAAGCCAGGCACGCTCCTCCGGCAGGCAACCCGAGTTCTTCTGATTGGAAGTCCAGTTCTTGATGTCGTTCTTGGTATGCACGATGTTCCAATCGCCGCAGATCACGTAATCGCGACCGCTCTTCAGCCACGTATCGAAGATCGGCGTAAGCCAATCCATCACCTCGAACTTGAACTGCTGGCGCTCCTCGCCGGACGACCCTGACGGGACGTAGAGCGATACCACGCTCAGATTGCCGAAACGCGCTTCGATGTAACGCCCCTCGTTGTCGAACGCATCCCAACCTAGTTTCGTCAATACCTTGTCGGGTTCTCGCTTGGCATAGATAGCCACGCCGCTGTAACCCTTCTTGCTGCTCGCATCTCGATAAAAGCAGTGATGACCATCCGGCCTGAACATAGGATCCGTGAGCTGGTCTTCCTGAGATTTGGTCTCCTGCAGACACACCACATCAGCGTGTTGCTTGCGAAGCCACTGAAACACGCCTTTGTTCGCAGCAGAACGAATGCCATTGGCGTTCAGGCTGATGATGCGCATAAGCGTTCCTTGATGGGATAGGTCATCATAGCAACCGATGGCGTGCACGAGGGATTTCGCGGGACGACATGGGACGAATCCACTCACTCGCCTGATGCTGCCTTTCTCGTCGCAGACGCTTGTACCATTCACCTTTTAATTTCTTGCGAGGCCACGCCGTGCACACTTACCAGCGCGACTTCATCGAGCTCACCCTGCAGCGCGAGGTACTGCGCTTCGGCGAGTTCACGCTCAAATCCGGCCGCATCAGCCCCTATTTTTTCAATATGGGGCGCATCGATTCAGGCGCCGCACTGGCTCGCCTCGGACGAGCCTACGCTGCTGCCGTCATGCATTCGGAGTTGGATGTGGACATGCTGTTCGGCCCCGCCTACAAGGGCATCGCGCTGGCTGCCGCCACTGCTATTGCCTTGGCCGATCAACATGGGCACGACCTTCCGTGGGCGTACAACCGCAAGGAAGCCAAAGACCATGGCGAGGGCGGCGTACTCGTCGGCGCCCCCCTGAAGGGACGCGTGCTGATCGTCGATGACGTCATGACCGCCGGCACCGCCGTACGCGAATCGCTAGCCCTCATCCGTGCGCAAGGCGCCATACCCGCTGGCGTCCTGATTGCGCTCGACCGGCAGGAACGCGGCCAGGGAGAACTTTCTGCAGCCCAGGAGGTACAGCGCGACTATGGCATTCCCGTCGTCGCCATCACGAGCTTCAGTGACGTGCTCGCCTACGCTAGCGAGCGTCCTGAGCTGCAGGCAGAGCACGAGCGCATGATCGCCTATCGGGCACGCTACGGCGTCAGCGCATGAGCCTGGGAGTCGGGCAGTGACGCCAGTCACGCCCGGGCACACCCACCACACGGCTTGTCAAAACCACTGGCTATACTGGAGCGAGGAGGAATCATGCGCCGACTCATGCTCATCGCCTTGTCACTCGGTCTTGCCGGGCTGGCCATGGCACAAACCAACCATTCGGGTAATGGTGTCCGCTACCGTTGGGTGGACTCAACCGGGCTGCCGCATTTCAGCGACAGCCTTACCGATAATGCCGTGAAGTACGGGTACGACATCATCAATAACAGTGGGATGGTGGTCACGCACGTCCAGCGCCAACTCACGCCCACTGAACAAGCAGCTGCGCGGAAGCAGGCGGAAGAACAAGCTGCCCAGCAGCGCGTTATCGAAGAACAAAAGCGCCACGACATTGAACTGCTCAACACCTATCCCGATGAAGACGCACTTAAACTTGAGCAGCAGCAGGTCCTGGAAAATCTCGACGAGCAAATGAGTACCACACGCGTCAACTTGCACAGTCAGGACGCCGCGCTGACCGATCTGCTGAACCGCGCCGCCGACGACGAGCGCAGTAAGCAACCCGTACCGAAATTCCTCACTGACCAGATTGCCGCGCAACGCAATGTCGTTGCCGGCGAACGCGCCCTATTGGAGCGACAGAAAGCCCATCGTGAAACCATGGTGGAGCAGCAGGCGCAGGAACTGCAGCACTACCGCGCGCTGAAAGTCGCACAAAAGGCGGACCGGGGCTATTGATCAAGCCCGGCGCATAAACGCACGCCGGGCGGTCAGAGGCAAGCATCACGTCAGAACGGTAGTTTCAGCGTCGGATCGACCGCCAACAACTCGGTCCGAAATGCCTCCTGGATCCGTTTCAAGGCCGCTGCGTTGTCGGCGTCGAAACGCAACACCAGGATCGGCGTGGTATTTGATGGGCGCACCAGGCCCCAGCCATCCGGCCAATCGGCACGCACACCATCGATGGTAACGAGGGTGGCGTCGCCGAAATCTGCCTTTTGCCGGAACTTTTCGATAAAGCGGTAATGCTCGCCCTCGGCCATTTCCACTTTGAGTTCCGGGGTGGAAACGCCCTTGGGACACGTCGCGAAAATTTCCTCTGGCGTGCGACCCTCAAGATCCCCGGCAAGAATTTCCAGCAAACGCGCACCCGCATAGATGCCGTCGTCGAAGCCGTACCAGCGTTCCTTGAAGAAGAAATGACCACTCATTTCGCCGGCCAACTCTGCTCCTGTCTCGCGCATTTTCGCCTTGATCAGCGAGTGACCCGTACGCCACATCAGAGGGCTGCCGCCTGCGTCGAGGATCTGCCCCTTCAAATGCCCTGTACATTTGACGTCATAAATGATGGTCGCGCCCGGTTGGCGCGATAGCACATCGCGTGCGAACAGCATCAGGGTACGGTCGGGAAAGATGATCTCGCCGGCACGCGTGACCACGCCCAGACGATCGCCATCACCATCGAAGGCTACGCCAAGGTCCGCGCCAGTTTGCTTCACCGACAAAATCAGATCTTCCAGATTATGGGGATCGGAGGGATCTGGGTGGTGATTGGGGAAATTCCCGTCGACATCGCAGTAAAGCGGAATCACTTCGCAGCCGATGCCTTCCAGCACCTGGGGCGCGACCGCGCCTGGAATCCCGTTGCCGCAATCCACCACCAACTTCAAACGCCGTTCCGTCTGCACGTCGGAAGTGATCCGCTCAATGTAGTCCGGCACCACATCGACGTGACGCAAGCTGCCATGTCCGCCGGACGCCAAGGCACGGTTCGCGATGCGCTGATAGAGGTCTTGGATAGACCCCTCGGAAAGCGTTTCACCGCCCACCACGATTTTGAAGCCATTGTAATCAGGCGGATTGTGACTACCCGTCACAGCCACGCCGCAACCGGTATTGAATCGGTACGTGGCGTAATAAACGACAGGAGTCGGGACCGCACCGATATCGACTACGTCGATGCCAGCGTCACGCAAACCATCCGACAGCGCACCCGCCAGCTCGGGGCCGGATAAGCGCCCATCACGACCGACCACCATTTCTTGCAGGCCTTTCTCCTGCATCACGGTACCGATGGCCTGGCCCAATAATCTGGCAACCTCCGGCGTGAGGCTTTTGCCGACCACTCCGCGCACATCGTAAGCACGAAAAATGGATGGATCGATGCTAACCGGAGCCGATGCTGGCTTGGACGCCTCAGAGCGCACTACCGGCTTGACGGGTTCCGGCACAGATGGAGTGAGTGTGATATCCGACAATGCTTCTTCCTCAACGGGGACTATGCGAGGCGCGGACATCCGCGCGAACAACCAAAACAAACCGATGCCACTGCCAAGGCAAACTAGCGTCATCAAGGCCGCTAGCGGCCACGATGGCGGTAGCACGATATAAGCACCGGGCAATACCGCCACGATGTTGAAATTACTGCCCGGAATCGGCTTACCTACCGGCTCGACATCCACTGCGCCAGTGCTACCGCGTACTAGCAATTGCAAACTATCGCCGCGATCAGTGCTTTGGTTGAGCTGCAAGCGGCCGGCACCGATAGGAATGGCATCGAAACGTTGTGCAATCGGCGCGAACGGTAATTCGAGCCACGCCCATGCGAGCGGCTTTTGCTGCGACCCCAACGACTGCACGATCGTCAGACGTCGATCGCGTGGCCCTTTTAGTTCCGCCTCCACAGGAGGGACGCCTTCGGCATCCGGGGCAGCCATCAGCTGCGCAGCTTTGGCGTAGCCGAACTGGCGATAGTTGGCGTGCAGCACTTCATCCAGGTTTGCACTGTACAGCTCCACGTTTAGCGCCTGAGGCAAGCGTTGCTTGAACTCAGCTAAAACTTGTGGAGCACTTGTCGGCAAGCCGCTCAGATCAAGACCGGTGGCGGCCCTGTCGACCGCCTCGCGCTGCTTGGCAATCTCTGCCGTCAACACTTGCACGGCCCGATCTTGCGCGGCGTGCACCTGGGCGACGGCACTGCCCTGGTCGGCAATCAACCATGTCTGCCAGGCACATAAAGCGGCGACTGCGACAAGCAAGGTACCTGTTGCCAATATCAGCAGCCGTCCCCACTCGAAGCGCAAACCTGACAACCGCGCTTGTGCTCCGCTCATCGCCATGCCCATTCCCCGATGGTGTCAATGTTTTCCGGTGGACCCGAAGCCGCCCTCACCCCGTTCCGACGGCACGAACGCCTCGACTACCCGCAAGCGCGGCTGCCCGACCGGCACCAGCAGCAGCTGCGCGATGCGCTCTCCCACACTGATGGTGTAAGGCTGAACGCCGCGGTTCCAGCACGAAATCATTAACGGCCCCTGATAATCCGCGTCGATCACGCCCACCAGGTTTCCCATCACCAAGCCGTGTTTATGGCCCAACCCGGAGCGCGGCACGATCAGTGCACACCAACCTGGGTCGCCGATATGAATGGCCATGCCACTCGGCACCAATACACTTTCCCCGGGCGCCAACGTCAAGGGTTCTTGCAGCGCTGCGCGCAAATCCATGCCCGCGCTCCCTGTGGTGGCCATCTCCGGCAAAGGAATGCTATCCCCAAGACGCGGATCGAGGATCTTCACTTCGATGTCGATCATCCCCGCACCGCCTTGTAGCGCGTAGCAATGCACTCGATCAGCTGGCAGGCAAGCGCGGTCTTGTCCGTGCGCGGCAGCTCCAGCGAACCATCAGACCAGTAAAGCGTAATCGCGTTATCGGCCGTCTCGAATCCCAAACCGTCGCCCACCTGATTGGCGGCAATCATGTCCAGGCCCTTGCGTTCCAATTTGTCACGCGCGTATTTCTCCACGTTCTGCGTTTCAGCCGCAAAGCCGACCAGAAACGGATGCGGCTGCTTTGCCGAAAGGCTAGCCAAAATGTCCGGGTTCTCCGCCAGCTGCAGCGTGAGATCCGCGCCGTCGCGCTTCTTTAGCTTGTGTGTCGCCACGGTACTTGGCCGGTAATCGCCGACCGCTGCCGAACCGATATAGATATCTGCCTCTGCCGCCGCTTTCGTTACAGCAGCGTGCATCTGCGCAGCGCTGCGCACGTCGATCCGCTGGGCAATGCCTGATGGCGTTGCGAGACTGACCGGTCCCGCCACAAGTGTGACCTGCGCGCCCGCCTGCGCGGCCGCTTCTGCCACGGCAAAGCCCATGCGCCCAGAGCTGCGGTTGCCGATGAAACGTACCGGGTCGATGTCCTCGTAAGTCGGCCCCGCGCTCACTACGACCTTCTTGCCCCTCAGCACTTGATCGGCAAACGACGCCATGATTGCGTCGCGCAGCTCATGTGGCTCCAGCATACGGCCAGAGCCGATATCGCCACAGGCTTGGTCGCCGGAAGCAGGTCCCAGCACATGCACGCCGCGCGTACGCAACGTAACGAGATTGGCCTGCACCGCAGCGTTCGCCCACATCTGCTGGTTCATGGCCGGTGCCAGATACACCGGCGCTGCGGTCGCCAGACACAATGTCGTCAGCAAGTCATTGGCGTGCCCATGGGCAAGACGCGCCATCAGGTCCGCGCTGGCAGGGGCAATCAGCACGCGCTCAGCCCAGCGCGCCAGTTCGATGTGGCCCATCGCGGCCTCCGCGGATTCATCCCATAAGCTGACCCGCACGGCCTCTCCGGACAACGCCTGGAATGTCGTGGGCGTCACAAATCGTGTCGCATTCTCGGTCATCACCACGCGTACATGCGCGCTGAGATCGCGCAAACGGCGAACGAGTTCGCAGGACTTATAGGCAGCGATGCCACCCGACACTCCTAGCACGATGCGGCGTTGGGGAAGACTCATGTAAGCGAGGTCCGACATTCAAGCAGACGGCTAGCTTACCGGAATCATCTGCGGTGACTGCTGTCCAGACAGGCGCCCGAAACGGGATGCTTGTCACATGAGCATTCGACAGTGGCCGGAAGGCGAGCGACCTCGCGAAAAATTGTTGACCCATGGCAGCGGCGCGCTGTCCGACGCTGAACTACTGGGCGTCTTGCTAGGCAGCGGCGTCCGCGGCAAGGATGCCATCGCCCTGGGGCGTGAGCTGCTTATGCAAGCCGGCAGCCTTGGCGCACTGCTCGCTCGCCACGATCATGAAATCCGCGCAACGGGCCTGGGACCTGCCAAGCGCGCGCGCATCGCCGCGGCCCTGGAGTTGGCTCGTCGCAGTCTGGCCGAGCAGTTGACCGACCGCCCCACATTGAGCAATCCACAGGAAAGCGGCGATTACCTGCGCTCCCGTTTGCGCCATTTGCCCTATGAAGTATTCGCCTGCCTCTATCTCGACAATCGGCATCGCGTGCTCGCCTTTGAAGAGCTGTTTCGAGGGACAATTGACGGCGCCAGCGTCCATCCACGTGAAGTCGTCCGGGCCTGCCTTCGGCACAATGCGGCTGCCGTCATCCTTGCTCACAATCATCCGAGCGGCCTCGCCGAACCAAGTGCTGCCGATCAGGCGGTCACCCGAGAGCTCATCAAGGCTCTCCAGCTCGTGGGCGTCCGGATACTGGATCACCTCATCATCGGCCACGCCGAACCGGTATCCATGGCAGCGCGCGGCCTGATTTAGAGGCGCAAAAAAAACGGCGCGAACCAGAAGGATCGCGCCGGGAGCCGCATGAGGGGAGGGTATAGGGATGCGGCAGTCCCGTATCGAGCCGACGGGGGAGACGCCGGTGATACATGCACATTGTCGCGATGCGGCATGACTGTCATATGACATAACGGCCAAAGATCGCTGACAGTGCGACGTCCGCCACAGATGGCAAGACTTATGCACATTGCGCGTTCCTGCTCACTTATCGCTTCATTACCGAAAAGCACATCAAGTTCACATTTTAATTTATTGTTTTAAAACAAATTTTTTCATGACAATAAGGTTTCTACGGGGGAAACAGGCTTAGATGCACACGTGACCTTCACTTTCCTCACAGACTTATCCACAGCGCAATCCACTGCGACGCAGCACCGATCTCTTCCGATGAGGTTCCGAATGAAGGAAGCAGGCGGCGCTGTCTCGACCGTCTGCTACGATGCGCGGTTCTATCCTGATTGATCCCCTCCCGTGAAAGAAGCGTTGCGCGAATTGGTCCTCCAGGCTATCCGGACCCTTCAGGGCGATGGCGCCCTGCCCCTCGATATCGAATTGCCCGGCTTCGTCGTGGAGCGTGCGCGCAGCCGCGAGCACGGCGACTTCGCTACCAATGCAGCGATGCTGCTGGCCAAGGCCGCTCGCGCCAAGCCCCGGGACGTGGCCGAGAAGCTGGTCGCCGCCCTGCCCGGCAACGCTTCTATCGCCAAGGTCGAGATTGCAGGCCCCGGTTTCATCAATTTCTTTCTGGCTCCGGCTGCTTATCACGTCGAAACGGCTCGCATTCTGTCGGAGGGCCAAGCCTATGGCCGCAATCGCAGGGGTGCCGGCCATACGGTGGGCGTGGAATTCGTATCGGCCAATCCCACCGGCCCCCTGCATGTAGGACATGGCCGCAACGCGGCACTGGGCGATTGCATCAGCCGCCTGTTTGAAGCCACCGGCTGGAACGTCAAACGCGAGTTCTATTACAACGACGCTGGCGTCCAGATTCATAACCTGGCCATCTCGGTACAAGCACGTGCACATGGCATCACGCCGGATGCCGAGCACTGGCCGGAAAACGGCTATCGCGGCGATTACATCGCCGACGTCGCCCGCTCCTATCTGGCTGGAGACACTGTGATCGCGGACGGCCATGCCGTGGTCGGCGCCAAGGATCCGAATGACCTTGAAGCCATCCGCCACTTCGCCGTGGCATATCTGCGCCGCGAACAGGATCTGGATTTACAAGCTTTTGGCGTCGAGTTCGACGTGTACTTTCTGGAGTCCTCGCTTTACACCGGCGGGAAGGTGGAAGAAACCGTACGCGAGCTAATCGCCCACGGTCACACCTATGAAGAAGGCGGTGCGCTGTGGCTGCGCAGCACCGACTTCAGTGACGACAAAGACCGCGTGATGCGCAAGTCCGACGGTACCTATACCTATTTTGTGCCCGATGTGGCCTATCACCGTAGCAAATGGCAGCGCGGCTACGAAAATGCGGTCACCGTGCTCGGTTCGGATCATCACGGTACCCTCGCCCGTGTAAAGGCCGGGTTGCAGGCGCTGGATTGTGGCATCCCCAAAGATTGGCCCCACTACGTGCTGTACCAGATGGTGACGGTGCTGCGCGGTGGTGAGGAAGTGAAAATCTCCAAGCGCGCCGGCAGCTACATCACCTTGCGCGACCTGATTGATGAAGCCGGTCGGGACGCCACGCGCTACTTCCTGATCGCCCGCAAGGGTGATTCACAGCTTGTGTTTGATATCGACCTGGCCCGCTCGCAAAGCAACGACAATCCCGTCTATTACATCCAATACGCTCACGCGCGCGTATGCCGCGTGCTTGAGGAATTGGCCGAACGCGGCCTGCCGCCCGTAGACACCCAAGCGGGCCTTGCGCATATGGCACGCCTGGATAGCGAACACGAGCAAATTCTTTTGACGGAATTGTCACGCTACCCGGAAGTCGTCGAAGCCGCGGCCAACAATCTGGAACCGCACCTGATCGCGCAATACCTGCGTGAACTCGCCGGCGCACTTCACAGTTACTATCACGAACATAAGTGGATCGTGGACGACGACGCATTGCGCGATGCGCGCATCACACTCGCTGTCGCCACTCGGCAGGTCCTTCGCAACGGTTTGGATTTACTGGGACTCAGCGCCCCGGAGAAGATGTAAATGGCAGCACGCAAAGGCAAAGGCCGGCAGGCGGTTCGCAACAATGGCGGCGGATTCCCGGCCTGGGCCGGCATCCTGATCGGCATATTGATCGGTGGCCTTGTCGTCGTCGTACTGATGCGCCACTCGCTGGTACCCATGACGCCGAAGGGTCCGCAACCCAACCCTGAAGCTACGGCGCAGCCAGGCAGTGATGAAGGCCTTGCCCCGACAGCTACCACGCCGAAGAAGCCGCAGTACGACTTCTATTCCGTGCTATCGGAAAAAGAAGTGCGCATCCCCGACTCGGAGATCAGTGCGCAAGCCAAGGCGGAGCAGCAACAAGCGGCAGCCCAGAAGCAGCAAGCGGCAGCCGCGACGCCAGCCGCACCCGTGCTGCCAGCAAACGCGCCTGCCGCCGTAACGCAAAACATCACCGCAGCTCCGCCATCGGCAGTCGCACCACCTTCCTCAGCTTCCGGTTCCAGTGGCTTCTTGCTGCAAGTCGGCGCTTTCCCGAGTGCAGCCGAAGCCGAAACGCTGAAGGCCAAGCTGGCGCTGCAGGGTTTCGTCGCAAATGTGCAGTCAGTGAATATCGGCGGCCAGACTTATCATCGTGTCCGCCTGGGACCGTTCCACTCCGCAACGGCTCTGGAAGCCGCCAAGCAACGCCTATCGGCAGCGGGCATTCCGGCGATTGCGTTGAAGGCTGGCGGCTGAAGCGTTTTTCAGCCAGCAGGTATCCATCGAACAAAAGGGCGCATCGGTGGCGCCCTTTTTATTTTTCATCGCCGCTTACGCATGACGACGCTTGAGCCGGATCAACCCAGAAATATCGTCATCGCCATGCCCTTGCTGCATCAACTCGGCGTAGTCGGCCAACGATTGCTCGATCACCACGCGCGCCGTACCTGCTTTCTCTGCAATACCGCGCACGATGCCGAGGTCTTTGTGCAGCAGGGATAGCTTGAAGCCCACGCTAAACTCATCTTTCAACATGGTGGCGCCGCGCTTCTCGAGAAACCAATTACCCGCAGCGCCGGCGCCCAGTGTGGGAATCAGCCGCTCCGGATCGAGCCCCAGCGCCTCACCCAAGGCCAGCCCTTCGCACACTGCCTGGGCAATGCCTGCTACCAACACCTGGTTCACCGCCTTGGTCGCCTGTCCTGCGCCAATATCGCCCAGATGCGTAATGCGCAAAGCGTAGGCCTCGAGCACCGGCCGTACGCGCTCGAGCACCGCGGCATCTCCGCCAACCATGATCGAAAGCTTGCCGTTCTTGGCTCCCTCGACGCCACCCGATACAGGGGCATCCAGGAAATGAGCGCCCGCACTCTGCAGCCGCGCAGCTGCTTGCTTTGCCGTATCGGGGGAGACCGTGGAGTGATCGATCACGACGGCACCCGGCTTTACATGCAATGCCAGCGCATCAACCGTGCTCAACACATCGGCATCGGCCGTGACGCACAGCGCGATTACGTCGCACTGCTCGGCCAGCTCCGCTAGTGTTGCCGGCGCCGCCACGCCTAAGGCGTGCGCCAGCGCTTCCGCCTTGGCATGCGTGCGGTTTGCCACCGCCTGCAACAGGCCATGCTGCTTGAGATGTCCAGCCATGGGTTCGCCCATAGCGCCGAGGCCGATGAAAGCTGCCTTGAGAGTCATGCGTGGTCCTTTGAAACATCAATCGTGGTTGAGCGAACGGTGTACGTCGTGCGTCACGAACGGATCGTCCGGGCTCGGTGGGTCGAGCCAACGAGGGCGCGTCAGAGTGTGACGCATATCAGTCAGTCCGCTTTGCCAGTGCTCGTGCATGGTCACGGCGCTGAATTCGTAATCCTTATAGTGCCCTTCATAGGGTTTGTCGCGATAAATCAGGTGGATCAAATTGGTGAGCGCACCGTTGGCGTAGCGCTCGGCGCGCCGGAACGCCGGATCGCCGCGCTTTTCCTCCGGCACCAATGCCATCAGCTCATGCAGCAAGCGTTGCTGCTCACGGCTTTGATGCATGTACTCCGTCACCAGGCGCGTGCGGCTGGAAAACTGAATGTCCTTGGCGCGCTCGGCCACGCCCCCCATGTCGCGCGGCAGCGCGCCGGATGCGCTCCACAGATCCACCTGGAAAATCAGCGCATCGCGGTGCGGGCGTTCCGTCAGCACTTTGTATAGCGGCGTATTGGAAACCATGCCGCCGTCCCAGTAGTACTCCCCATCGATCTCGACGGCAGGGAACCCGGGTGGCAACGCACCTGAGGCCATGAAATGCTCCGGGCGCAGCTTTTCGTGACGATTGTCGAAATAAGCGAAGTTGCCGGTACGCACATTCACGGCACCAATCGATACCCGCAAATTACGCGCGTCGTTGATACGGTCGAAATCCGCCAACCGCTCCAGCGTTTGCCGCAACGGTGCCGTGTCATACCAACTCGCCGTTGCGGGCGTGGTGTGCCATTGCAGTACAGGGGGTGGTACGCGAGGCTGGAAAAACCCCGACTGCCCTTCCGTCAGGGCCTGCCACGCCGATAGCGTATTGATGCCTTCGCGAAACATCTGCGGCAGAGCTAACCCATCCGGCCAGGACAGCGGCGGCTTATGGGGCCACAACGCCGATTTGCAAATGGTCTCCCAGAATTCGGTCAGACGCTCGACACGTTGTTCGGGTGCATTGCCGGCGATGATGGCCGCGTTCAAGGCACCGATGGAAATTCCAGCGATCCAGTTCGGATGCAGCCCTGCTTCTGCCAGCGCCTGATACACGCCGGCCTGATAAGCACCGAGTGCTCCGCCACCCTGCAGAACCAGCGCGGTGACTTTATAGGCATCCTGCACAGGATGCCGTGCCGCCACCTTGGATGATGATGTGTTCGCAACCATGGCGATTCCTGTTCCTAAGCCTTCGCCTCGTCGAGATAGTCATAAACCACCGTTCCCAGATCGAGGGTGAGATCGGTGACGTAGTGCACGGCTGACTCCACTTTGAGAACCGGCAATTCCGCAACAGGCGCCAGGGCATGCGGATGCAGCTCCAGAGAGGCCGGCCCTGTCCAGGCACCTTTCAAGGTGACATTGCTCGTGTAATACCGCACCAGTTCGCAGATGCGTGGCGTGCCGTCGACGTGCGGAATGATTTTCAGCAAGTAATTGGGCGCCGCCAACCCCGCCATAATCGCCTCGCGATCGGCTTCCCGATGCTTGAAGCCCATGGTTGCCTTCGCCACGCGCACCTTGCCGTAATCGAGCGTGCCGACCAAGGTGTCGATTTCCGTCTCCAGCACGGGCGTAGCGAGTTTCTTAGGAAAGCCCCACAACTCCCGGCCACCCGCAATCGGCGGATGATCATTGAGGTACATCGCGTGCACATAGCCGCCACGCTCGCCGCGAAAGCTCACCGGGATCACTTGTCCGGATTCGGTGTAATCACCGAACCCCGTGGAATCGGGCATGCGGATGAATTCGTATTTCACCAGCGGCTCGGTGACCTCCAGCGGCTCCGGCACCACTTCGCGCAACGCATCCATGTCAGTGCGGTAAGTGATAACCAGAAACTCGCGATTGATGAAGCGATAAGGCCCTTTCGGAAAAGCAGGGCTGGTGAACGGCATGGCGAAAGCATTCGCTTTGATGTCGGCGATTTTCATGAGTACTCCCTTATGAGTAACAGTCACCTCGACACGTCTCTCCAGAGAAGTGGACGCTCTGCACAACGCACTTGTCAGTCATCATGCCCGCAAAAGCGGGCATCCCTTTTCAAGGCCTTACATCAGTGCTTATGAGCACATGGCCCTTGGCAACTCATGCGAGATGGATCCCTGCTTTCACAGAGATGACGGCTGATGACGGCTATGGCAGTTGACGCTCACACCCAGCGAGAGGTTGGTGTGCCGTGGCTACTGCATATACCAACCGTGGCTAACCACGATGCTCTGCCCGGTCAGCGCCGCACTTGGGAATGCCGCCAGGAACAGCGCCGTCTGCGCAATGTCCTCCACGGTGGTGAATACACCATCCACTGTGTCCTTGAGCATTACATTCTTAATGACGTCCGCTTCGCTGATACCCAGCTCCTTGGCCTGCTCGGGGATCTGCTTTTCCACCAGCGGAGTACGCACGAAGCCAGGGCAGATCACATGCGAGCGCACATTGTGTGCTGCCCCTTCCTTTGCCAGCGTACGTGCCAGGCCGAGCAGGCCATGCTTTGCCGTGACGTAGGCCGATTTCAGTTTGGATGCCTCATGCGAGTGCACTGAGCCCATGTAGATCACCGTGCCACCGCGATCGTCTTTGTACATGTGCTTGAGCGCCGCCTTGGTGGTGAGAAAGCCGCCGTCGAGATGGATAGCCAGCATCTTTTTCCAGTCTGCGAAGGCGAATTGCTCGATCGGATTAATGATCTGCACACCTGCATTGGAAATGAGGACGTCCAGAGTGCCGAACGCTTCGACGGTCTTGTCCGTCCCCGCGTTCACCGCTTCCTCGTTGGTGACATCCATGGCGATGCCGATGGCTTTGCCTCCGGCCGCGTTGATCTCCGCCGCTGCAGCGTCCGCTGCCTGCTGATTGATGTCGGCAATTGCCACCGCCGCACCGTTTTTCGCATAAAGCTCGGCGATAGCTTTGCCCAGGCCGCTAGCGGCGCCCGTGATCAATGCAACCTTGCCGTCGAGACTTGCCATGTGCCACTCCTTCAGATGAGGGGAAAGGGGGAGGGAGAGAATCCATCCGATGGTTCAAAAACAACCGGACAGCGGAGGTCCAGCATGACCTGCCGCAAATAGACCGCTCAGTACCTGATCCTTGTCGCCACATTCGGGCATGCACCAAACGCGACGCACCGAGAAAGCACGACAACGCACCTTCTCGGCGTCCTGCCTGGGCGACACGCGGATCCACCGCAGGATGTTTCGACAACCGCTCGAAACATCCGGGCCGCATGACTAGCGCACGCCCTCAGATAGATAGGTATAGCCCGTCAGGCCTTCATTCAACGTTATAAACAGGCTTTTCGCCTGCTCACCCGTCCATCCCGCTGCGGCAATGCGTTCGTGGTAGGTGTGGCGGAGCGCTTCCAGGTCATATCCGACATAGTCCAGCATCAGGTCGGTCGTGTCGCCCCGGCGCTTATGGGCGAATACATAATTGCCGCCTTCGACACGCACATTCACCGCATCGGTGTCACCGAACAGATTGTGGATATCGCCCAGCGTTTCCTGATACGCGCCGACCATGAAGATGCCTAGCCGGTAGGAGTCACCCTCCTTCAAGGCATGCAATGGCAGGCTGACATCCACGCCTTCCGCATCCACGTAATGGTCGATACGGCCATCCGAATCGCATGTCAGGTCGACCAGCACGCCGCGCCGCGTCGGCGCTTCGTTCAAGCGGGCAATGGGCGCGATCGGGAAGATCTGATCGATCGCCCACACATCCGGCACGGATTCAAATACCGAGAAATTGACAAAGTATTTGTCGACCAGCTTCTCATCGAGTTCGTCCAGGGCCTGGCGATGCGCGCGTTCGGACGGCAGCAGCCGTGCGCGCACAGCATTGGCGATGGCGTAGTACAGCTCGTCCAGCTGCGCGCGCGCAGTCAATGACAACTGGCCCAGCGCGTACAAGGTCTGGCCTTCCTGCACGTGATGTTGGGCTTCATGGAACAGTTCCAGCGGTGGGCGCGCGTCCAGTTCATCATAGACTTCGCGCAAGTGGCGAAGTACGGTGGGTTCGTCTTCTTCGGGTGGCGGCAGGCTCCCTGAGGGTACCGACTCCACCTCACTGACATTCACCACCATGACAGCGTGATGCGCCGTCATGGCACGTCCTGCTTCGGTGATGATGTGCGGCGCGCGAAGCCCTTCCGCGTCTACCGCCTCGGCCAACGACTGCACGATCGTCGCGGCATACTGCTCAAGTGAATAGTTGATGGAATTGTGGCTGCGGGAACGCGAACCTTCGTAGTCCACGCCAAGACCGCCACCGACGTCCACTATTTCCAGCGGCACGCCCATGCGCGTGAGCTCCACGAAATAACGCGTGGCTTCGCGCATGCCGTTGGCAATATCACGCACATTGGAAATCTGCGAGCCCATATGGAAATGTTGCAGCTTCAGCGTGTGCTTCAGGCCTGCCTCGTCCAATCGCGCCACCAGGCTCAACACCTGTGCCGGCGAAAGTCCGAACTTGCCTTTGTCACCGCCCGTGTTCTGCCATTTGCCGGCACCGATCGATGCCAGGCGTACGCGCACGCCAAGCAACGGTTCCACCTCTAGTGCCTTTGCTTCCGCGATCACGTGGTCGAGTTCGGAAAGCTTTTCGATCACGATATGGATGCGCAGCCCCAGCTTGCGCCCGATCAGCGCCAGGCGAATGTATTCGCGGTCTTTGTAGCCATTGCAGATAACGATCGAGCCGGGCCGCGCCATCGCCAGCACTGCCATCAATTCCGGCTTGGAACCTGCTTCCAGGCCGAAACCACTTTCCCCTGCAGCCACCAGCTCGGTCACCACCCCGCGCTGCTGATTCACCTTGATCGGATAGACGGCTGTATAGCCGCCTGCGTAATGCCATTCGCGAATGGCCTTATCGAACGCACCCTGCAAACGCGCCAGCCGATCCGCCAGGATGTCGGGAAAACGTACCAGCAATGGCAGGCGCAAGCCTTCCGCGCGTGCGCGCTCCACGATTTCGGGAAGCGAAAAACCTGGGCCTGTCGGGCCATGCGGGCAAATCACCATATCGCCCGCCTCGTTGATGTCGACGTAGCCGTCGCCCCAATAAGGCACGGCATACGTGTGTCGGGCGGCATCAGTATTCCAGGCATTCGCCATGTGACGGTATCTCCTAATACGGGTCATGAAGACCCCGGGGGGACGACGTCGTCGCAGCGGCGAGCCTTGACGAACACAAAGCCCGCCGGCCGGAAGCCTCGCACGCCGCGGGGCCGGGAGAGCCTGACGGGCCGCCGCACACGGCGACCCGGACGCTTATTGTAGCGTCGACCCAAGACAATTCGGGGTCAGCGAGGCCGGCCGTAGCTTTCGCGTGCCATAAAACGCGGCCCACACTCAGGAAACCCAGACCGATCCTCCCGGCAGCAACAGTTGCCGCTACAATCGCTTTCCTTTGACCACGTTCCACAGGATTTCTCTGTCATGTCGCAGCCCAGCTGGTTCACCGAAGCCCACCAGGCTTCCGGCTCCTCCATCGGTTATCGCGTTGAAAAGCTGCTGCATGCCGAGAAAACACCGTTCCAGACCATCGAGATCTACCAGACCACCGACTGGGGCAACCTGATGGTGATCGACGGCTGCGTAATGCTCACCAGCCGCGATAATTTCCTCTACCACGAAATGATGACGCACCCGGCGCTGTTCACCCATGCGCGCGCCAAGCGCGTAGTGATCATCGGTGGAGGCGATTGCGGCACGCTGCGTGAAGTACTCAAGCACGAAGAGGTGGAGCACGCCGCCCAGGTGGAAATCGACGAGCGCGTTACACGTCTCGCTGAGCAGTACTTCCCCGAGCTATGCGAATCGAACAACGATTCGCGCGCGGAGTTGCTGTTCATCGATGGCATCAAATACATGGCCGAGGCCGAACCGGAATCGCTGGACCTGATCATCGTCGACTCGACCGATCCGGTCGGACCGGCCGAAGGCCTGTTCAACGCGGCGTTCTATGCAAGCTGCTACAAAGCCTTGCGTCACGGCGGCATTCTCGTGCAGCAAAGCGAATCGCCACTGGCGCACCTTGAGCTGATCAAGTCCATGCGGGCAGCCATGCGCACTGCCGGCTTTAGCGCAGTGAAGACACTGCCGTTTCCGCAACCGTGCTATCCGACTGGCTGGTGGAGTTGCACGATGGCACGCAAAGGCGGCGATCTTTCCGGATTCCGCGAACGCGGCGCGCTGAGCAAGAACTTCACCACCCGCTACTACAATGCCGATGTGCACAAGGGCGCGCTGGCCACACCCGAATTCATGCGCGAAGCCCTCGGCGACTAAGCCATGCACGCCTAGCTCCTCTCTCCGCTTGCGGAGAGAGGATTCGGATCAGGGGCGATCGTGGAGAGGCTGCACCCATGCTCTCCACTGGAACCAGGAGGAAGTTCCAAGCCCTTAGAAAATCCGGCTACGCACCTTCGGCAATAAAACGATAGCGAGCGTGGCGAACGGACCAAACAGCACTGACAGCAAGAACCACAGCAAGCCGCTGCGATTTTTCCCCTGTGCCAGGCCGGCGTTGATCAAGGCCAACGTGCCCCATCCGACAAACCACGGGGCATGCCCTTCGGCCAGCATTGAAAACGACTCCACAGCTTTCTCCTGTGTACCGCAACGCGCAAGCGGCCATGCTACAAGAGCAGCGCATGACTTGCCTGAGTACGACTACCGCATCGCGAACGCGTGGGGCTCCTGTTCAGAACCACCTCAATGCCGGCCGGTTATGCTGGTCGCTTTATGACATCAACGGAACCTTTTCCATGCGTGGATGGCGCACTTTAGCCCTTGCTCTCGCCTGCGTATTCGGCACTACCGCCGTAGCCGCCCGCACTCATGCCGCAGCACCCAACGCTGCCAGGGCCGCCCAGGCGCGCCAAAAGGCTCTGATTTCCTTCCAAAGCGATCTGGTCAGCGTACTTGCTCCCAGCGCCGATCCGGATCGCCTGCTTGCCGCTGCGTTGCTAGCGCGCCCACTACCGAACCGGACCAAGCTAAACAGCTTCCATGCCCTGATCGAGCGCGCGACCCATAGCGACGGCGCCGGCCCTGCGGTTGCCTGGGCCGATCTGGCCGACTGCGACCTCAGCATCCATGCCTGTCCCAATGCCCATGCCCTGGCCCAATTAGTTGAGCAAGCGCCGGATAACGCCGCTGTGTGGTTGGTCAAGCTGAGCGTGGACGTCAACACCTTGAAGAACGACGACGCACGGCAGGACTTGGCCAAGGCAGCCGCTGCCCAGCTTTATGACGATTACAGCGGTGTCGCGATGAAAGTGCTGGCCAATGCTGTCAGTACCCTGCCGCCGCCCAGCGCTACGTTCGACCCGAACTCCGCGGCCGGCGCAAACGGTGTGCAGGCGCTGATCGCTTTCAGCACGGCCGCCGGCATGCCGCAGCCGGCCCTGCGCGATACCGCCACCTATTGCGAAGACCATGCATCCAAAGATGCATCGATCAAGGACGACTGCTTGAAGCTCGGGAAAATCCTGGAATGGGGATCCAGCCCGCTGGCTCGCTCGCTAGGCCTGCATCTGCGCGAGGTGCTCAACCCCGATCCCAATCAACAGCAGGACGCCCGGAACGCCCGGCGCAACCTGATCTGGCAAGTGCAAAACTTTGCCGAACTCTCGCTGCGCGCCGAAAACGACAGGGCGCGGTCGCAACATCTGCTCGCCCTGGCCCGCAATGGCGGCACGCAAATGAGCCTGGTCCTTGCGGCCCTGCACGATGACGGCATCCCTACGGACGCCCCTACCGACTGGCAGCCACACAAGGCGGAATGACCCGAGCGGGCGGCAAGGGTTGCGTGAAAAATGCCCCGCCGCTCCTCTTCATCAATCGCCCCTGTTTCCCAAACTCCCTTTCCCCCGCTACCCTTGGCCCACCTCACGCCACTAGGGGTAACCGATGCTTACGGTGCTGGTAGCAAGCAGCAAAGGCGGTTGCGGCAAGAGCACGTTGGTCACGCAACTGGCCGCACACTGGGCACAGGATGGCAAACGCACCGCCATTGTCGATGGTGATCCGCAAGGCTCCAGCTATCGCTGGGCGTCACTGCGGCCGGAAAACGTACCCGGTGTGCTCGCGCTAGAAGGCGGCCGGCGAGCACTGGATAAGGTGCCGGACGATACCGAGCGCGTATTGATCGACACACCGGCCGGCTCGCATGAAAAAGAACTTGAGCCCTACCTGGAGCGCGCCGATATCCTGCTAGTACCGGTGCTGCCATCCTCCTTCGACCTTCACGCTACGCTAGGTTTCCTCAGCCATCTGCGTGGCATCAATCGCATTAAACGCGGCAAACTGCCGGTCGCCCTGGTTGGCAACCGGCTCAAGCCATGGACACACGCCAGCCAGGATGCCATCGAGCAGCTGGCCGAGCAGTCGCCATTCCCAGTAGTGGCCCAACTACGCGATACCCAGGCCTATGTATTGCTGACCTCGCTAGGCAAGGGCATCTTCGATTATGGCTCCGAGCAAGTTCGCGGCCATCAACAAGACTGGACGCCCCTGCTGCGCTGGATCAAGCGCCAGCACTAGACGCATCGCACTGAAGAGAAACCATTTCCATGCACGAACTGATCCTGCTTCGACACGCCGAAGCCCAACCCGCCCCTCCCGGTGGCGAAGACGCGGTGCGTCGCCTCAGCGGCCGCGGCGAGCAAGAAGCCCGCGCGGCGGGCGCCTGGCTCAAGACTCATCACAAGCAGCCCGATCGCATCCTCTGCTCCCCTTCGGAGCGCACTTGCGCCACCGCCAACCTGGCGCTTTCCGCCCTCGGCGATGCGCCAGCCATGCAACTCGCTTCCGAGATCTACAACGCCACGCCGGGCGAGCTCCTTGCCTTGCTCGACCAGCACGGGGACGCCCATACCGTCATGCTGGTCGGCCACAATCCCGGCATTGAGCGCCTGGTAGCGTTGCTGGTTGAAGGTCGTTCGGATGAATTCCGTGGCATGCCGCCGGCCGGACTCGCCGTGCTTCATTTGGATGGCCCGCTGGAGCCGGGCAACGCACGACTGGATGCGTTCTGGTCGCCATGAACTATGGTTTACGCAGCATGCGTAAACCGGCAATCTGGTTCCTCGCGTCGTTGGTCTGCTTCTCGTGCTGCACGTTCGCGACAGGCTACCAACGCGAATACCGCATCGACCCGGACACCTCGCAAGCCATGTTCCGCGTCCGGCTGCTCTGGTTTGACAATATCAACGGCCATTTCACGCATGTCGACGGCGATGTACTGCCAGGTCCGCATCCGGACAGCTGGGTGGTCGACGCGACCATCCCTGTCAACAGCGTCGCCATGTCCTCAAGGCATCTGCGCCAATGGGTACTCGCGCCGGCTTTCTTCGATGCGCAACATCATCCGATCATTCATTTCGTTTCCAGCCCCATCGCGCAAGCCGAACTGGACCATGGCGGCAGCTTGACCGGGTATCTCACCATGCGCGGCGTCACTGCTCCCATCCGCTTTGCAGTCGCCCCCTTGCACTGCGAACGGCTGGCCGCGACACCATGCCAGATCAACCTGCACGGCAATCTCCAGCGCAGCACCTACGGCATGGACAGTGACCGTGTCGCACTCTCCGACAGCGTCGACCTGAACCTTAGCATCACCCTGCGACGCGAAGTTCGCTAAGTCACCGTTATGATGGGCTCGCTCGATGCCGCGTCCACGCAGGCATCGGTTTGCGCGCGGATCAGGAATGTGAAACGTATGTGGATACGTGAGCGGAACATCATTCAGGCAAGCAGCCCCATGACACAGCGGACCACTTGCTTCCTATGCACCTGAGCATCCCTCGTATGCGCTCGCGTTACAGCCTTTTCATCGTTTTGTCGCTGGCAGCCTTGCTGCAAGGCTGCGCGCTGAGCCGGGCACAGATACGGCATGCCGACAGCATCGTCGCCGCCAGCGTAGATCGCGATCCCAGCTGCGCGCGTGCCGATCATTGCGCCACGCCATCGCCACTGCTCGAGGCCGCTGACAAAGCCCTGGCCGACTCCACGCCTGATAAACCGGAACATGTCGTCACCCTGCTCAACGACAGCGAGGCGGCGCTCGCCGCACGCATCAACCTGATCCGCGCAGCACGGCATTCGATTGACGTGCAAACCTATATCTGGGACGAAGACGATGTTGGCCAGCTGATCCTCAATGAACTGATCAGCGCCGCACGACGCGGTGTCCAAGTACGCATCCTTGCCGACCAGCTGTTTTCGTTCGAAGACCCCAGCCTGCTTGAACGGATCACGCGTGTCAGTCCCAACTTTCACATCCGCCTGTACAACCCTACCTTCCATAACTCGCATACGCCACCATTGGAGTTCGCGGCGGGTGTCATTTGCTGCTTCATGAAGTTCAACCAGCGCATGCACAACAAGCTGATCCTGGTGGACGACAGCATCGGCATCACTGGCGGCCGCAATTATCAGGACCGCTACTTCAACTGGGACAACGATTTCGATTACGTCGATCGCGAAGTCATGGTTGGCGGCCCCGCCGCACGCGAGATGGCCGCCAGCTTCAACCTGTTCTGGCATCACAAACGCTCGGTACCGCTGACTCATCTGCGCGACGTCAACCGGCTGATTCTCCATGATCCTGATCCGCCACCGTGGCCGGCGCCGCATTACGCGTATCCTGCGCGTGTTGCGGAAGTGCAGGCCGAGGCCGAAGACCCGGACTGGCTCGCCAAACACATCCTGGACACCAGCCTGTACACCAGCAAGGTGGAGTACTTCAGCGACCGGCCGGCCAAGACCGAAGAACCGGATCGGCGCAGCGTGCAGGAGTTCACGGAGCACCTCATGCACCTGGTCAGCAGTGCAAAGCACGAGGTGATCCTGCAGACGCCTTACCTGGTCATGAGTCATCGCGCGGAGAAGATCTTCAAGCGACTTCATCATGAAGATCCACCGCCGCACATCATCGTATCCACCAATTCGCTGGCATCCACCGATGCTTTCGCGGTCTATGCGCTGTCTTACAAACACCGCAAGAGCTATCTCACCGACTACGGTTTCGATATCTACGAGATGAAGCCGCACGCCGAATTCGCCAACGCCGCCTACATGCAAGCCAATGTGATCGACGAAGACGATGGCGAGCCACTCACCCCTGGTGCATCGGGCACACGGCGGCGACGCTTTCCCGGCACCGACCGGCGCCCCGGACTGTTCGGCAGCAACGGTCGTCGCAACCGGCCGGCACCATTGATCAGCCCCGGCCGTCGGTTTGGCCTGCATGCCAAATCCCTGGTCATCGATGATCAGCTGGCCATGGTCGGCTCGCACAACTTCGACCCGCGCTCCGTCCACTACAACACCGAAGCCGGCGTGATCATTTACGACAAACGCTTCGCCGCCTTGTTGCGCGCATCCATCCTTGACGCCACCGAGCCACAAAACGCATGGGTCATTGCACCGCGCAAACCCACCATCCCTGTCCTGGGGAAAGTCAGCCAGGTTATCGGCGATCTCTCTGCCAAACTGCCTTTATTCGACATCTGGCCCTTCCGCTACGCCACCAGCTATCAGCTGAAACCCGATTGTCCGCCCATGGAACCAAACAATCCTGACTTCACCCGCTGCTATACCGCGGTGGGCGACTTCCCCGATGTCGCCGTCTCACCCAAGCTGATCTATACGCGGTTGATCACGGCGTTTGGGGCCGGTGTGCAAGGCGTGCTCTGAAGCTCAAGCATTCCATTCAAAACCCGGGAATAACTGCCCGGGAATAACTGTGATAGTCCGGCAATAAGCCACCCTTCCCGCGCAAGCGGGCGTCCTGGCACTGATAAGTAAACCTGGCGCGAGACTCGCGCCACCAGCATCTGCACATTCATACGCAACGTTTTGCGCCAGGCAAGCGTCTGCATCCACGTTCCTTCCTGTGTCGACGCTACGTCAGTTGAGCGCGTCGCCCACGTCGTAGATGCAAAGGCGTTTCTGGCAGCCGCTCACCCGAAAAGCCTCGCCGCATAAACCTCACTCAAGCATTTGCTCATACATGAAGTAATGGCATTGCTGCATGCCCAACTCCCGATACGTCTGCTGGGCACGATGGTTCTCCGTTTCCACATATAAGCGCAGCCCCACGGCGCCAGCCTGCTTCGCCCGCTGCGCCACATCGCCATACATTGCGCGAAATACACCACCACGACGTGCTTCCGGCGCGACATAAACGCTCTGGACCCACCAGAAATCGCCGTTGCGCCAATCGCTCCATTCGTATGTCACCAGCAGGCACCCCACAGGCGCCCCGTCACGCTCAGCCACCAGGTAAAACCCGCGACGTGGCTCATCGAATACGGCCGTCACGCCGTGCGCCAGCACCTGCGGATCCAGGTGCTTGTGTTCCGTTTCCCACGCCATCGCTGCGTTCCACGCAGCCACTGCTGCAATGTCGCCACGCTCAGCGGGGCGAATGATCAAGGTCGACACGTATCAGACTCCATGGTTCAAGATTTGCGCCGTGCGCGCGAAGCACCCAGCTTGCGCGTGAGCGTATTGCGCCCCACACCCAATGCCACTGCAGCATGTTGGCGATGACCACCATTGGCAGCCAGGGCCGCCTCCAGCAATACACGATCGAGCGCTTGGCGCGCACGCATGTGAATCGCTTCCTCGCCGTGCTCCAGTGCATGCTCTGCCCAGCCGCGCAACGCATCCGTCCAATCGCCACGCGGCGCTTCGGTGAATTTGCCCAAGTCCGAAGGCAAAATCTCCGTACCCGAAGCGATCACCGCCAGACGCCGGCACAGATTCTCTAGCTCGCGCACGTTGCCGGGAAAGTCTCGCTGCGCGATCGCCTTTAGCGCTGCTTTGGAAAACCGCTTTGGCGGCAATTTCAATTCTTGTGCAGCACTGGCGAGAAAATGCTGTGCCAGCAGCGGGATGTCGCTGCGTCGCTGCCGCAGCGACGGCAGTTCGATGCGTACCACATCCAAACGATGCTTCAGATCCGCCCGAAACTGCCCCGCCGCCACCCGGGCATCCAGATCCTGATGCGTGGCGGCGACGATCCGCACATTACAGCGGATCAGTTCCCGGCCGCCTACGCGATAAAACTCGCCACCCGCCAGTACACGCAACAAGCGTGTCTGCAGGATCAGCGGCATGTCGCCGATTTCATCCAGGAACAAAGTGCCGCCTTCCGCCTGCTCGAAACGCCCCGCTACGCGGCGTGTCGCACCCGTGAACGCGCCGGCCTCATGACCGAACAATTCGCTCTCTAACAGCTCGCTCGGTATCGCTGCCGTATTCAATGCCACAAAGGGTTTGCCGCGCCGCGCACTTTCCTCATGCAGCGCACGCGCCACCAATTCCTTGCCTGTGCCTGTTTCGCCCGTCACGAGCACATTCAAGTCGCTGGCGGCGACGCGCCCGATCAAGCGAAACACTTCGCGCATCGGCGCGCTTTCACCCAGCAGCGCATGCGCCGGCGCAGGTGTCATCACAGTGGCTGGCTCGGTCTGCGGCGCGTCCGCCAAAGCGCGTTGCACTGAGGCCAACGCCTGATCCAGATCAAATGGCTTGGCCAGGTAATCGACTGCGCCAACGCGATAGGCCGCAGCAGTCGTCGCCACATCCGTATAAGCACTCATCACAATCACCGGGCCTATCTGTTTTGCACGCAACTCGTCCAGCAAGACCAGACCGCCGTCGCCCGGCATACGCACATCCGTAATCACCAAGGCCGGCGTCGCCTCACGCAAGGCAGTACGCACACTCGCCGTGTCTTCAAATTCGCGCACATCCAGTCCCGCGTCGCGTAGAGCTTCGGCCAGCACGAAACGTATGCCGCGATCGTCATCGACGATCCAGATACCCGATGCCTGTGCAGGTTTAGCCATACAAACGTCCCGAATGTCCCGCCGCGCTGGAGCGTGGCGGCAAAGGTAGATAAAGAGAGAACACGGTTTCACCGGGACGGCTTACATAACGCAGCTCACCGCCATGCTCATGTGCGATTTCACGCGACAGCGCCAATCCCAGTCCCGTACCATCGGCGCGACCGGAGACCAGCGGCTCAAATAAGGTATCGCGCAGTGCCGACGGCACGCCGGGGCCATCATCGATCACGTCCAAGCGCAGGGCGCTGCGAAACATCCGCTCGCCCAAACGCACGCCATGCTCCACACGGCTGCGCAAAATCAGCGTTGTCGCACCGGCTTCGATCGCATTGCGTGCCAGGTTCAACATCACCTGCAACAGGCGATCGGCATCACCATGCACGTCCGGCAAGCTCGGATCGTAATCGTGACGCAGACGTGGCGGCGAAGGCTCCGCCACAATCAGATCCCCCAGCCGCTCCAGCAACTGGTGCAAGTTCACCGCAGCCAACTGCGGCGCGCCGTCGTGATGCAACAGGCGATTCGCCAGCATCGCGAGGCGATCCGCCTCTGCAATTACCAAGCCCGCCAGTGCCTGCATATCCGGATCCTCCAGCCGGCGCTGCAGCAACTGCGCCGCCCCGCGCAAACCCGCCAGCGGATTCTTCACTTCATGCGCAAACCCACGCAGCGTGGCTGACAACGGCGATACCGTCCCCGTCGGCTCCGCCAACGCATGCACCTCCACCAGCAAGCTATCGGCATCCAACGGCTGCAATGACACATCCAGCCGCTGCTCACCTTGCACGAGTGACAACGACACACCACGGCATTGCACCGAGCGTTGCTCCACCAGACTGCGCCGCGCCTGCTCGATCACCCCAACATCCTGCAGCAACCCCATCAACGGCTGCCCCTGCGCATGCCTCAGCCCCAATCCCAGCAATTCAGCCAAGGCCGGGTTGATCCACTGCACGCGCAATTGTCCATCGACCACGGCCAACCCGGTCGACATCTGCTCCACCCAGTTTTGGGCTCGCCGCTCGCTCATTGCACCATCATGGGCAATGCGCTGGTTTGGTGCAAATTGATCGCAGAGGGAGAGTCAGCGGATGGCAATCGTGTGTACAGAACCCCATAGTTTGGTTTGCGTCGACAAACTATGAGATCCGGGCTGCGTACAAACTATGAGATCCGCTTCACTTCGCAAAAACGAATAAAATCAATACAGTATGACACTAGAGTTGGCTCTGCCCGAGTCAAAAACTGTGCTTAATGCGGCGTACGGCCTCACGCCGAATACAAAAGCTTATCCATGAACAGGATCTCTTTTGGGAGTGCATTGCTCCGCATCCTGGCTTCACGGCCAAGGCTCGAACACGCCCTGGTCGAAATCTATCGGGGGAAAAAGCACACTTCAAGTCAGCATCCGGTCGCTGCTGTGGGCGCAAAGGCTGCCCGCGGCCAGGAGCGGCCGGTCGCTGATGCTCACTTCCGGGTAAGCGAAGCTTTAACAGTCGATGGTCTTGATAACAATGTTCTCCTCGACGCGAAAGGCCGCCAAGCCCTCCCGGGCTTCAGCCGTTTGGCTGAGCGGTTAGTTCACCATATTGTGTATCGTTGAGGAGGCTCTCTTGTGACACGCAGTTCGGCACCAGCGAGCAGCTCTGCGAATGGCGCTTAAGGATGACTGGTGTCGATGTTCAGTTGAAGCGCGCAAGTAAAGCAGCCCCACGATAATCGCCGGTAAAACTCAAGGCTCTGCATCGCCACTTGTTGAGAGAAAGCACAGGTCAGATCCAAGAGCTAACGCTTACAGCACTCTCATGTTGAAACAGATAACGATCACAAACACCTGATTCGTCAACGCGCGACTTAGCATGCAATGGAATTCTGTTGGCTGCTGGAAGTCGACATCACAAATACTGGTGCCCCATGGATTTGACTGAGCTATTACGTTGGCGAAAATTTATTCCCGCAGCAATGTTTTCCGCTGTGATATGGCCAAGCGGTTTCACGATCATTGAATTCCTGGCCAAACAACTGGGCATGGACAGCTCGGATGACGGAAAAATTTTGTCGTTCTTCTTTACTGTTGTCGCTTTACCGCTTGGTCTTATTTATCATTCACTCGATTTTCGTCAGTTGCTGATGAAAAAATTCCTCAATCAGTTCAATACCCTGATCGTCCTCAAGCTGCACGCAGCACTGTCTAATTCATTAGCACCGGACAACGTTAAAGCGCCGACTAATGCCAATGAAAGAAAAAAGTGGATGCGCTTGTATTTTAAGGTTGTAGACGGTGATAGCACTCTCGTAGAGCTATCTCGGAGAATTAGAGACAACGGACTTGCCCTATCGAGCTGTTGCGACGCGGTTATCATTCTTGGGATTGGCGGCTTTTTGATTGCCCTTCTATCGGGAGTTGCAGGCAAACCGTATCTGCTCGTATGGTCGATTTTACTAATGCTTTTTGCAGCGATTTGCTGGCTCCTTCTACCCAAGATCTCTCGCAATCATAGTGAACTGATCGAAGATCAGCTGTTTCATGTCACGAGGTCACAAAGAGCCGTGCTTGTCGAAGGTTATAAAGCGTTGATCAGAGAGAATCCTTAGTATGGATGCTGTGCTTGAGGCGATTGAGATCACCCGAACTGCTTTATTGGCGCGCAGAAACTCTACTTGGATCGTTGCTTTCTCTGGCGGAAAAGATTCAAGTGCGCTCCTAAAGATTTTTTGCGCAGCACTTAAACAGACGCCTGACTTTGCGGGGCGGGTGGTAGTTGTCTATTGTGACACGGGAGTAGAGAGCCCGGTTTTGGATGCTTATGTAAGACAATTTTTTATGAATGTAACTCGGGAGTTTTCTGATAGAAAACTCCCGATTGAGACCCTCATTGTTAATGCTCCCATTGAGAAACGCTTCTTCGTAAAAATAGTGGGCCGTGGTTATCCACCTCCCACCAATGCGTTTAGATGGTGTACCAAACATCTTCGTATTGCACCCGTCGCTCAATTCATTGAAACATCGGCTTCATGCAATGATGTTGTCGTCGCAATTGGATCACGCGCTCAGGAAAGTGAGCAACGTAGGCGATCCGTTCTTGCGCATGGGGCTGGCCACTGGCAAGTTCAGAAAGAATCGCGTGCCCGATATGACCTCTTCCTACCTTTGCTCAACTTGAGTGTGGAATCTGTATGGGATGCAGTCTTTTCATTGGGGATACCGAATTCCCTTGACTCGCATGCACTTGAACGGCTCTATCGAGGCGCTGCCGGAGAATGTCCGGTTATCAAAGAAGTCCATACAAATCCCTGCTCCAAAGGGAGATTCGGCTGTTGGACATGCACTGTTGTCAGAAGGGATCGATCTGCAGAAGGACTCATCCAAGAAGGATACGTTGAGCTTAAGCCTTACTTGGATCTGAGGAACTGGCTCGCCGAGTTTCGTAATGATGTCAAACAGCGATGGCCGGTTAGGCGCTCTGGGCGCGAAGCTCCAGGACCTTTTAGTATTTCAGCACGGTTAAAAATATTCTCCAAGCTCTTGGAACTCGAAAAGGTAGTAAACCAAGAAATACTTAGCTTGGAGGAACGCGCTCATATTCAGTCATTGATGCTTCTAGATGTAGATCTAGAAAGGCAGATATTTGGTCGTTCTACAGCCTCCTCCAGACGAATTCGAAAACAAATAACCTCTGAATGAGCTGCTTGAGTTAAGCGGCGCCGGAGGCGTCCGCTTGAATGAGTTGTTAGGCGCTACCATTGTGAAGCGCCACCCGGCAGAGGCTCTGGAGGTTCGCTGGCCCCAACAAGTGCATCAGTATGCTTGGCAAAGTAACGCCTGGCCCATGGTTGAAGGTTGTAGGCCCAACCATCGTGCAAGTAGCCAACTGTAGCCGACTGAAAGATGATGCCTTTTGCAACCAGACCTTGTGCGATCCCGTCATCCATACGGAAATACTGACTGTTCTTTGTTTCTGAGATGTACGGCAAGAGATAACCTTTCTCGTCTGGCGTCAGCTCTGACATGAGAAGGTCCCGCTGTCTTGAGCGACGAAACACCCGAACTGGATGAAGCAGAAAATCCTTTGCCCACCAGAAGAACTGCGACAAGAGAATGCATAGAGAGGCGACAAAAGCGACGCCTAAGTACGCCCTGTTTGCACTAATAATACCAGTCAGACCCAACGTTCCAGTAAACGAAGGCGATGAAAGCAGAAGAACACCACAGAAGATGGCGATGCCGATCAGAATTTGAGGTGTCATCGCTTTAACTGCAGCGAGAAAGGAAGAAATGCTCTCTAGCATGTGTACCTCTAACGCCTAACGTTCGACGTAACCGGCGACCGGAGGCCGCAGGCCGGAGGGAACCTGCCGGCATGGCCGGCAGGGCGTCCGGTTGACGGAGTGGTTAGACTCCGGAATAGGTGCCTTGAAAAATATCTTCATGTGCAATGGTGCCTGCGGATTGAAGTTGCTCATAGCGAAGCGCTTCGGTGAGCCTGAAGATGAGCGTGTTTCCGTCGGAGAGCATCGAAAAGTGTTCATATCCCATTGTGCTGTTTTCGAAGTGCCCATAGACGATGTTCATGAACTTTCGCAAAGCAGCCAGCGCATCTTCAATTTCTTGGCGAGAAGGGCCAGGTAGCACCTCAGCCTTGTTGCTCAATTGGGCTGTAAGATCGAAGTGCGCGATGTCCTTGTGCCGTCTGTCTTTGATCTTTTCGCACCGTTGACGGAATTCCGAGAGCGCCTCAGTCAGGGCGACTGATAGCTCCTGGAACCCATTGCTTTGGCATTGGTTGAGCAGCGTTTGAAGGGTTAGATTCTTCTTCCCAAACGTTTCCGCAGGATCTGCGAGCTTGACCAGCGTCAGCTGAACATCGTTCATCAATACTCGTTGAACCATCCAGAAGAACGTTGGGGCTGCTTCGTTGATGAGGTCAATTCGTTCCGGATTCGTCCCGAATATCTGTCGATAGACAGTCCATCGACCATGAAGCCACACCACTTCGGAGTGTAAGAACTCCCAAATGTCGGATAGCGCGGCAGGAATTGGCATAGGGGTCTAACGCTGGAGTTAAGCGGCGCGCGGTTAGCGCGTCCGCTTGGACGAATTGTTAGGCCACACTACCGGAAGCGGAGTACCGCTTGCCATGAGCCGACCCCGAAGAAAACAAGGCTACATGCAAATAGAAAGATAGCGGACCACAACAGCCATCCGTGCGAAAGTTTGGGGCGTTCGCCGACAGGCGGCTCGTTAAAAAGCTTGAGTTGCGTGAGGTAGGCACAAAGCATCGCGACGCCACAAGCGGTAAGGCCAGCAAGAAATGCGGCCATAGCGAAGCGCATGTCAGGGACGTCAGCACCCTTACCGGCAACATTGCCAAGGTACGCTAGCAATGCAACGGCTGCGCCACCATTTGCGAGCGCACTGAATTTGAAGCCCTCAACCGACAACGTGATGAGAGACTTGTAAGTCTCGATCCAGTGCTGGTTAGTGACATCAGTTGACATGTTTGTGGCCTAACTACCTAATAGACGGACGTCGATGTCCGGTTATACATCCTTGCCGCCTTTCTGAACGCGGCCGATAAACGACTGATTCCACACAACTCTATCGACTCGACGTCCGGCTAACAATCCCGCGCAAAGACGGCGTGACAACGATTGCTTTCCAGCTAGTGTCTGGGTCTTTGACCCCACTGGAGCGACCGTCATGGGGACTAGTGTCCGAATGGACGTCATAGTCTGTGTCGGCACGCGGTTAAACGCACAAACTATGGGGTGCTAAAACGCACAGACTATGGAGTTCTGTCCAGTGGTTGGACACATGTTTGTACACATAGCCTGCGTCGACGGCTCGCAAAACGCACTACCTATGAGGTTCCAAAAGGTACGGACTATGGCGCTCTATCTAGCCGTGCCAGGTAACTGACTTGGCAAACTGGATTTCCCGACTGGTGGTCAGCGGCACCCCGGACCAAGTTACGCTTTATTAATACACCAGTGGGTATAGTTATCTCCATGTCGAGAGACATCAGTCCCACCGCTTAGCCGGGCCTCCCCTCCTCGCGAAGCAGCATAAAGATGGATGACCCCAAAGCCCGCAGGTTCCCCCCTGCGGGCTTTTTATTGCCGTTATCGAGCAAGGCGCAGACCAAGGAGTTCCGTGTGCTTCAACCACAGCGATTTGATACGAGATAATCATTTAATTTCTAAGGGGTGTAACAGAGTATGCGGTCCGATCGTACAAATAGTCTGAGTCGATGGCTCACTAGGCGCGCAAACTTTGGGGTTCCAAAAGGTACGGGCTATGAAGTTCTGTCCAGTGCAGCCGTCAAACAGCACGAGAACTGACATAAGAGCGAAGCACGTGAATATGCATGCCCGATGCATGAATCAAGCTGATCCAACGAATGGTTACGCGCCACCTTTCATTACCCTTGGCAACACGTCGTTGAAATAATCGGTTTTCCCGTAGGCAGGAACGTCATGGCCGCAGACCTGAGCATCTGCAGTTGTTCGTTCGACAACGTATATCTCCTGATGACTGATCATCACCCAGCCGTTGAAGATCTGAAAGCGTGGCGGCAGCTCGCCGGTGAGCGCCGCATCATGCCATGTGCTCGATGTTGTTGGGCATGTGGACCCAGGCGTGCATGCGTTCTTCATACACCGAGAGGCCTGGTCCCGGAAAAGATGGATCTGCAAACGCACCCACAGGTATGGCGACCACCTCGGGATAACCGTCCATCGTGTAATACACGGTGGCACCGCACTTCGGGCAAAACCTGAATGTGCTTTTCGTTCCTCCGTCTCCGGTGCGGACATACTCGGTGCTCGCGCCAACGACCGTGACTGCCTCGCGTGGAAACCGCGCCTGCGCACCAAACACGCTTCCAGTGCGACGCTGACACGCCAGACAGTGGCATACAGACACGCGCGTAGGCTCACCGACGATATGCGCCTGCAGTTGTCCACAACTACAAGCGGCCATTCGAGAAGGCTGGGGAAATACGGGATGCATCGCTTACACCTGGATTAAGCGACGGGCGATACGCGCGCCCACCTGGCCAAATAGCTAGACATTCGACGGCTCAGCGTTACTTGGCTCTGTTTGCTTGGCAGGTAGCGCAGATACGAGAAGCGCGGAAATGTGTGCCGCCCCGAGAAGAACAACGAGGCCCACAGCCGTACTCGCGACACCATGATTTACAAAGGCCATTGCAGTAGCCACACTTGAGAAATTGCCGGTATGAACGTTGTACGCGGTGACAAAGTTATTTAGGCCATTAAAAATTTCAGAAGCGCCGAGATAACGTAGAACCAGGGTAAACCACATCCGGGGTGACATTATATGAATCTCCTTGCTGATGGTATCCAACGCATGAGTTAGGCCGTGCGTGGTTAGAGTGCATGGCCAACGACTCTCCGTGCAAGAGCAGCGCCGTAGACCGTGCCGGCAAGCTCGACGAGGTTGTCCATGCTTGCGATGAGGCCGAAAGCACGTCGGCATTTGCCCGGACTGAAGGACGATCTCGCTATCGGCCCGTAGCAGACCGAGGATAGGAGGACTATGCGATCATGCCGCATGACCGCCTTCAGCACGCTCCCTCTCCATCCTCTCTTGCTCGCCAGTGTCGAGACGCTCGGCTACAGCGAGATGACTCCCATCCAGGCGCAAAGCCTACCGGCGATGCTGGAGGGGCGTGACGTAATCGCCCAGGCACAGACTGGCAGCGGCAAAACCGCCGCATTCGGGCTGAGCTTGCTGCAATCGCTGCAGGTAGAAAGCATTCGCTTGCAAGCACTGGTGCTATGTCCAACGCGCGAGCTGGCCGACCAGGTAAGCAAGGCCATTCGGAAACTTGCTGCAAATATCCCTAACGTCAAGCTGCTGACACTGTGCGGCGGCATGCCCTTGGGGCCGCAATTGGCATCGCTTACACACGATCCGCATATCGTGGTCGGTACGCCCGGGCGCGTGCAAGAGCATCTGAAGCGCGGGAGCCTGCATGGCGGCGGCATCAAGGTGCTGGTGCTGGACGAAGCCGATCGCATGCTGGATATGGGTTTCAGCGAGGCTATCGATGACATCGTCCGCCGGATTGCCAAGCACCATCAAACACTGCTTTTTTCGGCCACCTATCCGGATGATATTCGCGAAGTAAGCCGACGCATGCAACGCGACCCCGTCGAAATCATTATCGAGACGCCGGTCGACCAGCAGCCAGCGATCGAGCAACGATTCATCGAGGTTGATCCGGACCGCAAACTCGATGCGCTGGCGACGCTGCTTAGCGGCGAACGCGGCCAACACGCATTGGTATTCTGCAATATGCGACGCGATGTGGACGCCGTAGCCAACGAACTGGATCGTCGCGGCTTTTCTGCGCTGGCACTGCACGGTGACATGGAACAACGCGATCGCGACGAGGTGCTCGTGCAATTCGCAAATCGCAGTTGCGCTGTCCTGGTGGCTAGCGATGTAGCGGCCCGCGGACTCGACATCACGGCGCTGCCGCTGGTGATCAGCTATGACGTTGCCCATGATCCTGATACGCATACCCATCGCATCGGTCGCACCGGCCGCGCCGGGCAAACAGGCCTGGCGGTGACACTGTGTACGCCGCGCGAGAAACCCAAAGCCGAAAATATCGAGCAGGCGCTGAGCAAACCATTGCCTTGGCATCCACTGAAAATCTCTTCGGCGCAGGGCAAGACACTGAATTTGGCGCCCATGAAAACATTGGTCATCGACGCGGGCCGGCAGGACAAGCTTCGCCCCGGAGACATCCTCGGTGCGCTGACCGGCAGCGCCGGGCTGAAGGCGGATGATGTCGGCAAGATTGACGTTTTTGCCACGCGCGCCTATGTGGCAGTCAGCCGGACGCTCGCGAATAAAGCGCTGGAGCGCTTACGCGCCGGAAAAATCAAAGGACGTACGCTCCGGGTGCGTACGCTGAATTAGTGTCGAAGCCAGAGCGACGGTTAGAACGAGCAGAGCATTCTGGCTTCATGACCCGATCATCAAGGTTTCTTGGCAAGCCCGATGAGTCGGCGTACGGGCCATGATGTCCTGTCCAGTCGGGAACGCCGTACATTGCCGCAAGATTCCAACAGCTCTGCGGCAACAGATACCTCGACAGGTCGGCGCATACGAAATACGGATGCCCTGAAGCTGGCCTCCTGGACGTCAGCGCTCTCCTGAAAATCCACCCAAGGCCGCTGTATCAGGCGAGATTCGTTTGCACGGCACCTCTTTTTTTCACCTCGTCCATGGAACGTGGAAGCCGCGATGCCGCAACCATGGTGCCGGCGTGCAAGATACACAGCAGCAAAAACACCCAAGCGTACGCGCTTAGCGGAGACTCATGCCGAGGTGGAATGGCGAGAAGCCAGCCCAAAAGAGTTGCGCAAAGCGTGGTAAAGGTAGGCCCTCCGAGACGTTGCACGATATTGAGAGACGTGGTCGCCATAGGCAGCTCATCTCGACTTACCGAGGCATAAGCGGCAGATATCGAAGGAATGCCCACGGCGCTTTGGCCCACGCCACGGATGAAAAGTGCAACGGCCAACATCGCCAGGTCGAGCGAGTGATTGGCTAGATAGACGAAAGGCAACGTGCCGACCAATGCCAGCAACGAACCGCCGACGGCGACATTTCGGATTCCGAAGCGGCTCGTCAGCATGCCCATCCATGGATAGGTGCACAACATGCCAAGGCCGAGCGGCGCCAGCAGCCAGCCCATATCGCCAGGTGAACGTCCGCAACCGCGAATCAGGTAGATCGGAATCAGCATCTGTCCCGCGAACATCGCGCCATTGGAAAGGAATTGAGTCACGGCGGAAACCGGAAATACGCCGGCTTTGAAAAGCCGCAGATCCACCAGCGCCTTGTCGCCTTTACGGTTGGCCGTCCAAAGAAACAGGCCAAGCAGGATGAAGGACACCGACATCGCGACCTGGCCTATTCCCGCACCGATTCGATCCGCTCCGTAGAGAAAGATCGCCAGACCCGGCGAAAGCAACACCAGCCCCATCCAGTCGAGCTCACGCGGCCTTCTTTGCTCACCATCATGCGGTAGAAAGACGATGGCAAGCGCCAGGGCCAGCACCCCGATCGGGAAATTCACCAGGAACAGCCAGCGCCAAGAAGTGTGCTGCAAAATCATGCCTGCGATGACTGGCCCCAGGATCGGCGCCAGCAACACTGGCACAGCGGCATAGCCAATCACACGCGCCATGTGCCTTCCGGCAACGCGCGCCATCATCATCTGAGCCATAGGTGCCAGCAGTCCGCCGCTGATGCCTTGAAAGACCCGAAATCCGATCAGTGATGACGCCGACCAAGCCAGTCCGCACAGCGCAGAAGAAAGCGTGAACGCCACGAAGCACCACACATACACGGCTTTCGCGCCGAAGCGATCCACCAGCCATCCGTTCATCGGCAACGCCAGCGTCAATGCCAATAGGTAACCACTGGTGACCCACTGAATGGTCGAAAGACCGGTATGCAACTCGACGGCAAGACTGGAGAGCGACACATTGGCGACAGTCGCATCGAGCTGTGCAAGGAACGATCCCAGCACGACGACAGCCGTGATTTTCCAAATCGAAGGATGCAGTCGATCTGACGCTTCGGCTTGGCGGCCGGCGTCAGGGCTCATGACCGTTTAGCTTGAAGATGACCGCCATGGAAGCGGCCAAAATGCCTCGCACTCTGCAAACTGATCAACAATGCCCCCAAACCCAGTGCGATCATCGATTGGGCGTCATGCATATCGAATCGGCCAACACAAACAATCAACAGATACGCCGCGATGAAATTGATGAAACCCCAGATCACGTTGACCGTGGACGATGAAAGGCCCTGACCGGGTGGTTTCGCAAAAGGCGACTGAAACGGGCGCCCCATCGTGCCGCTAACAAAATGCGGAATGGCATTCGTCAAAAAAACACCGCCAAAAAAATAAGAGAGATCATGCAGCCAGTTCATCAGGTATCGCCTTTTTCAGACAAAACGTAAGAGTGCACGCTGACGTGAACCGTCTTGCGCGCCATGCGTCATGCACACGGAACCGTCCAGCAGGTTTGTCGTTATGACTCGCCCAGGTGTTTGATCAGCGGAATGGCATCCATGATGGTCTTGAGCTCCGCCGGCTTCAGCTTTGCCATCGCTGCGAGCAACCATTCGCGCTTTGCGATGCCACGCTGGCGTCTCATTTCAACGCCCGCGGATGTCAAGGCAAAAAGAATCTGCCGCCCGTCGGTGGGATGAGGTTGCCGCTCGACCAGCTCCTCCTGTTCCAGGCTCGCGAGAATCGTGCCCATCGACTGGGGCTTCATCGACTCGGCGCGCGCCAGCTCCGCCGTAGTCATGGCGCCTTGCCGATCCAGCCTTGCCAAGACACCAAGCTGCGAGAGATTCAGTTCATTCGGGTTGGCCTGGGAACGCAGGCGGCGCAGCAGTTGGCTGACGGCAGCCGTGAGGTCAGTCACAGCTGCTTCGATAGTGACATTCGAGGCGGGGGACGGGGGCATATGTGTAGCATACTTATTAGAAGTTTATCTTGCAAGTTAAACTTATAAAAAAACGATGCAGCGGCCGCTTATGGGTAGAAGGCCTCGGATGTCTCAAAGGCGGCCACCTGACATTTCGCATTTCGGCTGAATGCGCGCTGCGCGCCTTGGATCTGAAGAGATGCTCTCGTCGTCCATTTTTTACGCATGCAAAAAGCGGGACCGCATGCCGGCCCCGCTCGGGGATTGACTTAAATAACGCTGCTGCAGAAGTAATCAGGGGTGAGATTCACTGTCCCGGAGGCGGCTGCCAAAGTTCGACCTTGTTGCCCTCCGGGTCCATGACCCAACCAAACTTCCCGTACTCTGAATCATCTGTCTTATCCAAGACGTTGCATCCTTCATCGCGAAGCGCCTGGAGCAACGCGGCCAAGTCTTCGACACGATAATTGATCATGAAGGTCGACTTGCTTGGTGCGAAGTGTCCGCTATCAGCAGCCCCGATGGACCATGCAGTCGTTCCGTGCGTCGGATGACCCGTTGCGTCCACCCACTTGAATGCCGTGCCTCCCCATACCTGGACGTCGATTCCCAGGTGTTGCTTGTACCAAGCTCGCAGAGCGACGGGATCCTTCGCACTGAAAAAGATTCCTCCGATACCTGTAACCCTCTTCATCTGAGCCTCCGAAATGTGACCAAGTTGGAGCGTATCGTGTTTACGATGCCTGATACCCGAGTCAAGCGGTGCCTTCTAACCCTTTCACACTCCCATTGTCCAAGCCCGCCACTTCGCAACATCCAAGCCCTTCGTCGCCAGCCATAAGGCAAACAAGCCCTCACCGGGCAAACATGGAAAAAGCAAATAAGGAAGCACGTGTGCGTGCAGTGCTGGCAGCAGGAATTTGGTGATGCCATCCGTGAAATAACAGAATCCGGCCAGCCCTAGCAAAATGCCGAGGATGCGCGGAAGAAACCGGGAGCGAAAAACCAGGAATCCCGCCAGCAACTCATCGACACCGTAAAACACGAATGCGATAAGAAGACCCGCATCCTGCAGCTGCGTCGCGGTATACGACAAGGTTTGCAGCGACTCATGGCCGAGAGCGGCGAATGTGTCGCCATTGGCCACGAACAGCAAAGGTACGTAGGCATTGAGCATGTCGATTCCTTCGACAGCCGTTCCCACCAGCCCGCAACACGCCGACGTAGCAGCGATGACTGCATTCACGCGCTTGAACAAGATGAAGCCGATGACTTCATTGGGAATATTGCATAGCAGTACGACCAGGTGCGCGACAAAGCCCAAGCGGAATAGCACCTCGTGATCCCGGATGTTGTGTACGGTTGCCGAGACATCGCCATCCACAATCAAAGTGCTATGGACATAGCCGATATCGAATCCACCGGCGACGATCCCGATCAGGGACAGGATGCCAAGGGTCCTTGCTAGAGCAAGCGGCGAGAACGTTTCCCATTCGGAATCTGACATGACGGATCCCCGAGTCGGCGCTAAGCTTTGCCCCCTTTCATCTTAGCTGGGATAGCTGAAGCGCCTGATGGCTGTCACAAAGATCCTGCATTCCTCATCCAGTCGCGACTGCCCTGGTTCAGGCCATCGGCCGCTTCTATATCTAGTTCTACCGGATGATGGCGCATTGAAGCACCGTCCTGCCGAGGCGCATATTCCAGTCCTCGGGAGGCCGATGGCGCCGAGGTACCTGTTGCCCTTACCAGACGTTGTAGATGCGCCCCGTCTTTGCGCCGTTGACGCTACGTTGGTAGGCGAGCGCAGCGCGTTCGCCGGGAACAGTACCCAGGCTCGACAGATACATGTCGTAATCCGCTACGGACTCCATGAAAAGCGTCGGGCTCACCGCGTTGATCCGCAAACCGCGCCTTAGCTCTGTCGCCGCACCCCGTACAAATCCTTCGATGGTGGCGTTGGCGACCGCGGCACTTACATCATCATCAAGAACCGGCTCTTCCGAGAGGATGCCGCTCGTGAGCGTGATCGAGCCTTTCTCATTCAGGAAATGCTGGCCGATGAGTGCAAGACGAACCTGGCCGAACACCCGATATTCGAGCTCCGCCTCGATTTTCCGCGCACCCATCTTCAGGCTCGGATCGACGCAAACGTCGCAGGTGGTCGAGACGATCGCATCCACTTTTCCCACCGCATTGAAAAGCGCCTTCACGCTTTGCTGATCGGCGATATCCACCAGTAATTCGCCACTCTCGCGTCCAGCGTGGATGACATCGTGGCCAGCTGCTTCAAGATATTGACCGATCAAAGAGCCGACGGCGCCGCTCGCGCCCACGAGTAATACCAACATGCATCATCTCCTTGAATGACTTGCTTGTGCGGCAGCGTTGATTGCTCGCCGCACATCGCTTTTCCATTCGTCACTTTTCGCGCATCGCGTGCATAACATCGAGAGAGCAATGCCCATAACCTCATTGCACGATGCCAAATGTGTAAGGCAATGATTGTAGGAATTTGAATTGCATCGTCAAAGCACAATGCATGTTTTTTTGTCGCTCTTTTATAAGAGCAGACAAATCTCATCGCTTAGCATGCAAATGCACACAACCATTTTCAATCGCCCTTCGCTGATCGCCATGACGAGAACGATTGAAAATGACGGTGCGTCAACGATGATGTGGGTCGTTGCTGATCATGTCGACGCCGATGTCGGGTACATACGCCGCTCATCACCGCAGCCTTTGCATGCGCTGACAACTGCCATGGATCACAGCAATACCATCCACCCTGGCGCCATCTTCGGCACGCTCATCAGAAGTGCGCCTGGACTATTGTCACGGGATGTCGGCGCGACTTATCCCAGCAAGCTGCATGACTGGCGGCCTCGCGCCATGGGCATGGATCCCGCTACCCCGCCTGATGAGCCTATCGAACACCGGAATAGGCTCATCTGAAGCTGGAGAGGGAAAGAACGCGAGAGAGCCTATTTGTTGGCATAATAGGCTCATCTGGTGAGCCCATTATGCCCTAAAAAGGCTCACCCCTCGCACGGGACAGGTCGGTCATGAGCGTCGAATGGATCTGGCAGCGGCCTGATTGGCCTGCCTTTACCTACAACGAACCGGCATTGGCGCCTTTAATAAAGGCGTGCCGCGATATGCAAAGCCGCCTGCTAGGTGCCGCCGGCGCGATTAATGAGCGCGCTCGCCAACAACAAGAACTGATCGCCTTGCTGGACAACATCATCAATTCCTCCAAGATCGAGGGCGAACAGCTTGACGTAGCTTCGGTTCGCTCGTCGCTGGCCAAACGCCTAGGCGTTCATGCGGAAACCCAGGCACGCCGGACCCGGCGCAGCGAGGGTCTCGCCGAACTCATGCTCGACATCACCGAGCACTACGAACAGTCACTGGACATCACCAGACTCAAGCGCTGGCACACCTTGCTGTTTCCAACCCCCCAAGAGAGCTACCTTCACCATGCCATCGTGATCGGCGATCTGCGCAGCGATGCGCCTATGCGCGTCGTCTCTGGCCCCGAGACCCGGCAAACCGTTCATTTCGAAGCACCGCCGCGCGCCGGTCTCGAAAAACAGCTGGAACAATTTTTGGCCTGGTTTGAAGACACGCACCATGCCTCGCGCATCGACCCGCTGTTGCGCGGGGGCATTGCACACTTCTGGTTCGTCACCATCCATCCTTTCGAAGATGGCAATGGTCGCCTCACCCGCGCTATTACCGACCTCGCATTGGCACAGGCCGAGCACACGGCTATCCGCCTCTACAGCATGTCAGAGCAGATCTTTGCCGACCGCAATGGTTATTACGACATCCTCGAAACCAGTCAAAAATCCGGCCTGGATATCACTCCATGGCTCACTTGGTTTCTTACCACGCTCAAGCTCAGCATTGAGCAGGCGCTGAAGCGAATCGGCGCGACCATCGTGCGTGCGCGGTTTTGGGAGCGGATCAAGGACGTCCATCTGATGCCGGAACAACGCAAATTTCTTGTACGCATCATGGAAGATCTGGAATCGGACCAAACACTGACGTTCTCGGCCAAGAACTACCGTGCGATTACCAAGGTATCCAAACCAACAGCAAGTCGCCATCTATCGGACTTGTTGGAGAAAGCTTGCATTCGAAACATCAGCTCCGGCCGTGGCCCGGGTGCCAAATACGAGTTGGCGCTTTGATTGAGAGAAGGCAAACAAACAACACCCGGATGATTCCCCTTGGGAAATGCTTAGAAAGATGCAAATCGTCTCCGCCAGTTATGTTTTCCCACCTCGGGTGATGGGTTGAAAGCTCATAGGCGTACTCTTTGGTTGCTCGCCCTCCAAGCGCACACGGGGCTGATGGTTTTCGCCCGTCTTGTACTCTTGCACTTTCTGCGCGTGACCCGATTGAATCGGGTTCCTTTCCATTTCTTGGATTTTCGCATTACGTTCCGGCCCTTTTCTCAATCGGTCCAGATCCGGCCCCAACTTACCGCGCTTGGTATCTTCGGCTAACGTCGCCGCGCCCAAACGAGGCAGCGTCTGTTGCGTTTTAAGGTGCGAATGCAGCACTTCGGCTTGCCGGAAATCCTTGCTTTCGAAATCGTGATCGAACAGCGACATCCAGTGGTACTTGCTTCGTTGACCTTGCTGGTAGCGTTCGGCCAGGCCCTTATAGAGATCGGAAGCCTTGGTGGTGGTGTAGTGCTGGGGGTTGGTTTCCATATCCTTGGCAACCGCATACCACTGCAAGCGATGCGTGTTTTCGCCATGGTCACGCGCTGCGCCACGGTCCTTGAATAAAACACGTTCGTTGACCATGCCCATGAAGTCTTCATTGCTTTGCAGGCCGCTGACGCGATGGATCTGCGGCGCAAAGCCATGCTGCTGTTCGGTTTGATAGAGCGCATCTTTCAGCCGCACACCGCTTTCCAGGCTGGATTCCAGGCTCTGGAAGTGCCCCATTACCTCGTCTTTGTTCTGCAGCAAGGTATGAATACGCTGGTAATCCTGCTCGAATTTTGGTTTCGGCTTGGACGTCTGGATGGCGCTGAATTCACGCGGAGAGGTGGGGGTAATGGTGTCCGTAGCCCCACCCGACGATTTACCTCCCTCCAGCTCTTTGAACGTGGCGGACTGGTTTCGGGTACCGATCGGGTGTTTCGGCACGCTCGGCAGATCGAGGAACCCTAGTCCCACCTCCGACGATGATTGCCGCGTACTCTGAGGAAGGTCGTCGCGCAGCCTCAGGAAGCGGGCCATAAGATCATCATCGGAACTCGAACTGCTGCCTCGCGGCGAGGTCTGCGGGCTTTGCGGCGGCGTGGTCCCAGTCTTTACGCGACGGCTCGGCGACGGAAGGGGAGGAAAGCCGCCGCTGTTGCGTCGGTTGGAGTTGTTGTTGCTGTCGTCCATAACACCCCCTTGTATGGCACCGCCTTGATGGTAGCGAATCGGCTCGGCCAAGTTTGGTGTTTCGCCATGACAAGGCGCCACGCGTCAAATTCTTGTGAATGACGGGAGTGGACCGCCGCGAACCCGCGCCGCCGCTTCGGCGGTCTCGATCAGTTTGCGTCTTTGACACAACCCCACAACAAGCTCGTAAGCCCATCATTGAGACACTACCCGCGATGTATTCGCTTGACGGCAATGTAAGCGAGTTTTAGTTTGCACGCGTCGCTGCCAAATCAGCGACCGGGTGTAGGAACCCGTTTAGTCACGGCGCGAAAGAAGGCGCCGGATCGGCGCTTTTTTCATGCGCTAACACTCCCGCGTTTATGGCGGGCGTGTCGGGCAGGCTTTGGCCTGGCCGGGTCACGTGACTACCGGTTTCCTACCCCGGCACGTCCGCCGCCCGCGCTGTGCGGGCGGCGGTTTGCCCATCGCGCAAAGGAGCGTTCGATGTCTCAGCAAACCCCGGGAGCATGGCCTGTCGTCGCCACGCATTGTCACGCCATCCCCCGCAACAGCGTCTTCGATCTGTTTACCCATGGCCGTTCGTCGTCCGGATCGGCCAAGGACGTGCGACACGCGGTTCGTCACCCGCTTGACTGCTTGCCGCCTGGCCGGCCCGTTTCGCCTCATAAGGTCGTGGTCGATGCCGAAACGCTAGCACACGCGAGCAGCGGCGCCTTCCATGCGGCACGCCAACAAATACTCATCCGGGCATAAGCATCGCGCTCTGCTCTACCCCCTCCCCACATCCATGCTTGTTGTCACACCGTTCCCACCGGAACGGCGATGGCGATGGGCTGCGCCAAGGAATACGCCATGAAACATGAAACACCCGATACCTGGTTCACGCTCGGTGCGTGCTATCACCTGGAGCCGAACGCCGACCCGTTTCGCCTGCTCGACGATGCCAGCCTGTTTTTGGAAGGTGCCCGCGCCATGGCGCAAAGCCTGAATGAACTGCTGGTCTGCGCCGACCGACCGAATACCGATGATTTGGCAACCGCCATGTGGGGCGTGGCGCTATTGATTGAGTTGGGACAGCGCAACAGCGACATCGCGCATCGAAAGCTGGCCCAGTCATCGCCCTCCATGCATTAAGCCGAAAAGTACGCCGCCTGCTACGGGCCAAAAGGGAGCGGCCCCCTCGGCACTCTTTCGTAAGAAGCGCCTCACACGTGACCGCTCCCGCCTTCGTCGCTGGCTTCTCAGTGATTGTCTTGCGCATGCCCACGCGGCCTTCTCACTCGCTGCCGTGCAAAAAAATCAAAGCGCCCATCTCTCGACGAGGCTGAAACGCATGCCGTGTACAAGTGACATCCGGCGGCAGAGCCAGGTCTCACAACGCCACCATCGAAACCGACGATGGTCGGCACGCACGCGGATGGAACGCCATCGTGACGTTTGAAGGGCGCAACGATGCCGCCGTAACAGCGTAAAAGCGTTCGCCGAACGTGGCGCCATCGATATTCGCTGGCGCGGATTCGAACAAAAAAAGGCCTGTCGAGAGACAGGCCAAATGGGGATTGAAAACCGGCGTGCAGGATGCGCCGCAGATCAGGCATCAAGGCATCCGGGAATGGACGCAGCCTGATTCCTCAAAGCTCCTTGATCTTGATATCGCGGAACCAGATGCGGATCGGTTCGGCGCCTTTGTCCTCGGTGCCCTGCAGCGAGATATGTCCTTGCTGGAAGGCGGCGAAGCCAGGCCATGCCGCGAATTTCGTTTTGGAAACGAGCTGCTTCCATTCGCTGTCCCACAGGTGGGTATCCACCACCTTGTGGCCGTTCTGGAAGAACTGCACGTGTCCGTTATCGGCAATGATTTCGAAATGGTTCCATTGCGGTGCTTCGTTGACCCATTCCACGTCGGAGGAAATGATGTCGAACAGATCGCCGGAGCGTTCCTTCAAAACGCGACTATCCGGTTTGGTGCAGGCCAGATCTGCGATCTGCATTTCCGGGCCGGTTTCGAAGGTGTAGGCAAATTTGGGATCTTCATGCACATAGAACATGACGCCGCTGTCTTCGCAGGGATTCATTTTCCATGACACTTTCAGATCGAAGTTTTTATATTCGGCATCGGTGACCAGATCCTGGAAATGCTTTTCCGGATCGTGCACGCGCTTCTCCAGCATGATCGCGCCATCGTGCACGCTCCAGTCCTTGCCAGGGCCGCTTTGCAAGTACGAATGCCAGCCCTTGAGCGTTTTACCGTCGAAGAGCAAACGCCAGCCCTGGGCCTTTTCCTGCGCGGTAAGCGTGTTGTGCGGCTCTTGCGCATGGACCATACCGCCCGCGACCAGCGTGATGGCGGCAACTGCATAGGTCATCCAGTGTTTTCGTTGCATGGCGTTTTACCTCGTATCGATGTGTTGCTTGGGGATTGGCCGGGGTGCCTCGCTGACGCTCGACACCCCGGCGGGGTTGCTATCACATACCTAGATCAAAGCCCACGTCGACGTATACCGAACGCCCTAATGCGTTGTAGTCAAATACATCGAAGAAGGGCCAACCGGTATTGGTCGGATCCATGGGCGGACGCTTGTTGAAGATGTTGTTGGCGGTGACTGAGACGGTGGTCTTCGGCAATACCTTGTAGGCGATGCTGCCATTGAAGGTAATCCAGGGTCCGATATTGTTCCTCGTACCGATGGAGTTCCAGGTGGGACCGTCGCGGAGACCATAGAGGGTTGAGCTCCACTTGCCGATATTCCAGGTAACGGTACCGCTCACGCGACTCTTGAACTCGTCGTTGTTGTCACAGCACAGGTAGTTGATGGTCGGATCGCCGGCCTTTTCCTGGTACGTGTGCTTCAGCTCGTCATAGTAGTCGAGGCCGAACTGGAACGAACCGAAATGCTCCGTCGGTAAACGATACTTGACCGATGACTGGATACCCGTCTGGTATTCCGACGCCACGTTGATCGGATAAGTGTTGACCTGTTTGATCCCGCCCGGATTGGCCGGGTCAGACAGCGGGTAGCGCACCACTTCGCCAAGCACTTGCTGGCAGGTCGGCGAGTTGATGTCGTAGACGGTCGCGCCATTCTCCGACTTGCCCAGGCGACAATCGGCTTCTTCTTGCAGGATTTCATCCGTGCTCAACGTCACTACTTCGTTGTTGATGCGGATGGCGTCATAGTCGACCGACCAGCTCAGGTTGTTGTCCGATGTGGACCACACAAAACCAAAGGTAAGTGTTTTGGCGGTGATATCCATCAGGCCGGTGTTGCCGGAACTAACCCCCAGGATGGACTGACCGTTGTACGGACACTCGCTGTACGTGGCCGAGTTATAGCCGCCCTGGCGACATTTGTAGTAGTCGGTGTTGGTGGTGTAACCGCTGCTATGCGCCGAAAACAGATAGAACAGATCCGGTGCGCGGAACGCCGTGGCATAGCTGCCGCGAATCAACAAGGTATCGAAAGGGCGGTATTCCAGGCCAAGCTTGTAGGTGGGGCGACCATGGCCCCGGCCGCCGTAGTTGTATTTGTCGAAGCGCGCAGACATGTCCGCGGTGAGTTGCTTGAGCAAGGGCACCTGCAATTCGCCACCGAATGCGAACTGGTTGCTGGCACCCCCTGCCGTGGTGCTGCCGGTGACGCCGCGGAAATAGCCTTCCGCCGCCAGCGGACTGGCCGAGGCATTGGAGAAGCGTGTGTTGCTGGTCTGGGCAATCACCGCGGCGCCTACATCACCTGCCGGCAACGAGAACAAGCTGGTGGTGTTGGCGGTGAAGGTTTCGTTCTGGGTCCAGGTCACTGATGTTGCGTCGTTGGGCGCGACAAACTCGTCATACAAGGCCTTCGTCAACGGCTGGTACAGGCGATCCAGGTTGGGTGCATAGATCGGATAGCCGTTGGCGTCCGTACCGAGCTGCGGCCCGAGATAGTAATTGTCGATACCGTTCTGAGCCACGAAGTCATTGGTCTTGCGTTCCAGATTGGTCTGCGAACGGTTGTAGTAAGCGTCGTAGTTCCAGTCGTCACCGATCTGGCCACGCGCTCCGATGCTGATGTTGTACGAACGCGTGAACACATGCTGGTCGGTGGCGTCGGCGCCGATTTCCTCCGGCGCGAAGATGCGCTGCCACTCTTCGTATTGGCCGGTGGTCTGGTTGTAGAACGACTGGTTCCAGAACGGGCTGCCGCCGACATAGGTCGGGTTGCTGTAGCTATACAGGACGTCCGAATAAAGCGTGGTGTGATCGTTGAGGTGATAACGCAGGAACAGCGTACCGTCGGCATCGGTTTCCTGGTTGGCCAGGGTGGCGAAGCTGACGTTCTTGGGGCTGCCGCAGTAATAGCCGAGGTTGTTGCGATAGCTGTAGCTGGTGCTGCCCTGATAGAGATAGCTCAGCGGAGCACACGTCGCTGCGCCCGGATCGATGTACTGGTTGTTCTCCAGGTTCAGGCGCAGGAAGGTACGTGAGTTCACGCGGCCGGCAGGATCGGGATCGTCCGCATAGGAATCGATATAGCTGCGCTGATAGCCCCAGATCGGGTCTTGCTTGGAAAGCTGCACGCCACCGCTGATATCGAACTTGCCGAAGCTGTGGCCGGAGCTCAGCTGGATGCGCTTGCTGGCGCCGCCGCCTTCGCTGTAATCACCGTAGCGCAGATCGATGTGCGTGCCTTCGATGTGATCCTTCAACACAATGTTGACCACACCGGCAATGGCCGCCGAACCGTAGATGGAGGAAGCACCGCCGGTCAGCACGTCGATGTGATCGATCAGGCCCACCGGAATATTGGAGATATCGGTGATATTGGTGCTGCCGTTATAGGCCAACGGATAGCTGGCCATGGGCCGGCCGTTGAGCAATGTCAAGGTGAAGTCCGGGCTCAGGCCGAACAGGCTGATGGTCTTGGCGCCGGGCGTGAAACCGCCGGTGAATTGCGGGTCTTCGACCGAGCCGTTTGCGACAGGCAGCGAACGCAATGCGTCGTAGGTATCGACGAAGCCCTGCTTTTCGATCTGGGCGGCCGTGATGGTGGTGATCGGCGTCGGCCCTTCGACCTGCGCCCTTGGAATCATCGAACCGGTAACTTGCACCACTTGCAGCTTCTTGACCGGCTTGGACGGCGTTTGATCGCTGCCGGTCGAATGGGTGCTGGATGATGTGGTTTGATAAGTGGAATTTTGTTGCGATGGTGCAGAAGTATCTTGCGCGAATGCTTGCGTAATCGAACACGCGAGCAGCGAGGTTGCGAGTACGCACACCCATTGGGACTTCATGTTGTTGGTCCTCCCCTACGTCGTGATAAGCACGCCGCGCCTGCGGCGTGCTCCCCGTGACGCTCCCTATCCAGGCAACCGGTAGAACTTCCCCATCCGTTCCGGTTGCGTCGTCCTGAAACCCTTTCCCCTTTCAGGCGCTGGCTCAATCGTTCGTGCTTTTATGGCCCTTCAATCGATCCAATTTTTTGCCGGAAAAATGCGCCGGCATCTTTCCCCGCCTAGCTTTGAGGCGGCGGGAAAGAAGGCGGCGCGTCCTTATGGGCACTTCCCCAAGTGCCATCGGGCGTACGCTGCAAGGTGAAACTCAAATGTCCGCCATGCTGAGCGACGTCAGCCGGCAACCACGGCTTGCCATAAGCGTGACCATCCAGCGATAGCGCATGGATGAAGCGGACGGCCGATGAGGCATGGGGCGCGTCGATGGTGAGGTCACCGTTTGCACGATGCACCACGGCATGCGGGAACAAGGGGCTACTGACCAGCAATTCCGCGCGCCCGGGTATTTCCGGATACAAACCCAAGGCCGACCAGACGTACCAGGAGGACATCTCGCCCAGATCGTCATTGCCGGGGATACCGTCCGGCGCGTTCTTCCAGTAGCGGTCGAGCACGGTGCGTACGGTGTCTTGCGTCTTGTACGGCTGGCCTGCGAAATCGTAGAGCCACGGTGTTTCAACGGACGGCTCGTTATTCAACTCGGCGTGCAATGGACCGGCGTTGGTAACGGCCCAGTGACCTTGCTTGTCGTGGAAGAAACGATCGAGTCTTGCACTTGCCTGCTTGTCGCCGCCCATGGCCTCGAACAGGCCATGCACGTCGAACGGCACCATCCATACATACACGGCTGCACTGCCTTCGACGAAGCCGTCGTCGGATGCGGGCGAGAACTTGGGCCAACTGCCGTCGACGTTACGGTTCTGGATGTATCCCTCTTCCGGCGTGGCCTTGGGGTTGTACAGATTGCGCCAATAACCGGCGCGCGTCAGGAAGAGCTTGGCGTGGGCAGCGTCGTTCACGTCATCGGCCAGCTGTGACAACGCAAAGTCCGCAGTGACGTCTTCCAGTGTTTCCGCGGCGCCACCCCAGGAATGCGAGGTCGTGGCGATGTAATGCAGCTTCAGCCATTGGTCGAGCGACGGGCGCTCGCCGACGCACTCCACATTGCAGCCATCATCCGACAGGTCATGCTGGGTGGGAACGGTAGCCGCGCGCACCAGTGATGCGTACGCGCCGCGCAGATCGAAATCACGACCGCCGAAGGCATAGATATCCGCCAGCGCAGGGTCCGCCGGGTCGCCGCTCATGACATGGGTGCCGCCGCTGTTGTGCGTCCAGCGATCCCATTCGCCCTCGTTTTGCTGTGCCTGGTTGTAAAGCGACTGGGCGATATCGCTGCCGACCTCGGGCAACAGCCAGGTCACCAGTTGCAGTTGCGAGCGGTAGATATCCCAACCTGAGAAATTGGCGTACTGGATTTTCTGCGGCGCCTGCACGCGGTGGATTTTCTGATCGAAACCGCGGTATTCGCCATTGACGTCACTGAAGACATTCGGGTGCAGTAAGGAATGGTAGAGCGCGGTGTAGAACACCGTGCGCTGCTCGGCAGTGCCGCCATCCACGGTGATGCGTGCCAGCATGCGATTCCACGCCTCATGCGCGCGTGCGCTGACTTGCTTCAGTGTCGCCTGGGGCGAGATTTCCGCGGCGAGGTTCGCACGCGCATTCGCTTCGCTGACGTACGAAATACCTACGCGTACGTGCACGGGTCCCTTGGCCGGATCGAAAGCAACCCATGCGCCGGATCCTTTGCCTGGCGTGGGGAATCCTTTGCTGTCGTAGCCAGTACCGCCTTTGGCACTGATGGATCCGGTGTGCACCACCGCGTCTTGCCAAGTGCCGGTCGCAGTAAACGGTTGATCGAATTGCGCCACGAAATACAGCGTGTAGTAACTATGCTGGTCAGCCTTGGCGAGATAACCGCAAAAGTTACCGCTGGTGACAGAGCCGCTGACGGTATGCTCGTTTCGATCAACCATGACCGATGCATCGCTGCTGCCGACTTCGGAGTCGGACGTGCGAATCAGGAGATTGGCAGGCGCGTTCTTGGGAAAATCGAAGCTGGCCATGCCGCTGTGCACCGCTGCGGCCAGCGCCACCTCTACGCCATTGGCAAGCTTGACCTCATAGCGACCGGCGGTGGCGTGCTCGGCAGCATGGCTGAAATCAGATGCATAGCGTTCGTCATGCAAGTCCGCCGAGGGCGATATCGTCACCGGCACGGTCACCGGCATCATGGGAATGTCGCCGCTCGCGCCGGCGCAACCCGCACCCGAAAGGTGAGTCAGGCTGAAGCCGCGGATGCGCCTGGCATCGAACTGATAACCACTGGGCGATGCCGTGCGCGTGTGTTTGCCGCGCGTGTTTTCAGGACTCCATTGCAGCATGCCGAACGGCACGACTGCACCCGGATAGGTATTTCCGCCCTGGCTGCTGCCAATCAAGGGATTGACGGCATCGGCGGGCGAACTGCCCTGCGCGGCGACGCCGGCGCTGGTCACGGTCAGCAGGGCGCAACTGAGCACAGCGCGGATCAGCCGGATCGGCATGGATGGCACGGCAACGTGCCCGACATCATTTGGCACAGCAAACCCCTAAGTTTAGATCGATCTAAATTCTCGGTCTGAAAAAAGCGCACGAGCGCTTCATTCCCGCTTTGGACGCCTATACGTCTCTTTTGTGTCTTGTCGTAGGAATTCTCGCTCGATCTTGCCTCGAAATCTCGCCGCGACGCAATAACCCAATGGCATATATGACCTAATCGACTGAGATGCTCTCCAGGAGGCACTCCCCATTCCCCCGCGCTTGCGTAAGCCAACGGTTTGCTTTCCTGGCAACACCTCATCCCCCAGGCAATGCTTAGCCAAACTTTGTACGGCCACCGGACGTCAACGAGGTTTGTGCACCTTCATCTGTTTCTATCTGGCAACGGGTGCGTCACGCGGCACATTTTCTGTGACCGACATCTCATCGCTGTATGTGGGGAGGTCTTTCTACAGCGATGAGCCGTCTTTTCTCAGTACAGGGTGTTCTTTATAAACGCGAGCGCATTTGGACGAACGGCATACCCTTTTTGACCGTCACGTCGTGAACTGCTTGGCAGAATGGCAGGTAACTTTTTTCGATACCGTGCGCAAGAATTTTTCTCAGGAAAAAACCGATTAGTTTCACTTGATAACTACAAATGCGGGCTTACGCTCCTGCGGCCATTTGGCACCCCTGGGGAGGGGAGCAACAACGTTTGTTTCCTCGATTCTTTCTTTCTGTGTCACTCACTAAGGGAGTAGCTTGCGATGACTAGAACAGATTCGACTGGAACACGTTTCACGCGCGGCCTTTCCGGCCTGACACGCAAAACCTGCGGACTCTCGATTGCTGTCATGCTTGCGTTTGGCGCAAGCACGGCAGTGAACGCTGCGCAGTTTTATACACACCACGTGCGCAGTGTGGTAAATGCCCATACCGCGCAGATGGTCGGTGACCTGCCTGCCACGCAGCTGATGAGTCTCAATGTGGTGTTGCCGCTGCGCGACAAGGCAGGCCTCGATGCGTTCGTGGCCGATGTCAACAACCCGGCCAGCCTCATCTATCACCAATACCTCACGCCGAAGGAATTCACTGCACGCTTCGGTCCCACGCAAAACGACTACGACACGGTAGTGCAATACCTCACGCGCTATGGCTTCCATATCACCGGCGGCAGCCGTGATGGCATGGACATCCAAATCGTCGGCCCCGTTTCCGCCGTGGAAGCCGCGTTCAACGTGAAGATGCACACCTACAGGCACCCTACCGAGAACCGCCTTTTCTTCAGCCCGGATCGCGAACCGACCACCTCGCTGGCGATTCCTCTGTGGCACGTTTCGGGATTGGATAATTATTCGATTCCGAAGCCGCTCTACGTGAAGAAGAGCGACTATGCCGCGGCACACGGCATCAGTACGGAAGCGGTGGTATCGCACGCCACTACCGGCTCGGGTCCTTCGGCGTCGTTCCTGGGCAGCGATATGCGCGCTGCTTATTACGGCGGCACCGCGCTCACCGGCCAAGGCGAAAACCTGGGCCTGCTTGAGTTCTATGGAACCGATCTCACCGACTTGAATACTTATTTCAAGAACGCCGGACAGACCAACAACGTGCCGGTCACGCTGTATTCGACCGACGGCACCAGCACCTCGTGCGTGTATTCGCAAGGCTGCGACGATACCGAGCAGACGCTCGACATGACGCAGGCCATCGGCATGGCGCCGAATCTGGCCAGCCTGGTGATGTACGTGGGTTCGACCGACACGGCCATCATCAGCGCGATGACCACGCATAGTCCATTGCCGACCACCATTGGTTGCTCATGGGGCTGGACCCCGGACGATCCGTCGACGCTGGATCCGTATTTCGAAAAAATGGCGGCACAGGGCCAGACATTCTTCGCGGCTTCTGGCGACAGTTCGACCTGGTCGCGGCGCAACGAAGCGTGGCCGGCCGATGATGCGTATGTCATCTCCGTAGGCGGCACGGATCTCACCACCAGCAGCGCTGGCGGCCCATGGAAGTCGGAAACAGCGTGGGTGGATAGCGGCGGCGGCATTTCGCCGGATGACATCGCGATTCCCTCCTGGCAGCAGATTTCCGGCGTGATCAATTCCAGCAACAAGGGATCGACCAAGTACCGTAATGGACCGGACGTGGCCGCGAATGCGAACTTCACCTTCTACGTTTGTGCCGACCAGACCAGTTGCACGGCTAACGAGTACGGCGGCACCAGCTTCGCCGCGCCGATGTGGGCCGGCTTCATCGCTCTGGTCAATCAGCAGTTAGTGGCGCAGGGCAGTTCTCGAATCGGCTCGTTCAACGCGACCATTTATCCGGAGAATGAGTCCGGCGGATCGTTGACCAGCACCTATGCCAACGACTTCCACGACATCACCAGCGGCAAGTCCGGCAGCTATTCGGCAGTGACCGGTTATGACCTGGTAACCGGCTGGGGCAGCCCCAAGGCGGGATTGATCACCACCTTGACCCAGTAACGATGCAAACCCAAAAGGTGGGGGCGCAACGCCTCCACCTTTTTTGTGCCATGTCATCGCAGGATGCTGGCCATGACTTCCGGCATCCCATCGACATGTCGATTCGCGATCGTTCGCAACGCATGCGTGTGCTGCGTCGCCGCGATGCCTGACCAAGGGTGCCATTATCGGCTGATGACGAGTATAAGAACGGGGCCGTCCCGCTGATTGCAAGAGATCCCCGCATGAGATGCTTTCGCCGCATGCTCCTCGTCGCGCTGACGGGGTTCGTTTCACTGCCGCTCGTCGTTAATGCCGATACACCAAGCACTTCTGCCGTTGTGGCCGGCCATGCACGCTTCGAATTTCTGACGCCGTCACTGGTACGCATGGAATACGCACCGAACGGCGCCTTCACTGACGCTGCCACTGCTGTGGTGCAAAAGCGCAACTGGCCGGCGGTGGCGATCCAGTCGTCCAGGGAAAACGGCTGGCTGGTGATCCATACCCATGAGCTGACACTGCGCTATCGCCTCGATTCGGGCCCGTTCAGCGCAAGCAACCTGCAAGTGACATGGGCCGATACCGGGAGTGCGCCGCATACATGGCATCCCGGCCAGGTTGACACGCAGAACCTGGGCGGCCTTACTTATTCGCTCGATCACGTTGGCGCGGTGAACTTGCCCAAAGGCAGGATGGATCTGGAAAGCCCGATCAACGACATCATTCCCGGCATCGATATTCCGCTGGAGCCAGCCAAACCCGGATTGCTCAGTCGCAGCGGCTTTGCCTTTATCGATGACAGCAAGACGCCCTTGGCGCAACCGCAGACGGATTGGATCACGCCGCGGCCGCAACCCTACGGGCAGGATTGGTATCTTTTCACCTATCAGCACAACTATCGGCAAGTGCTGCAAGAGTATGCGCAGCTGTGCGGCGCCATTCCGATGATTCCGCGTTACACGCTCGGCAATTGGGTCACCGATTTCAATTTCGAATATTTCCCGGATACGGCAGACGCGCATTCTCCCGCTTTCGAGCACTACAACCAGCACTATCTGGAAGACGAGCTATCGCGTCTGCGGGAAAACCATATTCCGTTCGATACGCTGGTGCTGGATTTCGCATGGCACAACTATGGCTGGCAGGGCGGCTATGACTGGAGCCCGCTGATTCCACATCCGGATCAGTTCCTGAGATGGCTGCATGATCATGGCATCAAGCTCAGCCTCAACGATCACCCAGGCTATGCGGGTACGAAGGAAAGCATCCTGTCTTTCAACGACAGCCATGCGCCCGAGATCCTCAAGGCGCTCGGACGGCCGTTGCCGCCCAAGCCTACCTTTGATCTGGATATTTCCAAGCTGTGGAAATTCGCACCGGATCCCAAAGATCAAGGCATGAGCCAGCATTGGTTCGCCGCTGACTACGACGATCGCCATTGGAAACCCATCAGCACGGATCAGTCGTGGCAGAAGCAGGGTTATCCGGATGACCAACGCATCGGTTGGTATCGAGCCACGGTGACGTTGCCCACCCACCTGCCCGGTGCACTGTATGTGTATCTGGGCGAAGTCGGCCAGACGTATCGCATCTTCGTCAACGGCAAGGAGGTGCAGCATAGCCACGTGCAGTGGCCGCGCCGCCTCACCTACAGCGACATCAAGCCCTATGTGCGCCCAGGGCAGAACAATGCCATCGCGCTGCGTGTGGTGGCGGGCGAACAAGGCGGCGGCATTTTCCGCGGCCCGGTCGCGATCAGGGATGTACTGCCGCCCAAGCGCATCTACTTCGACCTTTCCAATAAACAACAGGCCGACATTTTCATGCGCGACTTGCACGCGCCCTTGATGCAGGCCGGCGTGAATGTGTGGTGGGTCGACGGCGGTGGCGGTGCGACCGACATGCCGGGCCTCAACAAGCAGCTGTGGACGAACAAGGTGTTCTACGACTATAGCCAGCAGATCACCGGCCAGCGCGGCTTTATTCTCAGCCGGTACGGCGATTGGGGCAGCGAGCGTTATCCGGCTTTCTTTACCGGCGACACCTATTCGGAATGGCCGGTGCTCGCGTATGAAGTGGCCTTCACCGCGCGCGGCGGCAATGTGCTGGTGCCGTATATCAGCCATGACATCGCCGGCTTCCATGGCGCGAAGATTCCCTTCGATCTGTATGCGCGCTGGATCGAATTCGGCGCCTTCAGCCCCATCCTTCGCATGCACAGCGCGCATGCCAATCCGCGCGAAGGCAATGTCCGCATGCCATGGGTGTACGGTGACAAGGGCATTGCGCTGATGCGCAAGTTCTTCACCCTGCGCACGCAACTGATCCCCTACATCTATACCTACACGTGGCAGGCGCACACGCAATCCATGCCGCTGTTGCGTCCGCTGTACCTGGTGTATCCGGATCTGGACGAAGCCTACAAGCATTCGCATGAATACTTCTTCGGCGACGAAATGCTGGTCGCTCCGGTACTCGATGCCAGCGGCAACCGCACCGTCTACCTGCCGCCTGGTTCATGGATCGATTTCTTCACCGGTAAACATTACGAAGGCGGCACGTCTTTCACTGCTCATTACGATGTGGATGCGATGCCGGTGTTCGTACGCGATGGCGCTATTGTTCCAGAACAGGAAGTCAGCGATTACTCCAACGCCAAACCACTCGATACCGTTATCCTCAATGTTTACGGTACCGACAAGGGCAGCTTCGATCTGTATGAAGACGATGGCGTGTCGCTCGACTACGCCAAGGGCCAGTATGCCCAGACACGGATCAGCTACGCGACAGCATCCGATGGTTCGCACACCCTGACGATCGCGCCGACCACCGGGACCTATGCTGGCCAACCGTCATCGCGTTCGTACGTGCTGCACATTCATGCAGCCGGCAAGCCGAAATCGATGCGAATCACGGGTGCGGCCACCACTCCATGGCATTGGGACGACAAGGATGCGACCGCGTCGGTGACTGTTCCCAGCCAGAGCATTCGCAAGGCTGTCAGCGTGACGTGGCAGTGAGCCGGAATCGCCGCGACGCAGGTTTTCGCAATGTGCGCGCCCTCCCCTGCATGCAGGAGAGGGCCGGCGCTGTTCAAGCTCGCCGCAAAGTTGAGGACGCCCCCCTCGATCCCCACTGCAGAAATGATGCCTCGGCACGCGTCCGACATAAGACAGGCAGGCCACGCGAATAATGTGAACAGTCTCTGGGAAAGCGGCTTCCTATACGCCGCCATCTTGCATGCTCAACCGCAGGCGTCCCGCATCCACGCGCACCTTTAGTCCGTGATAACGCACCAGATAACGAAGGCCAACGCTGGCGGCTGCGAATCCTGCTGCAGCACCAACGCCAAGCGACCAACGCGGCCCGAACGTGTCGGCCACCCAACCGACTACCGGTGCGCCCAACGGCGTACCGCCCATGGCAATGGCAAGCAGGATCGCCAAGACGCGCCCGCGCATGGCGGGTTCGGTGGAGAGCTGCACCAAGCTGTTGGTCGAGGTGGTGAAGGTCTGCGCGGCGATGCCGATGATCACCAGCACTGCAGCAAACAACACATAATCCGGCGCTATCGCCGCGAAAGTGAGCCCAACGCCAAACACGGTAGCCGCACCGATCAGCAGCATCACGCTTGGCCGTGCGCGACGTGCGGCGAGCAACGCGCCCGTTACCGTTCCGATCGCCAGCATCGACGTCAATAAGCCGTAGCGCCCCGCTCCGGCGTGAAACACCGATACCGACATAGTGGAAATGTAGATCGGAAAGTTGAGCCCGAACGTGCCAAACAGGAAAAGCATCAACAGCACGAAACGCAAGTCCGGTCGTCGCCACACATAGCGGAATCCCTCGGTAAGGCTGCCCCGGCTACGCTGCGCCCGTAGCTTGACGTGCAGTTGCTCGCGCCGCAGGAAACTCAGCGCGCAAAGCACAGCCACGAATGAAGCCGCATTGACGATAAACACCCACCCCGTGCCCACCACGGCGATGAGCAAACCGGCGACTGCCGGACCGATCATGCGTCCGGCGTTGAACGAGGTGGAATTCAATGCCACTGCGTTGGTGAGATCTTCCTCCGCCACCAGATCGGAGACGAAGGCCTGCCGCGATGGTGAATCAAAGGCCGTCACGCAACCCAACATCAATGCGAAGGCATCCACGTGCCACAGGCGTACCAGGCCCGTGACGGTGAGCAGACCGAGTCCCAACGCCAGCAACCCCATCAGCGCCTGCGTGGTCAGCAGCACCTTGCGCCGATTGAAGTGGTCGGCTGCATATCCGGTCAGTGGCAACAGCGCGATCTGCGGCCCGAACTGCAGTGCCATCACCACGCCTACCGCCGAAGCGTTGTGATGCGTGAGCTGTGTGAGCACCAGCCAATCCTGCCCAATGCGCTGCATCCAGGTGCCCACATTGGACACCAGTGCCCCACCCGCCCAGACACGGTAGTTGTACTGGCGAAGAGAGCGGAACATGCTCACAGATTGCCACCGTTGAAGCGGCCGAAGCGGCGCGCCAGCATAAGTGCGAGCAGCAAGGCACCTGCGCCTGCCGTCACCACATCGGCGATGCTTCGCAGATCAAAACGTCCCACGCAGCAAATCAGCACATAGCCAACCGCCGCGTTGAAGAAACCCCACCATACGTTGACCGTCGACGACGATTGGCCCGCTCCGCGGGGCTTCGCAAACGGTGTCTGAAACGCGCGACCCATCAATCCGCTGATCATATGCGGCACGGCATTGGCCAGAAAGGCGCCACCCAAAAAATACGAGACATAGTGATGCCATGACATGATCCGGCACTCCGTTATGCGAGCGATCGAGGACACACTGCACGCGTCGGTATCACCCGATGCACGCTAGTCATCGTCATTCACGAGGCGTTTGAGCAATTCGACCGCTGTCGCAAGCTTGTTCTGTTCGGCGGGCGAAAGCCGGGTCTGAATCGTATGGGCCAGCCAATCCTCGCGCGCAGTGCGGCTGGCCTTGATCCACTCGCGCGCCACGGTGGTCAGTGACATCACGGTTTGGCGTCCATCCGTCGGATGCGGCGTGCCTTTCACCAGACCCGCCTGCTCCAGAGCAGACACCGTGGCACCCATGGATTGCGGGCGCACACCTTCCACTCGCGCCAGCTCCGTCACCGTGGCGGGACCTTCACGCTCCAGATGACCGAGCACGGACACTTGCGGCCATGTCAGGCCGCGCGACCCCATTTGCTCGCGCAGCCGGCGCTTGAGTTTGCCAAGCAATACACGCAAATCCACAGCCATCGCCATGGTGCGTGCCGCATCCGAAGTCGCTTGCGGTTTAACCATACGCACATAGTAATACTTATGAAGGCAAACTACAAAGTTTACCTTCATAACTGCGCAACGGGTTCAGCCGAAGATCCACAAACGATACAAACGGCCAGGCGCTTGGAAACACGCACCACGAGCAGGCATCGAAAAAGGGGATCCACGCCACCTGGCGTGGCTGGACTATGGCCGTGGGTGTCGCTCGGCGAGCGGCGAGCGCGCAGCATCCTCGTGGCGGGTGCTGCCCTGTGCCGCATAGCGGCGTAGCGCCATGCCGCATGTATTACCGATCGCGATGGTGCCGGCCGCATGCGTGATGTGGCGCTGGATCATGCGATCAGCTCGCAAGGCCGCGCTGCGCTTCGATGAGTTCTCCGGTGGACATGCCGTAAACCGTGTTGCGGCCGGAAAGCTTTGCCGTATACAGCGCGCGGTCGGAGACTTGCAGCAAGGCATCGCACATCTCTTCCGTGCCTTGCAGCGGAGGGCTGGGCTCCAGCGTGGCGGTGCCGATACTTAGCGTGACCTTGCCATAGCGGCTCTTGGCATGAGGAAGCCCCAATGCCCTGATGGCATGAATGATTGCCCCCGCCACCTTCAGCGCGCCCATCGCATCGGTACCAGGCAGGATGGCCACGAACTCCTCGCCGCCGTAGCGACCTACCACGTCGGAATAGCGATGCAAGGCTTTGCGCACTTCCGCCGCCACCGTGCGCAAGCATTCATCGCCACGCAGATGGCCGTAGCAATCGTTGTATTTCTTGAAGAAATCGACATCCAGCATCAACAGGGAAAGCGGATGCTCCGAGCGCACCGCACGCCTCACTTCGTCCGCCAGCACTTCATCGATATGACGACGATTGGGCAGGCCGGTCAGATGATCATTGCGGGCGTAGTATTCGAGTTGTCGGTTGATGTCAGCGAGTTTACGTTCGGCCTGCTTGCGATCGGTGATGTCGGTCAGCGCGGCAGTTACGCCCATCACCTGGCCCATCAGATTGCGCACCGGGTTCGCCATCATCTGATAGAACTTGCCGCCGTATTCGATCTCCTGCGGCGGCACGTTGATGCCGCGATCCAGCAAGCGGAGATTGCGCCGGATAAGTTCATTGGCGCCCGGCATCAATTCGGCCACTTTGCGGCCAACCAGGTCATCGGGCGATACGCGGTGAATAGCCGCATAGGCAGCGTTCGCCGCCAGATAGCGCCCATCGCGGCCGACCAGACAAAGCGCGCTCGGCGCCGTGTCATAGATCGCTTTCATCCGGTAGATGCTCTCGCTGTGGGCGAGATCGATATCCATGATGCCCTGCGAGATACCCAGGTATCCCTTGGGTCGGCCATCCTCATCGTCCAAGCGCACCGCATCGGACTCCAGCGCCACCGTGGTACCGTCGACGCGGATGTGACGCGAGATCGCGCAGGAAAAAGCATGCGGCCGCGCATGGAAGAACCGTGCTGCGCGCGAAGCGTCATGCTGTGCCATGAAGGCATAGACCGGTTCACCGACCACCGCATCGCGTTCGCGTCCAAGCAGATCCAGCAGACTCTGTGCCACCTTGGTGAAACGATGGCGCCGGTCGATTTCCCACTGCCACTGCGGATGTGCATGAATCACGGCATGCAATTGGTCGAGCGCCTCACCACGGATGTCCAGAAACATTGCTGATACCTCATCAAGCGGGGACTCGGCGAATCGTCGCCAGGCCTACCTCCGCGCTGCTCCGCCATAGCGGAGATCTTCGCGGCGCCTATCTGGTGTACTCGCAGCCTCACAAGCAGGCCGATATGCGCACCGTCGGTGCAATCCGTGACAAGCCGGCATGGCGAGGTCATCGCAGGTTTGCGCCCACCCGTGACATCGCTGCAATGACTCCTGCGCTCAGCCAACTCCCGGATCGCATATCGACTTCCCGGGATTCGACTGTTGACAGGAACGCCCATGCCTGTCTCGGCTGTAGCGAGGACGGCATGTCTTCCTTGCCATGGCCGCATACAACATGTGCCCCGTGCGGCCGGGTCCCGGTGTAACGACATACGACGTCCTGGTACTGCCTTGCCCTGTGTCCTTGCGGCATCAAAATCCCGACAGGCATTACTCACAGGGGGTAGTGCATGCCTGCCGCCAACGTAGGCTCGTTGACACACACCTATCCTTAGGTATGCGGGAAAGCTGGAACGCACATCACTCGCAGGTGATTCGCGTTACCTCTTAGATAGACAGCATGCGTTTAAGGGAGAGATGCCTGTATCGGACGATTCCTAAAATCACGTCACGTAATCACGCTCGCCGAGTGCGTAAACCGGCCGCAGCGAGTAAGGAAAAGGATGAGCGTGAACACGTACCGGCCTGATGCCGGTTCGACTGGCTTCGTGCGGTGCGGGGTTACGGCGCGCCGTGCTCTCTCAAGCTTCTTAGGACCTGTCTACCCTATTGGCGTGGTTCGCGCTGGTAACTGTTTGCGCGCCAGACAAGCAAGAGCGAAGGCGTGTACGTCGGTACACGACTGAGCGATGACGCGGTACGGCGCACAAACAGACCCTAGAGCAATCCCGAAGTGCGCGCGTATTCGAACAACTGCGTATTGCTGGTGACGCCGAGCTTGCGCATGGCATCGTTTTTCTGCTGGCTCACCGTTTTCACGCTGCGATGCAGTTGTTCGGCGATCTGGGTGACGGACAGGCCACTGGCGTAGAGCCGCACCACTTCCGCTTCGCGCTGGGAAAGCACGGCAAGATCGCCTGCCACCTCGGGCGAATGGTCGACCAGATGTTCGCGCATCGCCTCGCATATATAGGTGCGTCCGTTCTTTACCGCTCCGATCGCCAGCAGCAGCTCCTTCATCATGGCTACCTTGCCGACCAGGCCGTTGACCCCCGCGGCCAGCATCCCGCGCGTGAGCGCCGGGTTATGCACCATGGTCAGCACGATGATCGGGAGCAGCGGATATTCCCGCCGCAGCCGGCGCAGCAGGACCAGACCGTCCCCAGCGGCGTCTTCATAAGGCATCGAGAAATCGGTGATGAGCAAATCGCAGGGCCGCTCGACCAGCATGGCCAGCAGCTCACCGCTGTTGCTTGCCTCGCCGACCACTTGCACGTCGCTACGCTCCTTCAAGAGCGCGCGCACACCAAGTGCCACGACGGGATGGTCGTCAGCAATGACGATCCGGGTGATCTGACCATTCGGGGACATGGGGCGGTCACAACTCCGAAAGACGACGAGGTCTCAGTCGCGACCTCGGATTCTAACCAAACTTCCCATGGTTCCCCTGAAGCCGCCATCGATTGATCTTGCGCGGCAAACAGGCATGATGAGGCCCAGCTGCCAATGACGGGCAGCATCCACGCGAATCCATTCAAACGATACCTCGCCGTGACCCTTGCCCTTTTCTTCAGCGATGCGGTATCCAGCTGGTTCGACGCCAGCCCGGTTTCCATTGCGGTGGTAGTACTTGCCATCCTGCTCAGCATCACGGCGCTGCTCGCCCTGACAGTGTTGCGCGTGATCTTTCTGCAGCGGCAAAAGCTGGCGCAGGCCGAGGACGCCATGCAACAACAGGAAGCAGCGATGCACGCGCAGCTGGACGCCGTGCCCTTCCCTGTGCTGGTCAAGGACGCGTCCGGTAACTACCGGTCACTCAATACGGCTTGCTGGCGCCGGCTCGGCATCGATCCTGCGCGCGCCGTCGGACAAACCAGCCTTGGTCTCACCGAGCACCGCTGGCTGGTTGATGCCGGCGACGTTCCAGTGGGGCATCGCCTGCATCAACTCAGCATAGACGCGATAAAGGAAGACAAAGTCCAGCGCTGCGAGCTGGACTATCTCGGCGGCGACGGCCGGCAACGTACCGGCCTGGTATTGGAATCCCCGGTGCATGCCGGCGACGGCACCGTTACCGGCTCCATCGGCGTCGTGCTCGACATCACCGAGTACCGACAGATCGAACTTAGCGTGCGCGCCACCGAGCAAAGCCTGCATGACATTACCCAGCGCATTCCAGTGGTGGTGTTCGCCGTCCGCCGTGGCAATGATCACCTGCAGCGATTGGCGTTCATCGCCGGTAATCTGAATGCACTGTTCGGACTCGACCAGGCGGACCTGCTGGAAACCGCCAACGTATTGCGCGACTGGCCGTTTCACGACCGCATCCACGCTGAAGATGCACCTGCGCTACGCCGCCTGCTGCAACGCGCGACGCGCCATCGAGGCACGTCGACGCTGGATTTTCGTGCCTATGGGGCAGAGGGCCTGCGCTGGATCCACATGGTAATGGGCACGCGCCGGCTGCCTGATCACCAGATCGAGTGGATCGGCTATTTCATGGACACCACCAGCATCAACGCGCACAACCAGACCCTGCTGGCTGCACGCGACGCAGCCGAACGCGCCTCGAAAGCCAAGGCGGATTTCCTCGCCACCATGAGCCATGAAATCCGTACGCCAATGAATGGTGTGATCGGCATGCTCGAACTACTCGGCCGCACCTCGCTCGATGATGAACAACGTGAGCTGGTGCACGCCGTCGAAGACTCGGCAGGGGTACTGCTGCAAGTACTCAACGACGTGCTGGATTTCTCCAAACTCGAAGCCGGCAATGTCCGGCTCGACGAGGCACCGTTCGATCCGCGCACGCTGATCGACAACGTGGTCGGCATGATGGGCGGTGCGATGCAGAAGAAAGGGTTGCAAGTCGAGGTCGGCGCAGAGGCGACCCTGGCCGGCAAGCTGCTTGGTGACAGCGTGCGGATTCGTCAGATCCTGCTGAACCTGCTCAACAACGCCAGCAAGTTCACCGAGCATGGCAGCGTCGCCATCCACGTGCGCGTGCTGGGCGACGATGGCCATGTGCAACGGGTGCGCATCAGCGTGACCGACACCGGCATCGGCATCGCCGCCGACAAGCAGGCCACGCTGTTTACCCCCTTCTCGCAAGCCGAGTCGTGGACGACGCGCCGCTACGGCGGCACCGGCCTCGGCCTGGCCATCTGTCGTCACCTGGTGCAATTGATGGGCGGCAGCATTGAGTTGAGCAGTCGATTAGGCGAAGGCACCAAGGTCACGCTGGACCTGCGCCTCCCCGTGGCGCAACGCGAACCCGACCGGCCGTCCGAACCGGTGGGAAAGCATGCGATCGTGCGACTGGCATCGATCGCCATCGCCAATGCGCTGACAGCCCATCTGACTGCGCTCGGATTGACGGTGGAGCAGATACCGCCCTCGCAACCCATGCGGCGGGGTGTTGCCGCCAATCTGCTTTTCGTGGATGCGGAGGACCGGGAGAGCGCCGCGCGGATTGCCGCGCAGCCCATCCTGGTCGACGTGGGAGTCAGCGACGCCTCCGAGGATGGCGATGAGGAATACATTCGGCTTAATGCCAATCCACTGAAATGGCAGGCTGTGGTGCGGGCCTGCATGCAGGCGCTGCAGCCTCTGGCACCTCGCTCACGCGAGACCACTTTGCGGCGGCCCGCAACACCGGCAATCCGCGATACGCGCATGACGCAACCGGCTGCGGAAAATCGCATCCTGATTGCCGAAGACCATCCAGTCAGCCAAACCCTCATCCGCCGACAATTAACGCAGCTGGGCTGGTCTTGCGATGTCGTCGGCGATGGACGCGCCGCTTACGACGCATTGCGCCAGCACCCCTACGTGCTGCTGATGACCGATTGCCAGATGCCGCTGATGAACGGCTACGAATTGGCGACGGCATGGCGGCGGCATGAGTCCGACACGCATCGCGGTACGCGCCTGCCGATCATCGCCATGACCGCCAACGCGTTGGATGGCGAGATCGAGCGCTGCCGCGACGCGGGCATGGATGATTACCTGAGCAAGCCAGTGCAATTACGCCAGCTGGAAGAAAAACTTCGCGTATGGATGCCAAGCCCCGGCCTCGACATGGACGAACCCGAAGCGCCTTTCTATGAAGACGTCTTTGCCGAATCCGGCATGCAAGATCTGCGGCGGGACATGTTGCAGCTTTTGTTACGCACGAGCGATGCAGACCTGCAAAACATCGAGCTGGCGGTGGCGGTCAACGATGGTGAACAGGCCGTACGCAGCCTGCATCGCACACTGGGCGCGCTGCAGCTCTTCGCAACGGGCCGCGTCATCACCGAAGGCCGCGCCCTGATGGAGAATCTGAGCAGCGTCAACGCCGAGGTGGCTATGCGACAATTGCCCGGCTATCTCAAGAATGTGCGTCACCTGCTGCAGGAACTTGCCGACGAAGACCAACAGGGATAATCACGCAGATTGGCATTCCCCCGCTTGTGCCGCAAAATTAGAGGGAGCCATTGGGCGCGAACTGCCGACCCCCGGACCAAGGTCATCTATCTCGCTCATGTCCGTGACGCAGGGGGCGTTTCGTTGATGCGGTTCCATGCCGCATGGAAGTTGTCAGGGGGACCCACGATGTATCCCGCCCAAAGCCGGCTGCTGCGGCAGCTCGTTGTTATCTTGCTGGCGTTCTCGATCACGCCGATGTTGTCCGCCACCGACTGGACTTATCGCGTCCGTCCACGCGACAACATCTGGGATCTTTCCGGGCGATATCTCAAGCCCGAGGTTTCCTGGCAAAAACTGCAGGCGTACAACCACATCGCCGATCCCTATCACCTGCCGCCAGGCATGACACTGCACGTGCCGATCGGCTGGTTGCGCGTGCAGCCGGCCAACGCCGAAGTCATTGCCGTCATGGGCAGTGCCCACGTGCAGTGGCCTGGCCAGGCACAGGCGCAGACGGTGACGCCGGGCATGTCGCTGAGCTACGGCGCGCACGTCACCACGGACGCCAACACCAGTCTTACCTTGCAATTTGCTGACGGATCGCGCCTGTTGGTCGAACAGGACAGCGCGCTGGACCTGGACCAGATGAGCGCTTACGGCCGCACCGGCATGGTCGATACGCGCCTGCGCCTGCAGCATGGGCGCGTTACCAGCAGCGTGACGCCGATGACCGGCGTGGCAGCGCATTTCAGCGTGGAAACGCCCGGAACGATTTCCAGCGTGCGCGGCACGCATTTCCGCGTGGCAGCCGACATGGGGCACTCCCAGACGGAAGTGCTTACCGGACGTGTCGACGTCGCCGGCGATCATGCGCATGTGCTGGTTCCAAAGGGGCTAGGCGTGGCCGTCGCCGATGGCAGCAAACCGAAACACGCTCAACCCTTGCTGGCGGCACCGGCGTTGCATTGCCCCACGCAAACCGTCAGCCAGTTGCCGTATGCGCTGCGCTGGACGTCCCTCGACGGTGCGCAGGGATACCGCGTAGAGATGGCGGCCAACGATCGCTTCGAAGCCTTGCTGCTTGATCATGTGACGTCGTCCACCCAGATCACCCTGCCCGACGTACCCGACGGCGATTACGCGGTGCGTGTGCATGGCATCGACGCGCAAAACCTGGAAGGCGAAGACAGCGTCTGCGCGCTGCACATCAGCGGCCATCCACAGCCGCCGCTGGTGATACAGCCGCTGCCAGGCAGCAAGGAGCGTGCGACACGCCCACGTTTCCGCTGGACGGAAAGCCTGGAAGCGGCTTCGTATATATGGCAGCTCGCCCGTGATGCGCAGTTCGCCCAACCGCTCGCCAGCGAATCGCAACTTACCGGCGATAACGTGCGCGCGCCACGTGCCTTGCCTTACGGGCATTATTACTGGCGCATCGCCAGCCGCGATCGCCACGGTAAAGTCGGCCCCTTCACTGATCCCATGCCGTTTGATCTGGTGCCCCAGCCACCCGCACCGGAAGTCGGCAAGCCGAAGTCTTCCCATCAGCAGGTGAGCCTCGGCTGGCCGGCCGGCACCCAGGGACAGCGCTACCACATCCAATTGGCGCGACAACCCGATTTTGCGCATCCTCGGGTGGATGAAACCGTTGACCAGCCCACGCTGCAAATGAAGAAGCCCGGGTCCGGCACTTGGTACGTGCGTGTGCAAACCATCGATACCGACGGTTACGCCGGACCCTGGGGCGCGGTGCAAAAAATCCATCTGGGCGGCGGCATCTGGCGCATCGCAGCCATCGCGGGTGGCGGCGGGCTGGTGCTATGGCTATTGCTGTGAAGCGGGTGACTGCATCCTGCTCTTCGATGCGCGGGACCGATGACGTTTGCCTTGGCAGCGTCATTGCAAAAGCGTGCAATGGCGTGTCTTGCGACACGGCAACATAAATCCTCAAAACAAGCTCTTCCCCTGGGCACAGGGGAAGTTGGGAGGGTAAGAGTGTGCGACCGATTCCGGCGCTAGAGGAGGCAAGACGTGCCTGACAGCTTGCCTAACCGCGCCTTCGCCTGGCTGGTACGCGCGATGGTCTGGATGGCCGGCGTGGGCGTGCTGGTGCTAGTCATGATCAGCGGCATCACCGTGCGTCTGGATAACAGCCTTTACGATTTGCACGCGCACTTCTGGCATTACGCTCCGGACAACGACATCGTCATCGTCGCGATCGACTCCAAAAGCCTGGACGAGATCGGCCGCTTTCCCTGGCCGCGCCCGGTCTATGCGCAACTGATCGATCGCCTCACCGCCGACGGTGTCCGCGGTATCGGCATGGACATCACCATGTCCACGCCCTCTGACAATCCCCAGCATGACGACCAAGTCGCGGCGGCGATCCGGCGCAATGGCAAGGTGGTGCTTCCCGTCTTCGCCGAAGCCGTGACGCTGGGCGGTCCGCTGCAGGAAGCCTTACCGGTCACCACCATCGCGCAAAGCGTCGCGGCGCTGGGACAAGTCGACGTGGCCAAGGGCGACGACGAACTCGTGCGCGGCGCCTATCTCAAAGCCGGGCTCGGCAGCCCCTACTGGCCATCGCTTGCACTCGCCCTGCTGCAGTTGGGACACACACCCCTGCCTGCCTTGCCGGGGATGCACGACCCCATTGGCAACGACGCCTCCCCCTATCTGTGGATGCGCGACGACTACGTGCTGCTTCGCTATGCCGGCCCCGCCGGTACCTTCGGCCGCCTGTCGTACACCGACGTACTCAACGGCCGCGTGCCCGCCAGCCTGCTCAAGGGCCGATGGGTCTTGATCGGCGCCACGGCTGAGGGGCTCGGCGACATCCTGCAGACCCCGGAATCACCCATGCCGGGCGTGGAATACCAGGCGAATGTGCTCGAGTCCCTGAAGCATGGCCTGCTCGTGACGCCTGTCGGCTTTCTGGGACAACTCATGCTGGCCAGCGGCATGCTCGCGTTCCCGCTGCTGCTATATGGGCTGCCCGCGATCGGCCGCAGCTGGCCTTTGTTTCTGCTTAGCGCACTCCTGGTGATCGCGCTTTGCATCACGCTGCTGCGCGCCTCCTATCTATGGTGGCCGCCGGTAAGCTGCCTGGCAGTGCTCGCCCTGGAGTTTGCCGCCTGGAAACTGTTAACGCGCCATCGCGGCGGCGCGCACGCCTAAACACATCGCCAAGCACATCACCGAGCATTTGCTGAAGAGCATTTCTCCCAACCACGCTTCCGTATAGGAGGCTGACAATTTCTAAACACTCTTTGAACTTCTTCAAGTCCACATTGGAGCCCTAGGGGCCATTCCTGCTCATGCCATAAGGCGGTACACCATGCGCGCAGCAAGCTTCTCCCGCTTCGTACCCTTGTCGCTGGTACTTATGTGGCTGTCGCTGATTCCTGTCGTGGCCGCCGCTGCTGACAACGGCCAGCCATCGACACCAGACGAGCAGGCGTTCCTGACCCGCGCCATGTCGGACAATGCTTCGCAAATCGCCATGGCCAAGCTGGCGTTGCAAAAGTCCACCAACCCACACGTCATCGCCCTGGCCAACGCCATCATCCAGGAGCGCATCGCACTCGATAATCAACTTACGCAGCTTCTTGCGGACAAGCATTCGCGGACGGACAAAGATCACGCCGCAAGCAACACCGTGATGGTCAACCGCTTGCAAGTCCTGGATGGCGACGCTTTCGACAGGATGTTTACCAGTGCGCAAGTGAAGAGTCATTGCCGCATGATCGCCGCGTACCAGACCATGAAGTTGACCTCCACCGATCCCGCGCTGAAAAACATCGCCCACGACGCCATTCCCGCACTGCGCAGCAACCTCACTGTCGCGCTGTCGGTGTTGCGCTCGTCCTCCGATTGGGCGCCTTCGGCTCATCATCAGGACTCCCTGGCAGTTGCCGACACACGCACCTCATCCAGCAAGACGCCGGTGTTCTGGGAGCCGGTTTCCCTGGTTGCAGCGCCGTGGTAATGCACCGCTAGTCCATAGCGCACTATCCGACCGCCGCGATGTTGCCATCGCGGCGGTTTTTGTTTTATCGGCTCACAGGCACGCGCGCGTCTCGCGTATGCCGTCAAAACAATATCGGGTACCACGCCTGTGCTCGCTGTCGCACTGCCACGTTATCCATTACCTACAACGCCTTCGCGTGCGCCATCGCCATCGCAAAATGTATTCTCCATGTGAAGACGCCCATTTTTCTTTCCATGAATACGTATGCATACCCTGGTTGCTGCACCGCGATGCTTCCTACTATCCAGCGCACCAGCTTTCCGTATGACCAAAGCAATGCGTTCGGCCGTCTTTTCTTATGGGCTTACACACCACTCTTTCGGTGACCATCATTCGCGCCTGCGTGGGAATAACTCCAACGTGTGAACGATGCACACGGAAAAACGTGTGAACGGTTAAATCAAAGCCGGCTCTAACCGCATCGCATCAGCAAAGGGGAGATCGATCGGCGTTCGGGAAGCTGCGGCAACGCAGGCGATCCTGCCTGCATGCACTTCAGGGAAACACATAAGCACCTGGTTACCTGTGTAACCGGGCTCGACAACCTGTTCACGTTACGAAGCAGGAGGCACACCCGAATGAAGTGTTCAACCATCCTCGCCGCCTTGCTGGCCTGCGCCAGTCTTTCGGTTATTCCCGCCATGCCCGCCCATGCATCCATCGACAGCATGAGCCTGGGCGCAAGCTACAACGCACAGAAAACCCAGATCACGTTTCGCGTCTATTCCTCGCAAGCCACACGCATCGTGCTGTATCTCTATGCAAGCGGCTACGGCGCGCAGGAATCCGCCACATACCTGATGAGCAATCAAGGCAGCGGCGTGTGGCAAGTCGTTGTGCCGGTATCGTCGATTCAAGCCGACGGCATTACCGGTGCGGTGTATTACGGCTATCGCGCCTGGGGCCCGAACTGGCCGTACAACAGCAATTGGACCAAGGGCTCGTCAGCAGGCTTCATCTCGGACGTCGACAGCCATGGCAACCGCTTCAATCCGAACAAGCTGCTGCTGGATCCCTATGCGCTGGAAATGAGCCAGGATCCACTGAATGCGCAGAACCAGGATGCCGACATCTTTGCCACCGGTGGCACGGTCGACGCGAATTTCGGCGAGGCCTATCGCTTGATCGACAGCGGCCCTTATGCGCCGAAAGGCATCGTGCTCGCGCCTAGCGGACAAAGCACCGGCACCAAGCCGACACGCGCCCAAAAAGACGATGTGATCTACGAAGTCAATGTGCGCGGCTTCACCAAGCAGGATCCCAGCATTCCCTCGCAGTACCAGGGCACGTATTACGGCGCCGGACTCAAAGCCAGTTACCTGGCCAGCCTGGGCGTAACGGCCGTGGAATTCCTGCCCGTGCAGGAAACCCAAAACGACGCGAATGATGTCGTACCCAACTCGGATGCCAACCAGAATTACTGGGGCTATATGACCGAGGATTATTTCGCGCCCGATCGCCGCTACGCCTACAACAAATCGGCAGGTGGCCCCACCGCTGAATTCCAGGCGATGGTGCAGGCCTTCCATAACGCCGGCATCAAGGTGTACATGGACGTGGTCTACAACCACACCGGCGAAGGCGGCACCTGGAGCGGTTCCGATCCCACCACCGCCACCGTCTATTCGTGGCGCGGCCTGGACAATGCGGCCTACTACGAACTCGATTCCACCAATCAATACTTCTACGACAACACCGGCACCGGCGCGAACTACAACACCTACAGCACGGTTGCCCAGAACCTGATCATCGATTCACTCGCCTACTGGTCCAACACCATGGGCGTGGACGGCTTCCGTTTCGACCTCGCTTCCGTGCTCGGCAACAGCTGCTTGAACGGCGCCGCCGTCTCCGGTGCTCCGAACTGCCCGAATGGCGGCTACAACTTCGACGCAGCGGATTCCAACGTGGCGATCAATCGCATCCTGCGCGAATTCACCGTACGTCCCGCGGGTGGTGGCAGCGGTCTGGATTTATTTGCAGAACCGTGGGCGATCGGCGGCAACTCGTATCAACTCGGCGGATTTCCACAAGGCTGGTCCGAGTGGAACGGCCTGTTCCGCGACAGCATGCGCCAAGCGCAGAACGAACTGGGCAACATGACCATCCACATCACCCAGGATGCGAATGACTTCTCCGGTTCATCCAACCTGTTCCAGGGCAATGGCCGCTCGCCGTGGAATTCCACCAACTTCATCGACATCCACGATGGCATGACCTTGAAGGACGTGTATTCCTGCAATGCCGCCAACAACAATCAGGCATGGCCTTACGGCCCCTCTGACGGCGGCACATCCACCAACTACAGCTGGGACCAAGGCATGTCCGCCGGCACCGGCACCGCCTATGATCAACGTCGCGCGGCACGTACTGGCCTTGCCTTCGTGATGCTTTCCGCCGGTACGCCGCTGATGCAAGGCGGCGACGAATACCTGCGCTCGCTCCAGTGCAATAACAACGCCTATAACCTCGATTCGACCGCCAACTGGCTCGATTACAGCTGGACCACCGATCAATCGAACTTCTACAACTTTGCGCAACGCTTGATCGCCTTCCGCAAAGCGCATCCTGCCCTGCGTCCTGCAACGTGGTACACATCAAGCCAGGTGGTCTGGTACGAACCCAGCGGCGCGGTCGCCGATAGCAGCTATTGGAACAACACCAGCAACTACGCCATCGCCTACACGGTGAACGGCTCGTCCTTCGGCGACAGCAACTCCATGTACATCGCCTACAACGGCTGGTCCGGCAGCGTCACCTTCACCCTGCCGACACCGCCCACCGGCACCAACTGGTACCGCGTTACCGATACCTGCAACTGGAATGACGGACCCAACACCTTCGTCACGCCAGGCAACGAGGCCTACATCGGCGGCGCTGGCACCACCTACAGCCAATGCGGGCAATCATTGCTGTTGCTGATTGCCAAATAGCCGTCTACCACACGCAAAAAAAGAGGGAGGAGCTGCATCTCCTCCCTTCTGCGTCCTGCAGAACACGTCACTCAATTGACTAAACAGGCATTGATCTGTGGCTTAGCTGCACCGTTTAATTGGCCTAATGCCAAGGTGAACCACGCCTAATGAGTCCGCAACATTTAACAGCTCATGGCTCGAAATAGGGCACAGCTGTTGTACGCGCCTGCAATGGCGTGTTTATGAAAGCTTGAGGATCAAGAACATGTCTGCTGCGTTGCGCCGATTCGAATCGGTAGACCGCGTCGAAGGGTGATGAGCTCCATTCCGTCTGTACAATAATGTCAACGAAGTCGTGGTAAAGCCATGCACCAGTGAGCAGCTGACATATGACGCACTCGCTGCACAGAAAACCGGTCATCTTGTAAGAGATGACCGGTTCTTTTTGCCCGAAGGACAGAACACATCAGAGCATAAAGGAATATCTTACTGCCCCGTTCTTCACCAGAACAGGAAACCCGGCTGCGTCGCCACAGCTGCGGGAGCGTCACCTACATTTACCGTGCTTACCGCGTCATTGAATGTATTGATCACGGAAACAGTGCCGGAATCGATATTAGCGACGTACAAGCGGGTACCATCGAGATTTAGAGCTTCAGACTGAGGCGCATCCCCAACCGGCACTGTAGCGACCAACTTGCCGCCGATCGTATCGATCACCGAAACAGTGTCGTCATTAAAGTTAGCCACGTACAAACGTACACCCAGCGGACCAACCGTCACAGCATTGGCACCCGAGCCAGCCGCAAACGTAGCGGTCACTTTATTGGTGCCGGCATCGATCACTGAGACGTTGTCAGAACCGAAGTTGGCCACATACACACGTGCGTCAAAGGGACCGACTGCTACGCCAAAAGGACTATTGCCCACGGGTACTGTAGCCGCCACGGTGTCAGAAGCCGTGTTGATCACCGAAACCGAGTTGTCCTCTTCATTAGCGACATATACGTGCTTGCCGTCGGAGCTAGCTGCGATGCTGAAGGGACCGTTTCCGACTGTTATCGTAGCAATCACCGCATGAGTGGCTGTGTCGATCACAGATACGCTGTTGGAACTGGCGTTGGCTATGTACAGGCGGGTGCCGTCAGGGCTGACCACTGCCGCCGCCGGCGTGTTGCCAACTCCTATCGTGCTGGTCACGGCCTGGGTAGCCGCATCAATGACGGATACATTGTTGGAACTGAAGTTAGCGACATACACATGCTTGCCGTCGGGGCTGACCGCCACACCCGCTGGATTGGTTCCGACCTGTATCGTGGCCGTCACGGCATGCGTGGCCGTATCGATCACGGAGACTGTGTTGTCGTTTTCATTGGCCACATAGGCGTTGTGATTGTGAGCAACGGCTGGCAGCGCCACGCATGCCAGCAGCAAAGGCAGGGTGCAGCGGGCCACGCCAGCAAACAAACGGCGCCCCGCAGGGCGCGCCTCGAACTTCAATTGATCAGTCGTCATGGAACACCTCTATAGAAGATCATGGGCGTCACAAAGCGCCCGGCACGAACATCTCGTTGCGTCGGCATTCGTATCGCTGAAAAGCCTCTTTCATTACCCCTGAAGGCTTGTAACCCTTTGCCATCCCGGCGCGTGTTTCCCGGACGAGGACAGGAACACTTCATTGGCGCGCATGCCGGCGCTCAACTCGTCCCGCTTGTTATGCTGGATCACTCCATATACCGGCTATTGCAAGTCTCGCCCTATCGCAATCCGGTATTTGCCAACTATGCGCTTGAGCTATGACGGTAGCTTGAAGTATTCGCGTCCGTAAACGTGTATTTTTTATTACGTTAAATAGGCGAAATCATTCAAGCTTCACATTCATAGTCATAAATCACGCTTCGTAACACTGGCTTGGTCATTGCCCAATAAATCGGACGACCATGTCATCACGTGCTTGCTTCTATTCAAAAGAGGAGGGGGTTCAGTCCCTCCTCTTCCTGCTCCCCGCAGAATGAAACGTGAAACTTAATTGACCAGGCAGCCGCTGACCTGGCTACCGGTGAAAGCACCGGAGGCAGGTGACAGGAAAGCCAGACCCGTAGTTCCACCAATCGTGGTTACGCTGCTCTGAACTGTGCTGTCGTACGGTGAGGCCAGCAGACCTTGCGTAGCAGCCAGATCCGTTCCATTGCCGTCGGTGTTGCCCATCAGATACGAGATAGCCACGATCGGGTAGCTGGTCGACGGCACGATGCCGCCACGGCTGCCCGGAACGGCGTAGTCCGCCGGCGGAATCAACGCAATGCACTTCGTAGCGGGAGCGTTGCTGATCGCAGACAGTGCGGCGGTACCATTTGCATTGTTGGTGCTGCTAATCACTTCGTTAAAGACTACTGCGCTTGCAGGAACAGCAAGCGCGGTGCCGAAGTTGGTCTGCGGACTCTTGCTATTTACGTCGGCGAACTGCAGGCCAGGATTGGTGGCCAAGGCGTTGGCTGTTTCCACATAGCCAATGCTGTCTGACGTGCCTGCAATAGCGTTGGCTACGCCTGGATTGCCGCTTGAACCGGTCCAGTTGGACGGAAGCGTCTCGACTCCACCCGTGGTGAAGAAGTTGGACACTACGCCACCCGTGCCGGCGAAGTTCTGGCTGGTTTCAAAAACATTGCTGAGCCCGGCAGAACCGCAGACGTTTGCAAGATGATTGCTGATGCTGAATGTGGTTCCGCTTCCATCCGAACGATATTGCACGTTGATGGCACCGGCAGGAATCGAATCGCCCGAAGGCAGTGTGAACGCACTGGACAGCCGGGAATCGCTCCAATCGGTGATCGTTCCAGAGAAGATCTGGCAGAGCTGTGTATCGCTGAAGTTCACTTCTGATGAGGTCACTTTCGCACCCTGGCTATCCTTCAGGTTGAAAGCGATCGCCACCGCACCCGCCACAGCCGGAAACTGAGTAGGAAAGTAGCCAGACGGATGGTTGGCAATGTAGTTGTTGTAATCGGTGAGCGCCAACGGCGAATCCGCACCGGCGAAGTTCGGTTGCGTCAGATCCGTGCGGCTCACGGCTGCCGCGCCAAAGCCGTGTACCGTACCGCTAGTGTCTTTCACGCAGTCCATCTGTACGCCGAAACCAGAAACGCCCGCAAGGATATTCTTGCCGGCGCCGCTACCGGTCAGGCAATAGGAAACGCCATTGCCCGACTGCGATGCATACACTCCAAACAGGGAGCCACTGTCGATGTTGGACCCCGTCACTTGCAGCATCGTCGCGGCATTGGTGCCGACATAACCGATCGAGGGCAGCGTCGCGCCACCGCCTACCTGCGTGGCGGCATGCGAAGCTCCGGCCAGAATCAACGCAAGAGCACCAGCCATCAGCTTGGTGCGGGTGTTGAACCTATTAAGTCCGTAACTCATGGTTTTCCCCATAGCGTTTATACCTCCGGAATTGGAGGCTCGGCTTTTTTACACCCCGGCAATGACGGTGCAATTAAGTATTGATGTCCTTGAATATGCCACCGTTATTACAATTTGCATTAATAGGCATATATACGAATAAGTCATTTTTAATGTCATGAAATATAATGTGGAAAAGCTCACAAGATTTGCGGCACGTGGCTTTTTTTCACAAACCTTAGACATGAGTATCTTTATGATTTCTGATCCGATTTTTATTTCTTGTTTTAATGACAGCACTTAACTGACTGAGCAAAATTTTCTCTGCTCGATAGGCAATCATGGATATGCCTGCCGCAGGCGGGCGGATAGGGATTGAACCTGGTGTTTTGGCAATACGCTTAGTCACTGAGCAGGTTCAAATTGCATCCCGTTCCATGAGCAGGTGTAGTGCCTGCCTTATTTTTGTCACCTCTGTGAAAGACGGGGCCTAACTTTTTCGCAGGACTACAGACACTGAGCTCCAGCATTTGCCGGGGCGACAGTTGAATGAACTCCGTAGTTAAGCTGAGCAATCCGGGGCAGCGGCACGAGGTTACGGAAAGCTTCCCGTTGAGCGTCAGCCATAGTTTTACCGAACGCTCATACACCTTGAGGGTCGATACCAAGCACGAACGAAGGCTTCTGGAACATCACTACGCCAACGCTCAGGGAGAGCAATAATGCGAACAACTCCCTGGCACCTTGGCTTCATCCGAACGATCGAATTCCCGCAACATGGAATAAACCTCGCGATCCAGTTCCGGCCATATGGCGAGGTTCGCCAGATAATCCCGCTTCAATTCACCCAACACAGAGCGAACAGCGCTTCGGTGTCCTTCCGCACACCATGCATTGAAGATCATCACCAATTCAGCGAGCAAGGTGCCCTTGGGCTTGTAAACCGACCCAAGGCTGCGCTTGAGCTGTTTTTCCAGAGAATAGGTAAGTCGCGAGCTGAAAGCGCGATCCGCCACTTCCAGTAATAATTCCAATTGGTCGCGCGTACAGGCGGCCAACAAGGATTCGGCCATCGCATACTGGCGGAAATTGGAAAGCTGGATAAGCGTTTCGATGAGTGCACCCTGATTCACGGTGATGGCCTCAATCCTTTGTCCTGACTCCTGCGCTTGAGAAGACCTCGCCCATCCCTGGGACGGATTTCCGCAGGGAGGATGATCAATTCACCCGATTAATCGATGTCGACATCCAGTTGCGCTTGTCGCCGCTTTTCTCGCAAGAAAATTGGGGTTGGGGTTGTGTGCCTTGCCACAAGCCGGAGGGCTTCACCCCACCCCAACCCTACTGTACGTAGAGGAGGGCATGTTCTCAGCGACATAGATCTGGCTGAGGATTGACACCAATCAAGTCAGTTCATGTTGTTGCACCACGGGTTTTGCGTGCGGTATGGCCTTTATTCCAATCAGCATCACGGTCATAGCCATTACTCGTCGGCAAGCCGTTTACGCTCGGCATCGGTCAACGATCGCTTGCGCGCATCGCTAAGCGGACCTGCGCCAAGCACCTGTACCGGACTGTTCGGGTCATAGGCGCCGTTCCGCCACAGGCTGGCGCTGCCGTCGCCGAAACCAAGCACTTGCACGGAGATAATGGACGGCTGCGCGTTGTTTTGTTGCTGCGTCATGCTTTGCGCTATCTTGCTCACGGCGCCCGCGGCGGCGGCCGCCGACGTCAGCGCACTGACGTTGACGGCCTGCGCCACCGGCACACCGATCTTCTGGCCCTGCACCTGGATGTTATCGGCATTCGCCACTTGCGCGGCGGCGACCACCAGATTGCCCGATACGCGGATACCGGCGTCGCCTGCATCCACCGTGCCGCGAGGCGCAATCAGATAGACGTTCCCTGTCGGCGCACCGGGTATCGTCTGCAAAGTGGCGATACCGGCGCCGCTGACTTCACCCTTGGCATCGAGCAGGCAGAAGGCATCCTGATCGCACAGGTAGGTGGGCGGCGGTATCACGGCGACCGTCTTCGCGCCCTGTCCAGCGTTGATATCGCCGTTGGAACTCCAGATCACCATATTGCCGCCCTGCTCGGTAAAGATGCGGCTTTGCGCGAGTAGCAAGCTGCGGTCGGTGAAAATATTGACGTCGCCTTGTTCAAGGGTGAGCACGCCCATGCTATTGGGGCCAGCGGCGACCTTGCCTTGGCTGTTGGTAATAACCGGTGGCGCTTCAGCGCTGCCGATCAGCGCCTGGCCGCCTGGGCCGAGCAGGTTGATATTGCCGCCCTGCTGGGTCTGGATGGTGGAACTGCGGATATCCAGGTCGCCCGTGTCGATCGTCTGCGCTTCGCCGTTGATGCCGCCGGCGCCGCTACCGTTATTGGTATAGCCCAGCGAAGCAGGAAACAGACTTTCGATCGCCGCATAACCGCGCGCATATTGCTGGTAATACGGGCTTGACGGATCGTTATAATCCGCACCGACCTGGGCCAGCAGCTTGAAAAACTCCTGCTGCGCAAACAATTCCTGCTTGTAGGAAGGCAGTTGCTGGAAAGCGGTCTCGGCTTGTTGCGCCGTCAGCACCACGGTGGCCTGATCCTTGGCAAAACCGGTATCGACGACCTGCCCTTCTTCTTGCTGTTCCATGAACATGACCAGATCTGGCAGCAGGCTGCCAAAGCCATCAATGCCATTGGGATTACCAAGGTATTGGGTCAAAAAGTTGCCGGTATCGATGCCGGGCCCTACGCCGAACAGCACATCGATATTGGCGCCATCGTGCGGCAAGTAGGGATTAAGCGTGTTGCCGATGGTTTCGATACCCGTCGGAGCGCCCACCGTGGACTGTGCGTTGAGAATGTCGGCCTGACTGGTGAGCGGGCCGACATTGTGGCCTGCCTGTACCTCCAGCGTACCTACGCCGCTCAGCTCGATCACGGGTATGGGCTGATAATTCAAATTGACTGGTTGAAAGAGAAGCAATGGATTGGGGTTGTACTGGGTATCGTAGATATCGTGACCCGCTGCAATGCGGGTGATATCCGAAGCATGCGTCTGTTGTCCGATAAACGAGAGATCGACGATATCCTGGCCCGCGTAGAGCAATGCCGGCTTATCGGGCTCGATAAGCATTTCATCCATCTGGGTGCCATTAGGTGCCGACGTGCCGTCAACAATGCTGCCGTTGAGGGCATAGATACGCACGGGGGTGCTGTCGGCGTCATGCAGGCCGGCCTGATGCAACACCTTTTGGTACGAGGTAGTTCCATCGTCAAGATAGTGATATTCGGACAGATCTATGTAGTAAGTGCTATCGGACCCTTGCGGCTGCAAAGGTGAGGGCAGCACCGAGGGATCCGCGTCGATCAGGCCAAAGCCGTCTACGCTGGTGCCACCACTAAAAAGGTCGTAGTTCTCCTGCGCAAACTGGATCGAATCGCCAGCGAGAAGACTCAGATTGCCGGTAGCCGATGGGTATAACCCACCTGCTGTAAGAATATTGATAGTTCCATTCAATGCCGTGACATCGAGCGTCGAAGGCAATACACCAAGGTCATAATTGACCGTGGAGCTAACACCAAGCACCTGGGTTTCCCAAGCGAGGCTTCCCAAGGTGATATCACCCGAAGCCGTCCTCGCATTGACTGCCGAACTGCCGCTGTAGCTTTGTGCGTCCGCGTTGAGCCACAGAGACACGGCATAAGAAGGGTCGAGAATATCGGCAATATTCACGCCATCGCGGGCCTGTACGTTCCATTGTGCATCCTGGAGAGCGAGCAGCGTGGAAACAGGCGTAGATAAGCCACCGATCGCACTGCCTTCTGGACCAATGCTGCCAGCCGGCAAGACATAAGTGAAATCGGATCCGATCAACCCTCCGGCCGAAAGGCTGCCTGTTCCCTTCGCCACGAAGTAGCTGCCACTGAGAATATCTCCGCCGGCGGTCACTGTAAGATTGCCGCCGCCCACGGTAGTAATCGCGGTATCTGTCGCGTTCGCATACCAGGTGGTGGGCAACGACACCGACAGATCGCTGATGTTGCCTCCTGCGTCAACGGTCACGTTGCCGCCCGCACTCATCACACCCTGATCGAAATTGGCAAAATTGATCGAAGAGCTGGTAGCGCTGTTGCCGCTTTCCATCCACGGCCACCAGAACTGACTGATCAACGCTCCCTTCGTACCGGTGATGGTACCGTCGGCGTCATAGACCTGTTCGATACCGTTGATGTTGCCCCCGGCGCTAAGCAGGATATTGCCCGCGTTATCCGGATTGACCAAGCCCGTGACCAATATGTCAGGTACAGCACCTTCGTTGGGATCAGTGGTCGCTACTGTTACGCCAGTACCCGCCGTGGTGCCCGCAGCAGGTTGACCACCGGTATAGATTGCTGCAGGTGCGGCCGAATCCTCCCAGTTGATATCACCCGCTGCGACGATATCAATGGAACCGGTACCTGTGCGCACTACCGTGGGGAATATCAGCGTTTCATTGTTGCCACCGCTCGCCGTGTATGCCGCGGAGAAATGGCCATCTAGATTAATATTGCCCGCGCCGGTGTTCGATACGACGGAGAGCGGATTCGCGCTGGAGAAATTAGCGCCGGCCACCAGTTGGTAGCTGCTGCTCGATCCACCCAGCAGGGTGGCTGCGGCTAGCGAAGCCGGATTTGCCAAGCTCGGCATATTGGACGGTGAATTGTTCGCTGCCTGGGCTATGGCCGCCGTACCGCCGACAGGTGTCGAGGGCGCGTAAAAAAACTGAGAGCCAGGAAGGAAATTAAGGAAATTATTCTCGCCTTCGCCGACGCTACCCAGACTGGTAGAAACATATTTGTAGTAGGCGTTGAATCCATTGATATAGGTGCTGTAATCCGTTGAATACTGCGAATAGTTGTTGGCTGCCTCCGAGTTCAGCGGAGGTAAAATAGGAGGTGGCGTCTGGACCTGTGCAGCCGTGAGGTTGAAGTTGGCGTCGTCATTGCTGCTGTTGAAATTGCTTGTCAACCATTGCTGATAGGCTTCTACATAAGCCGCGTAACTGGCACCGATTACCGGCGCTGACAGATTCGACAAGTTGTAAGGGAGGAAACCTGCAATGTCTCCCGAGTTGAAGGCGGCTGACCAAGTTCCATCCTGCCCTGCGCCAACTGTTTCAATGTATGCCTGATAATTTTCATAATAAGTCGTAGATTGTCCTGGTTGCGGGGCAGTCACCGGTTGATAAAAATCCGGTTGACTCATGCCAATTATGCTTGCCGGAGTCGGATTGAAACCTCCGCCTGTGAACCAAAAATACGTCACTCCGCCATTCCACAGGTTATAGGGTCCGTACCCATTTAGATCTTCGAAATTACCGTTTTCCAGAAAATCGATCGTAGCCAGATACAGATTGTAGTCCGTGGTGTAAAGCGGGTCTGTTCCGCCTCCTGACGGCTGAGAAACGGGTGCGGTGATCAGCGCACCGTTATTTTGCTGATAGAAACCATCGGTGATGCTGGCCTGGATGTTTAGGTTATGCAGGGCCAGCACGGTCAACGTAGGTGCAATGCCTGATGCCGAGACGGAGGGATTGACACCGTAGCGATACGCCAGTTGGATCGTGCCATCCGCTGCAGTGACGCCAGCACCTAGATTCCAATTAGTGAGTATCGAGATATTGCCGCTGTTGACCTGAGCGTCTGGGTTGATCAGCTCGATGCCTGGGCTGATCTGCAGATTGGCAATACCTGCATAGCGATTGCCGAAGGCGTACCCAGGCCGCTCTACGTAACTCATTAATGTGCCGGCACCCTGGCTTGGGTCGCCATTGACGTAACCGTAGAATGTTTCGTGTGCCGTATTGACCGAGCTTGCATCCGGCACGAAGTAGTCGTTTTGAAGATAGATCTGCAGCATGGCAGCGGTGGCCGGTGCGTCCTGCGCAACACCCGCCTCGTTGTACCAAGTACCGGAGACAAGCTGCGGTGTACCGTCAGAGCCGTAGGTGTACCAGCCAGAAGGATCGATCAGGCCATCAAAATACTTGCTGGGATCGGCGGTCTTATTTTTAGTATCTGCAGTGCTCCATACTGCATAGGGCACGATGGTGACACTTCTCGCTCCGGTAATCGATGCATCATTGGCGAAGGTAATCGGCACATCGCCATTGGCCAGCAACGGCGCACGCAAGCCCACCGTTCCGCCCACATCAGGGGAACCACCGGATACATTGACGATGGCATTCGGCCCGAACACAATGCTGCCCGCATTGCCTGGCTGCACTTCTTCGTAGCCATAAGTGGGATCAAGCGAACCATCTGGATCTGGCGTGCCAACCGTGCCAATTTCCACGATGCCACCCAATTGTCCCGGCACGCTGCTGGTAGCTAACAGGCTGCCGTTAACGCTGACACCATTGCGTCCGTAGAGCTGTATTTCACCGGCAGCACCACCGGAGACATTCACTGTGCCTTCGATATCTACTACACCCGCATCACCGTTGGCAGTGAGAGACACATCCTGTGCGACCAAGCTTTGTCCAGCGGAGAGCCATAGATTGCCGGTACCGCTAGTGATAGAGATCCCGCTAGTGGTACCGGCATTTCGAGTCAATTGCGCCAGCTGATCCAGATCCAGCGCGCCGCCGCTGCTTAAAGCGAAGTACCCACCTTTGTAGCCGCTAGCTGCGCCACCTTCAAACGTACCGTCCAGCGTAGCAAGACCGTCTGCATTGATGGCGAGGCTGCCCGCCGTGCCGCCCTGCGGAGCGCCGGCAAAGTTCACCGTCGCACCGGAATCTACCGCCACTGAACCTTGGCTGGAGGTAAGCGTGAGGGTGCCTCCCGCCGCGTAGGTGGTGACGTCATACAAGGTTCTATTGACGCCGGCGACGTCGACATTAGCGCCACTGGCAAGAATGAGGTCACCGCCGGTAGCGGTGAGCTTCAAGATGCCGGCCAACGCGTCCACTTGCGTACCCACGGTGAGCGTGCCACCGCTGAGCATCAGCGTACCGCCCAGATTGTTATCGGTCAGCGCTGTACCGGTTGCGTGATTGACGGTAAGGCTGCCAGTGGTGGTGAGCGCGGTATCGGCACCACTGCCAGCCAGCAGGATCGGTGTGTTGAAGCTGACACTGGCGACACCGAAGTCCATGCCGCCATAACCCTGGCCAACGATGCCCTGGCTGGCATTGGCGGTGACGCTGGCGAAACCTTGCGTGACGCTGTTGCCGGCGTTGAAATCGAGTTCGTTCGCATCGAGTATCCACTGGCCCGAACCGGTTGCTGCCGTGGCGGTGCTGGTACCGACAGTATTGCCCAAGCCTAACGTAGCCGCCTTGATGCTGACCGTGCCGCCATCGCTGGCATACGCATCGGCGTTGAGATCCAACGTCTGCGGCAAGTCGATGCTGACATTGCCAAGGAAATCGATCGCGCCACGGCTGCTCAATGTGACGTGATCCGCATCCTTGAACAGGTTCAAGGTGCTGGGGCCGATCACCAAGCCGCCGTTGCCGGAACTCGGTGCGTCACTGCCCACGAAGCTGATCAGGTTGGCGGTAGCCTGAATATCCTGCGCGGTGAACACCGCATTCGGATCGACGCTGGTCGCGCCGGTGGTATCCATGATCAGCGAACCACCGCCCTGTACGGTTGCGCCGGCATCGATGGTGAGATTGCCCAGGGTGGTGCCGGAAACGTCGTAGCGAACAACCGGTGCAACACCATCTTGGGAAACGCGCAGCAAAGCACCGTTACCGCTGGTGGCGAGAATATTGCCACCGCTACTGTCGGTACCCGCATTGTTGCCAAACAGCAGCGGCGTGGTGTTAGGCGTGCTGGTACCGGCGGCAGCGAGATAGCTGCCTGGCTCCAGTACGATACCTTGCGCTCCCGCATTGCCATCAGCGACCAGCAGGATTTCCTGCCCCTCCAGCGGATCCGCGCTGTCGTTGGACAGCACCACGCTATCGGCGGTGCTGGTGATCTGGTAGCCACTGCTGGTGAGTTGGCGGCTGCCGCCCAACAGCAAACTACCTGCATCCAAATCGGTGAGCTGGTCGGCGGATATCTGCAAATAGCCATCCAACGGTGTGGAATTCGCATCCACTACCTGGATGAACTGCGCCGCGATATCCACCATGCCGCTGCGGCCGCCGCTGGCAGGCGCGGAGTCAAGGGTGGCGCCGAGTTGCAGTTGCTGGGTGGCGCTCAGCAGCAGGTGGCCGCCGTCGACGGGCAACAGCGGCGTGACCGTGCCGTTGCTGGCGGCCTGACTGGCGAAATAAGTGTCCGCATCGGTAAACGTGTATTGCGAGTATTGCTGCCACACCGACCTCGGCTGTACCAGGAAGGTGGTGTTGGTGGATTGATGCGAACCATCCAGGGCATTGCCGAAATAACCCGTAATGCTGAGCGTGCCATCGGGCAACACGGCATTCTGACCCAGGATGCTGTTCTGCGAACTGGTGTTTTGCACGACGCGATACGCGCCAGGCAGGGTCGCATAACCGGCCGGTAGCAAGGTGTAGTAACCGGCAGGCAAGCCGGCGATACCGGATAGGTACACCGATTCGCCCACGGCGGGTCCCGACCCTGCATTCGCGGCGCTGCTCATCGCCGCATCCTGCGCACTCACCGGCCCGTTATAGCCAGGCAGGATGGCGTAGATGGCGCGGCCGTCGGCGTATTGCGATACCTGCTGACCAGTGGTGCTGTTTTCGTAGCTGGTTTCATACTGGGTCAGCACATTGACGGTGCCGCCCGTACCCGGCACCCATTCCGACGCCTGCAACGCGCCGCCACCGCGGATATCGATGGTGGCGCCGCTGTCCAGCGAGACATCGGTACCAGCGATAGTGATGGATTTGGATGGCGGTGCGGTCAGGGGCGAAACGGTGACATTGGAAGCGCCGGCATAATTCCATTCCAGACCGTCGGTGGTGCTTCCATAGGGTACCGTTTCGCCATCCAGCGAAACCGAGGTAAGGCTGCCTGCGCCAAGGGCGACGTTTTGCGTGGCGACTACTTGCTGTTCGGTGAGGCTGAAAGCGCTCATTACGGTGCCGGGATCCTGCACGCCAATAATGAGATCGCCGGAAGGTACCCAAACCGTACCATCCTGTATAACGTTGTCGGCATCCAGCAACAGACCACCACCAGCCGATAGCGGAGCGCTGGCAGGGCCGTTACCCAGGATGGTCAGCGTCGTGTTGCCGGGAGCCATGCCGGAAGGATTGGCGTCGATTGCGAAGTAATAATTGGTAACCGGATATAGTTCGGTCGCCTTCAACGTGAGATTGCCGGTGCTGAACAGCAGTCCTGGGACGTTGCTGCCATTCGTAGCGTACTCAAGATCTGCCGGTTCGTAGAAACGAATATCGCCGCTGGCGGTAAAGTCCGTGTTTGCCCAACCCTGCAAATTGATCCAGCCGCCGAGATCGATAAAGTCGGCATCGACGTCTAACGTGCCATTGCCCGCCATCGGACTGTTTTGCGTCCGGCCCTTGGCGCCAGTGATCTCCACATAGGGCGCGCTGATTTGTACCGTACCATTGCCCGTGTTGTAGGCAGTGGTGCTGATACCGGAGAAATCCTTGCTGTCCGCCGGCAATGCAGTGAAGGCGTTCGCGTACGCCTCGAAACTCTTGCCCAGCGAGAGATCGATATTGCCGGCGAAGCCGACCGGCAAGAGTGTGTCATTGTTATTTTGATTTGCAGCGTTACTGACCGAAGCACTGGGTCCAAGGATGAGGCTGGTAATGCCCGAGCCAACCAGGCGTTCCAGCGCGAAGTGCAGTACCCCGCTGGCAGCACTCGGCACCACTTTGCCATCCGGCTGCAGCCCCGAGTCCATCAGCAACAACCCGGATTGCTGCAATATCAGCCCCGTGGCTACCGGAGCGTAGTAATTGGAGGTAGTCATGCCTGCGATCTGCAGGGTTCCGCCTTCAGCCTGAGAACTGCCTCCCTGTCCGTGCAAGCTGCCATCCGCATACAGACCTGCCGCGGCACCCAACACGATGGAACCCGCATTGCTCCATACCGGAGTAGGCAGATAGCTCGCGCTGGCGAAATCACCTTCTACTCTAGGCAGGTCGTAGACGTCGGAGCTGCCTGATACGTCGATCACGCTACCCTGCTCGGTAAGTACATAACCTTGGGCGGAAGTCAGGCTAACGGTGCCACCGTCCAGCACCAGGCCGGTACGCGGAATGTAGCGTACGGCCAGGCCCGTTCCGGAACTGTCGCCAGGCACAGCCGCCGCCAATGGATTGATCAGGGATACGCCGGCAGCATTCAAGATCGCCTGCGACCCCAACCATAGCTCTGGGGTGTACACGATTCCCGTGTTCGAACTGCTCACTACCGAATTGGCGAGATCAATGGTCCCGCCGGGTGCATCAATGGTGCCGTCTACGATGGTAGATCGCGTGCCTGCGAGCGCAATGTCTGCTCCCGCGTCACCGGAAATCACCGCTCCCTGCCCCATCGTCACGGAACCCGTGACTCCCACATAGGGGACGGCCCCTCCCGATGGGTTCAAAGGGTTAGCTGGCCACTGCAAATACAAACCCGCAGTCAGTGAGAAGCCAGGGCCATTGGCGTTGCGGGAGATGTAACGCAGATACGGTGCCAACTGACCCACACTTACATAGGCGCTATGGGTCTGCAGACTTTCAGCATAGATGTTCGTGCCAGTGGGCGCCGCCAGCAAAGCGTTGACATTGGGCAGCAGGTTGTCGCGACTGATCTGCACCATCGCGCCTGGTGCGATGGTGGCGTCAGTGAATGAAGTAAGTGCGTAATTGTCAAAACCTTGACCCGCAAAGAAAGAAGGATCCAGATAGAGACCATTGCTCAGTGCCAAGTCGTTGGCACTGCCACCGATCTGGAGATCGGGTGCCTGCAAGGTAAGCGTACCGCCACCGCTGAAACCGAAGGCACGCAAGGTACCGTCCATGACGAGTCGGCCCTGGCCCAGCGAAGTGGGCGCGAGCTCATTTGCACTGTTGAATGTCAACAGACCTTGATCTGCATAGGTGACCAAGCTGATGTTGCCGCCACTGCCAACCGGCACACCGTTCTTCAGTTGCAGCTCGCCAGCGCTGTTGACATAGCCCCCGCTGGACACGTCCAGCAAGCTGCCGGACTGCAACATGATGGAGCCGCTCTCATCGGTGTAGTTGGGAACTCCTTTTTTATCGACAACCACATCTGCCTGGTCGTCGATCAGATTGATGGTGCCCCCATTGATATAGCGGTCTCCGATGTAATGGTCGGCGTCCGCACCCGTATCGTTGACCCATAGCCCGGCGGTACTAAGCACCGCGCCGTCGCCGATGGTGATGTTCTGGGCCAGGGTTGCACCCGTAAGGCTGGCCGGGTCGGTAATGTTCCCGCCTGATACGGTCAGATTAATGGTGCCAGAAGGTGCGCTCAGTTCACCAAGAATGTTGATGTCGTTCGCCGTCAGTCCGATCGAGCCACCGGGCTGTACGCTGAGCACGGTGCCAGCTTGTTCCTGGATTTCCAAGCCATTGTGTGAATTGGCGCTGCCCAGGTTCAGTGTGCTGAAGCCTCCCTGTTGCACAAGGTTGGCCGAGAGCGGCACCCACCGCGATAGGTCATAGGGATTGTTGCCACTTGGATCTTGCTCGCTAACCACCGTCGACCAGGGCGTATCGGCCTGAAACGTGGAATCGATCTGTTCGATCGGTTGTACCGATTGCTGCAACAAGATGCTGGGCGTTAAAACAGAGGTAAGGTTAATAGCCGCCGTAGCCGCACCGTCCAATGTAACGTCCAACGTGCCGCCATTCGGCTGATTGCCTTGCGCTACCTGATTGCGGCCGGCAAAAGCCTGCGCGCTTACCTGTCCATCCAGTACCAGCGCGTTTAGCGTATTGATGTTGAGCGTGCCAGCATTGCCGCCGATGGCAAAACCGCTGTCCCAACGCGTGGTGCCCGCCAACAACGGATTGCTGTAATTGAGTGTTACACCCCAGCGGTTATCTACGACTTCGTAGTCACCGGCGAAACCAACATAGGTCATGTTGGGATCGGCATCGGCAATGTTGTAGACGCGGCCATTGGAAGCCAGCAGGTTGGGCGTAGTGATCCAGCCAGCCTGATAAGCGATGTAGCCTCCATCCAGGTTCACTTGCGCACCGCTGCGTACGATGACCTGCGTCCCTGTGAAGTTGACGCTGCCGCCGTTTGTCATCATCTGATCGATGGTGCGCGGCACATCGTCTACGTAACCGGAAACATTGAGGATAGGGCTACCGATCCAGTCGAGCCCGTCGGCCGTAACACCGCTCTGGGTGCTATCCACTACCACGTTCTTCTGGGTGTAGAGGAAGCCGTTGCGCAACAGCGGCGAATTCGCCAACTCGTTCTGACCGATGCGCGGAACCGTCACCAGCAAGGCCGATATGGGAAGCTGCACGTCTGCCAGACCCGAGACGTCGATCACTGAACCGTTGTCGACATAGACACGACCGGCCAGTGGGTTGGTGTCTTTGCTACTGTCGATCAATGCGTTGATGCTGAGATCGGCGTTAGGTGCTTCCAATAGCGAGCCAGATTGAAGAGTAACCGTTTCACCATCCAGGGTGAGGCTACTGCTCTTGAATGCTGCGGTAGCCGCAGAGGTGGAGGTGGTGGTAGCACCGTCTTCTTCCGGCAAGACGGTAGTAACAGAATTAGGACCCAGCACCAGGGAGCCCGCACTTGCATAACTACCGCTGCTGTATTGGTCCTGCGCATTCAGTACGATGCTGCCCGGATAGCTGATGCTGGTGGAAGCGAGTGCCACACCGTCCTGCTTGACGTCGTGACCATCCATTTCCACTTCGCCCCGGCGTGACTGCAACAAACCAGTATTGGTGGCGGTACCGCCAAGCCCTGCATCGATTACGGACAACGGCTGAGTGGTCGATTGCGATGTTGCGTTGTCGAACTGCGCGCCCGCCGCCAGGACCACCTGTCCCTGGTCATCCACAACGCTGCCGCCATTGGAAACATTGGGCGCAGCCAGCAATACGAAGCCTTGTGTGCCACCAGTGATGGAAGCGCCACTTTGCACCACTACGTCGTGATTCTTGCCGTCGTTGAAGGCACCATTGACCAAGAACGGCAGATCAGGCGTGGTTCCGGGCGAGATGCCACCATTGAGGAAATCACTGTTGCTGGTGGCGATATCACTGCTGAAAAGATCCAGCGAACTGGCAATCAGCGATTGCGTATTCACCTGACTGCCCGCGCCGAACAGGATGCCGTTGTGATTGAGTAGATAGACCGTACCCTCGGCCTTGATCTGGCCAAAGATCTGGCTGGGCACGCCGCTGGGATCCTGGATGCGATTGAGCGCGATCCAGTTGTTGTTGCTGCCGTTGGTCTGATTACCCCCGCTTTGGTTGAAGTAAAGCGTGGTGTTGCGGCCGACGTTGAAGCTGCTCCAGGTGAGGATGGCTTTTTGCGCAGTCTGCTTTACTTCGATGGTGGTTTGCCCGTTCGACGTGGATTGCGTGGGCAGGTTGGCGTTCTGCCACAGGCTGGGATTGTTCGCGGCGCCGGGAGCCACGGCCAAGCCACCGGGGGTGAGTCCGTTCGGTACGGGCGAAGCCAGTTTTTGCGCGGCTTGTTGCGCGGCCGTTTGAGCGGCCATCTGCGCGGCAACTGCCTGTGCGGCGCGGCTCAAATTGGCCAGCGATTGCTGCACGTTTTTCTGCTGCAGTAGCTGCTGTGGCGTCTGCGGTGCGATGCCGCTCAGGGCCCCTGAGCCGGATGCGCTGTTGTTGGCCTGGAGGTTGTTGTGGTTCTGCGCCTGCTGCGCCAGCCATGCCGAGCTCATCACCGGCGGCCCGCCCGCGTACACGGGCACGGTGACCATCGCCAGCACGGAGGCGATCGCATAGGCCAGGGGATGTCTGGTAACTGCTGCGCGCATGGCAGAACGTGAACGCTTGCCTGGACTGACCGGTGTCATCACGAAACTCTTCCCCTGGGCATCTCTAAACAGCACGTTGCAAAAGCAAAGCCTTCGGCTGATTAGACGGTCGGGCAGATGACGGACTGAACCATGTCATCAAAATTTCATGGGCATTGTCGTGCGGTCTTCACGCCGTGATGGCAAATGTTGCGGTTGGACGACAGCTGTCAGGAAGCGTATGGATCGAGTAGGAAGAACTCGCATGCAGATACGCGGATGGCTGTTCCCACGCAAAGCTGCGACACGCCAGTTGCCCAACTTGCGTCCGTCATAAAACGAGCCGAAACCAGGCTTCTCTGCCTGAGGCGTGAGCGTTTGCCAGAAAACGTCAAGCAAGTGCGCGACTTACCTCACCTCGCCCCCTGCATGCAGGGAGGGAGCTGTTTCCGGCCTGTGGCAACTATCACTGGAAGCAGTTGATCAATGCGTCACCACCGGTGCACCAAACAAAGGTAACGGTGGCGGCGGTGGTGGACGTTGCGGAATCACCGATTTGCCCAGGCTGTTGCCCATTTGATGGCTGAAGGCAGCGAAGTTGAATTGCCCGACTTGCTGGTTGCTCGGCGCATGCGCGACCGCGTCGAGTTGTATCGCAGGCCCTTGGACGGGTTGCGTCGACGCGGCGAGATGTTGATTGAGGCAGGTGTAAGACAAGGCGGGCTGGCCGTTCACGGTAACGGCCACGCACGAAGGCGATGCAGCCTGTCCTGCCGCATGCGCGGGTGCGATCGATTGCGCCATGACCATGGTGGATATCGCCCACCCTATCCCGGTCAGTAGCGCAGTCGGTCGCACAGCGCGCATCCCTGCATCAGTTGCCGGTGCTGCCAGCGGGTTCGCCGGCAGGCAGCGTTTCCAGGTTGAAGGAAATGGTGGTGACCTTCGCGTCCAGACCTTGCACGACACCGGCCGTGAGATCGTTGGCCATGTTGCCGCCCATTACGATGTTGCGATCGATCAGTAGGCCGCAATGCTTGCTGTTGTAGACGCTGGTGATGACCGGTTGTGCGTCACGAGCGATCTGGTCCAGCGCCTTCGCGCGCGTCGCTTCGAGTTCTCGCGCACGCAGTGCCTGGTCTTCCTGCACTTTTTGCATCCGTTGTGAAAGCGCCTGTTCGCGCGACTGGCGCTGCTCGGCGGAAAGCGATGCCTGTTGCGAGCGGAACGTCTGGATATCCGCGTCGAGCGGCTTGCGTTCGGTGTCGATTTCGCTCTGCGCCTGCTCTGCCAGCTGCTTCAATCGCGCCGAGGCTGCCTGGCCTATTTTGGCATTGGCGAAGATCGCCTCGCGCGAGAGCATGCACACCCCCGGTACGACCGGGCCGCCCAACGCGGGATTGTCGTTCCTGCCCTGGGCATGCAGCGCAGTGACGTGTCCACCCGCCGTAACAGCGATGGCGGCGGTGGCGATAAGCAGAGTTCGATGAATACGCATGGGTAAGACTTATCCTTTATTACGAAGGGAGTTTGGGGTGAAACGTTGACCCTGTTCAGTCCACGCACCGTGCCTGTGGTGAACGCGTTCCCCCAAGCTACGCCCTCTAGCCGCTTCACTGCAATGGGAAAACGTGTCAGGGCTTCTTCGCCGGGCCGGCTGCGTGTGGATCGTAGCGTTGTTCATAAAGCCGATCGCCATACGCCTGCGCCGCATCGTCCAGTTTCACCCGCTCTTTCGCCGCGAATGGCTCGCGACTGGCGATCACCGTGCGTAGCGTCATGTGGCTGTAGGCATCCAATATTTCGTTGCCGATCTTGTACAGCGCCTGGTTCCTGGCCGTACAGGTGGTCACCTGCTTCTGCGCTTCGCTCAGCTGGGTAGAGAGATCGGTGCCCTGCTGTTGCTGCGTATGCAGCTGAGCGTTGGCGGCGGCCATGTCCTTGCGCAGCTGCTGCACTTCCGCCTCCGCCTGATCGTGTGCGGCGCGTTCCGAGGACAAGGCCGACGCATCCTGCGTCGATACCGAACGATCCTTGCTCAACTCCGCCTTGGCCGTATCCAGCTCCTTGCGCGCAGTATCACGCTCCTGCTGCAACTGCGCTTTCTGCGCTTGCCATTGCGCCTGCTGGCCTTGCAAGTCCTGCAACTGGCTGCGCGCGTCGGCAAGCTGCTGGCGCAATTGCTGTTCCAGGGTTTGCGCGTGAGCACCGCTGGCGATGGCGACACTCAATATTCCGGCAATGATCGCTGCACGTTTCATCCGTCGTTCCTCGCGTCAGAAATTCGTGCTGATTTCGAACTGCACGACGTCAAGCGTAAAAGGCGGTCCATAGACCTGCTTGGCGCCGTAGTAACGCGCCGACACCCAGGTGCGTGGCGCGATGCCGTAATCCGCGGTAAGGATGAAGCCCTTGGCATTGGTGCCGCCCAGGTGGAAGTTCTGGTCGGTCAGGCCATCGAGCATCGCATCCGGCTGCAGATACTTGTAACCCAGCGCGATGTTCCACTCGTTTGCTGCCATCGGGTGCGGATTGCCGATGATGCCGCGAAGCAGCCAACCCACTGGGCCACTCTTGTAGGGGCCGGTCGAATTGGCGGTCGCACCGCTTTGGTAATTGTTGATCGGTATGCCCAGGCCATCTGCATAGCGGTCGAATGCATCACGTGCGTGATAGGCCAGGTTGCGTTCGTACTCGGCCTGGATCTCGATCGGTGTTTCACCGACCTTGAAATCGACTTTATTGAGGAGATCGGCGATGTGATAGTTGTACGACAGGCCGACGAGCTGCGGCTGCGCGTAGTTATCCGGTGAAGAAGGATCGGGCACGATGTCGCGCAACAGAAAGACCGTATTGCCCTTCTGCATATACATGGGTGCGGTGTTGTCCGTGCTGCAGTAGTTGATGCCTGTATAGATCGCGCATGGCTCGGAAAGCTGACCTTGCATACGATCGAAGAAGTAGTACGCCAGCGCGACCTTCCACTGCGCATCGCTGGCGAAGTTCCATTTGAAGCCGGCCTGTGCCGCCCATAGCCACTTGTTGCCATTGTTGCTCTTGTTGTCGCTGTAGGCATCCTCCGGCGCATCGGGGCCGTTGTACTGGATCGGGAAACCGCCCACCGTGGCGAAGCCGCCCAGGTCATCGGTAAACGGCAAATCGCTATGTTCCGCGACACCATCGAAATTCAGTTCGGTGGAATAGATCAAGTCGGTAACCACAAAGGGATCGGGCATGCGGCCGGCAGTGATCGCGTAGAACTGACTCGGCTGCCAGCGCACCCAGGCCTGATCCAGCCAGATATCTTTCTTGATCAGGCCGCCGCCCAGGGTCTGCGTGGTGGATACAGGATTGTTGTCGCCACCCGAACCGATGCGTACGCCCGCGGCGATGGTGTCGCCAAGTTTCACGTTCATGCCAATGTGCGCCTGCAGGCGCAGCATGTTGAGGCGATTCTGCGTTGAATTGAGGATCGGCGGTGTGGCGGAACCTTGCGTGATGGGATTGATGTCGAACGGTCCCGTGCGATTGAACGTGCCGTAATCAATAAAGTCGTTGGCGTTGTTGCGGCTATACAACCAGGACTCGTCGCGCACATGCAGGTCACCGAACCAGCTGATGCGATCCAGCCAATCGGGCAGTGCGTTCGGTTCGGCCCAGTGTTCGCTCTTGGCCTGCGCGATCACTTCCTGCTTCACCTGGTCGCGGATTTCGTTGCGTACGTTCTGCGGCACGTACACCGCGCGCACATCGCCGGGTTGCGCGCCATCGGACGGTACGGGGCTGGCGGTTGCCGCCTTGCGTGCCTGCACGGCTTCATCGTTGGCTTCTTTCAGCAAGCCATCGGCCTCGCCTTGCGTAAGCAGCCCCTTTTTCACCATCAGGTGAATCAGGTTGATGGTGGCGTTGGTGGACGGTGCCGCATCCTGTGCGAACGCGGCAACAGTGTGTCCGCCTAGCAGCAAGCTGACGGCCATGCATAGCAGCCTCGCTCGAGGACGCCGGACAGGGTGTGAGGCGATTCGGGACTTCATCACGTTCTCCAATACGTTGCTGCTGCTAGATCTGTTCCCCGCTCTTGGTGCAGAGCAAGGCTGGAATGAGGGTGTTTGAGTCGGGCCCGGCGACGAGGGGCTTGACCTCACCCCAGCCCGCCCCTGCTGCACGCAAGGACCGGAACACGACCTTGCGCCATTTGAAAAACGAGCTCATCGCGTACATGGCTCACCCCTCAACCGGGCCGGTAGCCGCGCATGGCGACGCGCACCGGCATGCTCAGATGCGGGGGAGGTGGTGTGTCGATGCGTAGGCCACGCAGCACGTCGAGCAAGGCGCGATCGGTACTTTGCGCACCGCTGGGCTTGACCAGTTCCACCCGCGTTACGCCGCCATCTGGCGATAGCCATAAATTCACACGCACGTCGAAGACGAGACGGCGCGTGCGGTCATCGTGCTGGATGGCTTCTTGCAAGGCATAGCTGAGGTATTGCTCGTAAGAGCCGCCACCCACGCCGCTGCCGCCACCGCTACCGACCATGCCGCCGCCTTCGCCCGCGCCGATGTTGAAGGCATCGTTGCCGGCCTGCGCGGGACCATTGATGGTGATTTGCTTGGCAACGTCCGGCGATGCCTTGGGCGCTTCCACCGGTTTTACCGGTTCGGCCGGCTTGGGAATCTCTTCTTTGGTCTCCTCGACTTTCTTCGGCTCGGGCGGCTTTTCTTTCGGCGGCGGCGGGGGTGGCGGCAAGGGCGTAATCGTCGCGATACGCGGTGCCGACCGACGCACGCCAACTTCATTGCCGGCGAGCATCCACACCAGCCACGCTGCCGCGAGCAACACCCATACGGCGATGATGAGGCCGCGCCATCGACGCCATCCTTTCCGCTCTATGTAACCGGGCTCGAACATCGCGCGCTCCTGCAGCCTTAGCCCGGTTGCCGGCCGGTCACCAGACCGACTTGATTGAGTTCAAGACGGCGCAGCAGATCGAGGATGTCGACCACTTTCTGGTACTGCACATGCGCGTCGCCCTTGACGATGACGGGAAAGTCCGGCGTCAGTGCTTTTTGTTCGCGCAGCCGCTGCTCCAGCTCACCGATGGTGACGGGGAATGCATCGAGGAAAATCTGCCCCGTGTCGGAAATCGTGATCGCTTTCGTCTGCGGCTTGGCCAGGCTGATCGAGGCGCTGGCCTTGGGCAGATTGACCTTGATGCCCTGCACTGCCGCGGTGGTCATGATGATGAAGATCACCAGCAGCACGTAGGCCAGATCCAGCATCGGCGTGATGTTGATGTCGTCGTAGGGTTTGTCTTCGTCCTGGACCTGCATGGCACGCTCCTCAGCTTTCGACCGTGGAGAGATCAACCGAACGATGCAGCTCGGCCAGGCGCGTCACGAACTCATCGACGAACACCTGCATGTTGGCGGTAACGGCTTTGTTGCGTGTCAGCAGGTAGTTGTAGCCAAACAAGGCGGGAATCGCGACGAACAAGCCGGCGACGGTAGCGAGCAAGGCAGCGGAAATGCCTGGTGCGATGGCATTGATGTTGACGTCACCCGCTGCAGCGATGGCGGCGAAGGTGATCATCACGCCTACCACCGTACCGAGCAGTCCGAGGAACGGGCCGCCGGAAATCGCGATGGTGAGCATCACCATCGAGCGCGACAGCGCCTGGTTTTCGCGGACCAGGGTGGAGTCCATCACGGCGCGAATGGCTTCGATGGATTCGGAAGCAATCACCAGGCGACCTTCACCGTCACGGCGACGCCATACTTCCTTAGTACCGGTTTCATACAAGCGATACAGCGACGAACCGATCAGCTCGTGACGTATGGCGGGCGATATATCCTTGCCGGCCAGGCCAAGCAAGTTGCCGCCGAGGTCACGATAACGGCGCATGAAGCGTTCGTTCGCGCGGGTGACCTGCGAGACGTAGCTGCCACGCTGCCACATCACCAGCCAGGAGATCACCGCCATGATCATCAGCAGGGTAATAACCACCCAGGCGTCGACCGTGACCGATTTGACGATGATGCCGAAGTAACCAAAACCGAAGCCGGATTTCTTTTCATCCTGGCCATAGGCGATCAGCTTCGATTCCGCGCCCTGCGAGAGCGCGTTCGCAGCAATCAGCGCGGCCGGGCGCGCAACATTCGACAAACGCAATTCGTCCATGTCGCCGACAAAGTCCGCGAAAGGAACCGGCGTGCCAGCGGCGCCCGTGGCGTTGGCGACATCGCCACCCAAGCTCGCGCTACCACTGAGCGCCGGCAAGGTTGCAGCGAGGTTGGCGTAGGGACGTCCATTGACATACAGCGCGATCTGCCCGTTTCCGGCGGTGACCGTCAGATAAGTCCACTCACCCGCCTTCAATGGCGCGCCGCCACTGCTGCGTTGCGGCTGGCTGCCGCCATCCACCTCCACGAATGGCGCACCCTTATCGATGCCGATCAACAAAGCCTTGTTATCCTGGCGCTGGCCGTAAATCAGCGTTGCCGTGGTCGGCAATGCGTCCAGCTTGATCCATGCGCTGAAGGTAAAGCTGCCGCCATCCTTGATGTTGAGCGAAGAGCTGGCCGGCAAGGTCACCACGGTGGTGCCATCGAAGCGCGCGGCATGGCCAGCGATGCCGCCATCCACTGTACGCAAGGCACCGCTGAGCGCGTTGTTGCCGTACGCGGTGGCATCTTTCGGCGGTTGCCCGCTCTGTTCGTCGAAGTGATAGACCAGGGTGTAGCTGGCATCGAACGTAGCCGCCCCACTGCTCATGGCTGGCGCTTTGGTATTGCCGTAGTACATCCAGATGGTTTGCTGGCCGTCGCTCGGCATGTCCTGCACATCAAGCCAGATTTGCGCTACACCCATCACCGGGTCGAAGTTTTCGATCTGGTAGTTCAATGGCGTCTTGCCGTCGCTGCCGATGAAGCGCAGGTCCGCGCCGGTCTTGCTCACGCCGTCGAACTGAAAGTTGCCCGGATGCAGGCGAATCAGCACCGGCATGCGTCCGGTCGGCTGCGCGAGGTTTGCGCCCTTGGGAGTGGTATCCAGCGTGATCGGCTTGCGGTACGACCAATCGTCGTTCCACCAGGAGGACTCGCTGGCGAAGCCTGTTCGCGACAGCAGCAACAGGCACAGTGCGCAGAGAAAGATGAAATACCGCATGGTCGTTGAACCCCTAGATGCGAAGTGATAACTGAGCCTCAGAGCCCTGCCTTGACGCTGAAAAGCAGATGCCCGTCGTGCGCCTTGGTTTGCATGCCATTGCGCAGCGGATAGGCGTATTCCAGGTCGCCGCTCAGGTTGTGGAATACGGTGAACTGCGTACCGATGCCGGTGCTGAGCAAGACGAAACGCCCGCGCTGTTCGGGCAAGGGATCGATCAGCCACAGCCGTGCGCCGTCGACGAAGACATGAAAGCGCCAGTCGTCGGCGAAGGAGCCGAGCCAGGAATGGATCGATGGCGTGCGCAGTTCGACCGACGCGAGCGCGCCGTTGTCCGCGGTGTCTTCCGCTGACAGATACCCGCGCACGCTGCTCATGCCGCCGGCTGCGAACTGCTCGCTGGAGACCAGCGGTGTATCGGTCGCCTGTGCGCTGCCGCGCGTTGCAAAAGCAAAACCGTCAGCGAAGCTGTGTGCGTAATTGATGTCCAGATGCAGGTCGGCGAAATCGTCACGGGCGTTGTAGCGCTGGGTGTCGAAGGCCTGATTGCCGCTGCCCAGGCCGCGCCAACCGAAATTGCCGGTGAGCGTGAAACTTGTCGTCGATTTGTCGCTGACGCGCTGTCCGGTGTAAGACGCTGAGAGCGGGTAATACGTCAGTGGCGCCTCGAGCGTCTGGCCGCCCAACATGATGTTCTGGTCGAAATGCTTGCGACTGATGCCGATCGACGCCAGCTGGGTGTAATCGCCAAGTACCGGCAACTGCTTGGTTGCCTGGATGCTGACCGCATTGCCCTTGCCGAGCACGGTAGTCCCGCCGAGGGTGTTGGCATTGCTGTTGGATTTATAGGCGGAACCGAGCAGGCTCCAGTCTGTGTTGAGTGGCGCCAGGTAGGACAGCGCATAGACCTCTGTCGCCTGCCGATCTTGCGGCGCGACGATATAGGTCGCCGAAAGCGTTTGCCCCAACTGCCACAGATTGTTGTAGCTAACATTCGCGATCGTGCGCAGGTCAGGTGTACCCACGCTGTGATCGTTGTTGACCTCCACGCTTCCATGCAGCGGGTTGGAGTCGTCCACTTTCAGCGTAACGTCCATGGTCTGCGGCAGGCTGCCGGGACTGAGCAAAGGCACCACTTGGCGACCGGGCTGCCGATTCAAGTCGGTCAGCTCGCGCTGTACGTCATTGAAGTTGGGCACCGCGCCTTGCGCCAGCGCCGGCACGGCATCGCGAATGGCTTGCGGCGAATGGTATTTCGCGCCTTCCACGCGTACGCGGCCGATACTGTTTTCCACCACCTGCAGCAGGATCACACCGTTCTTCACCTGCTGCGGCGGAATCTCGATCACTACCGATTGATAGCCTTTGGACTGATACAACTTTTGCAGTGCATCGCGCGCGGCATGCACGTCGTTCATGCTGCGGCCGGGCCCCAGATAGGGCTCCACCGATGTTTCAATCGCCACCGGATCCAGCAAGGTATTGCCGCGCACCAGATACTCGTTGACCTGAAAGCTGGCTGGCGTGCCAGACGGCGCCGGAGCAGCCCCTTTTTGCGCCATGGCCGGTTGTGGCAATACCAGCAACAGACCTATCAAGACGGCCAGCGGGCGCATCGAAACACCAACTCCATGTCGCATGTTCATTCACCGCCTCGTGCTTGCATCGGCGCACCGGCGTCGCGCTTGAGCCGGCGCATCCCCCATCGACGCTTTGACACTAGCGTGCTGCCCATAACCGAATCACGACAGCAACATGTCCGCTCTACAACAGGCGCTGGGTTCACCGCGCATGAGATGCTGTTGGAGAAAGCAAGCCACGTGGTCGCTCGCACACCCCCCTTTCGCCGGCCATACTCCCGCGGCAAACATCCATGCTGTTCCTGTGGCCGATATCTCACTCGCTTGATCACGCAGCACGTACCCTTATCGAGACGGCGTTTAGCCGTCCGTTTCAGAAGCCAGCACTTCCCCTGCGCGCGGGCTACAGCACGGCGCGCGATGCGAATAACCGGATGAAGGGCATCCATGCCCGTCCACGACTCCTGCTGGGTTAGACGGACGTCTCGGTCCGCGACTGAACCATGTCACGAAAATTTCATGTGCCGGGGGTAAACAGGCGTTGACGACATCAAGGTGTCATGTATCCGGACACACGACCGGCAGGTGAATGCCTGTCCCTGCTACATTGGCCGTCATTGGATGACACCTTCTGGATGACCCCTTGTAGACGCGAGCGCGCACGGTGCGTTGGATGCCATGCACGCAACCTCGTCCGGCGGCTTGACGGGCCTGCAACACGAATGGCGCACTGATGGTTTCCATTGACGCATCTGCCACCAGCGCCATCCGCTGTCATATTGGGGGCCTAGTCTTTGGCTTGGCTCGAGGAGGTTATTCAACGTGCGGCGCTTTCGTTACAAAGGAGCATAAATTCTTCGCATTCCGGCGGTTCACGTGCCTGGCGCTGTGTTTCTCGCTACCGTGGGCGCCCTTTGCGGAATCGGTTTCCGCGCCGTACCAGGTGACGTTGCCTGCGGAACAGAAGCACGAGGCCGAACGGATCATGACGTTCGACATAGCGCCGCAATCGCTGCTGACAGCATTGCGTGCGTATACCGACGTTACGGGGCAAGCAGTGCTGGTGGACGACACACTCGCTGCGGGACGGCAATCCCCCGGCGTACAAGGAGTATTCGATACAACTGAAGCATTGCGGGCATTGCTCGCGGGTACTGGGCTCGTCGCCAGCTACTCCAGCGATCAGGCATTTACGCTGAAGCTCGCCACGCCGAACGAGGATGACGACGAGATCAGGCAGGAACGAGTAGAAGGGGCGGTAAGCGGGGGGGACGAAGCTGTGATTGAACGCTATGCCGGAACGATTCAGCGACCGATCGAAGCGGCGTTGTGTCGGTCCGATGACACACGCCCGGGGACCTATCGGCTCGCCATGCAGATATGGATCGCCCCTTCGGGGCGGGTGGAAAAAACCCGGCTTCTCACGCCCGGCGACGACCATCGCCGCCATGACGATGTGCGTCGCGCCCTGAGCGAATTAATGCTGGATCCCCCGCCACAGGACATGCCGCAACCCATCACCTTGCTGTTACTGCCCCAGCATGCACACGCCTCGGCCTGCGCGTCCCTTTCCGAGTCTGCCCGCTGAGGGCCGCGCGCGATGGAAACCACGTCTTTACCCCTGCTTCGACTCTTCATGGAACGACGCCATGAACTTCGGCGCCGCCTGAAAAATCGCCTGGGTTCCGATGAGCTGGCGAACGACGCCTTGCAGGAAACCTATCTGCGCATCAAGCGCATGAGCGAGGCACCGGCCATTTCGAGCAATCCCGCCGGCTATCTGTTTCGCATGGCCGTCAATGTCGCCACGGATCAACGTCAGGCCGACGCACGCTACCTCACCGGCGAGGAGGTGGAAGACCTATTGCAGGTTGGCGCAGATACCCTCGATCCGGCGCGGATCGTCCACGCCAAGCTGGAAGTGGCCGCGCTGGAACGGGCCCTGGATGAACTGACTGGGCGGCAACGTGCCATCTTGATCGCTGCGCGCGTCGAGGACGTTCCGCAGGAAGATATCGCCCGTCGCTTTGGCATCTCGGTGCGAATGGTCGGCAAGGAGCTGCGCAAGGCGCTCGACCACTGCGGCAAGCGTCTCGATCGGAAAGTCACCCAGCGGTTCGGTCCCGGCGCGGGAAAAGAGTCTTAGAGGTATGCGGATTTCCGACCACATCGCCGATCACCGGGTCGTGCTGCGCCAAGAAGCGCAGCAATGGCTGCTGCGCCTGACCTCGGGCACGGCCACCACGCAGGACGCGCGGGCGTTCGAACACTGGTGCGGGCAAAGCCCTGCTCACGTGGAGGCCTTTGCGGAAGCCCGGCGCCTGTGGGAAAACCTCGGACCTGCTGCGCAGGCGTGGATGGCGCACGAGCAGCTCCGCAACGCGAGTGACATCCCTGGCCATGCGCCGCGCACGCGACCCCGCATGAGCCGGCGCGCTTTTCTCGGCGCTGCCGTCGCAGCATCCGCCGCGCTGGTAGTGATGCATCCGCCTCTCCAACTATGGCCGTCGCTATCGGACATGGCGGCGGACTATCGCACCGCCACCGGCGAACAGCGTGAAGTGGATCTGGGGCAAGGCATCGTGGTGCAAATGAATACGCAGACGGCGATGAATCTGCGCAAATCCGGCAGCCGCCTGGTCGGCATCGACTTGCTCGGCGGCGAAATCCAAGTGAAGGCCACGACGGCAACGGATGTCCCCATCAGCATATATGCCGGTGGCGGACGTATCGACGTAAGCGCACAAGGTAAGTGCAACGTGCGTTGCTATGACACGAATATCGAAGTCACCGGCCTCGACGGTGCGACCACGCTTCACTACAAAGGCCAGAGCGTTGTGCTGAATACGGCGCAGCGTGCCGATTATGGCGCTGGCAGGCTGGGCGACGTCGTGACCGCCGATATCGACATCACCATGGCTTGGCGCCGGCGTGTGCTGATCTTTGACGGTCAGCCACTGGCCAAGGTGGTGGAAGAAATCAACCGCTATCGCCCCGGCCGCATCATCATCGCCAATGACGCACTTGCAGCTCGCAAGGTGCAGGCGCGATTCTCGCTCAATCAGCTCGCCGACGTCGCTGCGCTGATCCAGGATGCATACGGCGCCAAGGTCACTTCGTTGCCAGGCGGCATCGTGATCCTGAGCTAGCGTCGGGAATAACTACTGATCGCTCGAGCGGATAAAGGAAAGGCCTTTCGGCGTCAGTTCCAGTGCCTGATGATAATCGGCACGCGAGTCCACGCGCTGCACCAACCCCATCTCAAGCAAGCGATCTGCAACATCGCCGGACACGTTTGCCGCGCGGCCCTCTGCAATATGCTCAAGACCAGCGACCTCGCTCAATTCAAGCTGTATCGACACGTTCACGGACTACTGCCTCTTTACTTCCAGGTTCGTCAAGCTTGCACACGTAACTATGACAGCTTGCTGTCGGGTCTGTGAAGGCCGGAGCAAACCGCATCATGGGTCACATCCCACCAAGAAAATCGACCGGATACTCATCGCGAACATAGCTTCATGAAGCACAGCTCACGTTGAGAAACCCGTTTTTCATCATCCGTGATGTCAATTCATCAGCACGACAATTCATGCGACAGGAAAGGGAAAACATTGGTTTCTTTTTAAACCATCCTGACTCAGACAGAATGAGGAAAGCGTCCTGACGCAATGACCGTCGCCATCCTGGGCACGCCTCTGTTTGTTGCACACGATCCCTTTTTCGGTCACATTCGGTCGAATCTGGGTGGGTATGACACTGGGGATGAACGACAAGCGGGAACGTGCATCGGGGGGAGATTTGACCGACGTACCCGGCAAGGGTGCCGACGCCCATGCGCGCAGTTTTGATACGTTCCTGCGCAGCCAGTTTCGTGGCCTGCTGCAGTTTCTGCGCGCCCGGACGGCTTCCGAACAGGATGCCGAGGACGCCGCGCAGGAGAGCATGGCCAAGCTGTTGCGCTACCGGGAACTGGAACCGCCCTCGGCCTGGAAGCAGCTGCTTTACCGCATTGCCCAGAATGTCGCACATGACCAATACCGGGTGGCCCTCAGCCATCACAGCAAGGATCACGTGGCGCTGGACGGACTGGACATTGCCACCCCCGAACACTCGCCGGAGCAACGGGCCGCCTACGATCAGCAGGTCGCCCGGCTGAGCAAGGCCATTCTGGAGCTGCCACCCAAATGCCAGCGCGTGTATCTGCTCAAGCGCGTGCATAACCTGAGCCATGCGGAGATTGCTGGCCGTTGCGGCATTTCCATCAAGATGGTCGAGAAGCATCTGGCTACTGCCCTTGCCCAGCTGCGACGCAAGGTAGGTGATTCCTCGAAGGAAGCGTTTTAATGGACATGGACAGGCGGAAAGCGGGTGTACCCCATGCGGGCTTCGACGCGACACCCGGCTCCAGCTCTGAAGCCGAGGATTGGTTCGCCCGCCTGCTGGATGAGCATTGCCCACCGGAAACACATGCTGCATTCGAACGCTGGCTGGCGGCGGATCCCAAGCATGCGGTGGCCTATCGCGACGTCGAGCGGGTATGGAAACAGAGCCGCAGCGCGGCAAGAGATCCCGCCGTCGCCGCTGCAGCGATGCGCGCTTTGCACGAGCACGCGTCTACGGTCCGACCGCGGCGCTGGCTCATTCCTGCTGTGACGGCAGCCTTTGCCGTCCTCATCGGCGTTATCGTGCTGCCCAGATGGCTAGCAACGTCGCCGGGTCCAGCCGGCACCACCTACCTTACGCAAACCGGCCAGCAGCGGACTGTTCCGTTGAACGACGGCTCTTCCATCGTGCTGGACACGAATACGGACGTGGTCGTGCGATACAGCGCACGTGCGCGGCGTGTCGACCTGCTGCGCGGGCAAGCGCAATTCAGCGTCCACGGCAATCATGCGTGGCCATTCGTGGTGCACGCCGGACATGGCACCGTGACGGCTGTCGGCACGCAATTCCAAGTGCGCCTCGACGATGGCTCGACCGACGTCGCACTGTTGCGGGGCAAGCTGGCGATTGCCACCTCTTCTGCCGATGGCATCACACACCGTGCGTCGCTGGTGGGCGGTCAAGGACTTTCGTTTGACGCCAGCGGCAGGATCACAGCCGTGCATGCGATCGATCTGCAGCGTGCGGAAGGATGGACGCAAGGCAAATTGTTCGTGCATGACTGGTGCCTGCCGGATCTGCTCGCCGAAATGAATCGCTACCACCGCACGCAGCTGCGCATTGGGGATCCGTCGTTGCAGAACGTGCGCATCAGTGGCGTCTTTCACACTGGCGACGAGCAAACCCTCCTGCAGGTCCTGCAGCAAGGCTGGAACATCCGCGCCACGCGAGTCAACGACACACAGATCGTGCTTGCCCGTGCGCGTTGATGCGGCAGCCTCTGCGCTGTGGTGACGGCTACGCGCAGGCGTTCATTTGAATGCCTGCGTCGCGCTGCCGTTCGCGACAGTGCGCAGGCATCGGCTTCACAAACTCCGCACACAACGACGCCTTCGTGCACGACACAGGTAGGGATGTTCGTTTCGCTCGCGTCTTAATTCAACGGCGACGTTGTACATGATTGGCGTACAGGGACAGTAGGGGACGCCGCTCATTGGGCGCTACGGGTTGCCGGGCATCACAGGTGAATCGACACGCCGCACCATGCGGCGGCCATAACAACTACTGAGGACTGCGAGCCGCAGAGGCTTCGTTCGTCCCCAAAAAAATCAAAGGAGTTTATTCATGTCGAGCCGTTCTGGATGTTGGGGAATTCGCACATCGGTTTTGTCGTCAGCGTTATCGCTGGCGTTGCTGTCCATGTCGGCACATGCCGCCGGGACGAGGGTCGCTACGCGTACGCATGCGGGCATCCAGAATCATGGGGGCTCACTGTCTACGCTGGTGATGACCGGTCATCCTTCGATCGATGCGGCGCAGGTCGTGCCGCTGGAGCAAAGCAAACCGTTGCATGTCGAGGTCAGCCTCAATCTGCGCAATGTCGACAAACTGCAGGCGTTTCTTGTGTCGGTGAATCAGCCAGGCAGCGCGAACTATCATCGTTTCCTGACGCCAGCGCAGTTCAAGGCGAAATACGCACCCACCGATGCGCAGGTGCAAGCGGTGGTGGCGCATCTTGAAGCGTCGGGTTTCAAACGCATCAAGGTCGCGCCGAACAATCTGCTGGTGTCGGCGGATGGCACTGCTGCGGACGCCAATGCGGCCTTCCATGCAGACATGAAGCGCTTCAGCTTCAAGGGCAAACAGCATTTCGCCAACGGCTCCGACGTCACTGTGCCGCAATCGCTAGGTAGCATCGTCGACGGCGTGCTCGGCCTGCAGGATTACGCCAGGCCGCATGTGATGTCGCATCGCATCAGCAACGACGCAGCAAAAGCGCAGGCTTCGGCTAGCGTGGTGGGGCATAACCCCACTGACTTCGCCAAGATCTACGACGCCGGCAATACACCAACCGCATCGAACACCGTGGTAGGCATCATCACCTGGGGCGATATGACCCAGACGATCAAGGACCTGAATACGTTCACCAAGGACGCAGGCCTGGCGACCGTGAATACCTCGACTGTCGCGGCGGGCAGCGGCACGCTTGCCAACGATGGCGACCCGTCCGAGTGGGACCTGGACAGCCAGGACATCGTTGGTATGTCGGGCGGCGTAAAGCAGTTGATTTTCTATGCCGCGATCAATGGCGACAGCCAGGACAGCCAGCTGACGGATGCAGCCATTACCGCTGCTTACAACAAAGCCGTCACCGATGACGTGGCCAAGGTCATCAATGTGTCGCTTGGTGAAGACGAAACGGCGGCCAACAATTCCGGCACACAGGCGGCGGACGACAAAGTCTTTGCGCAAGCCGTTGCGCAAGGACAGACCTTTTCCGTTGCTTCGGGCGATGCGGGCGTATACCAATGGTCGAGCGATCCGGTGGAAGGCGCACCGGGCTATATCGCCAATTCCAGCGGCACAGTGCAGATCGACCTGAGCCATTACGGGGTAAGCGAGCCGGCGACATCGCCGAATGTCGTGGCTGTCGGTGGCACGACACTAAGCACCAGCAACACGACGACCTGGTCCGGCGAAACCGTGTGGAACGAAGGACTCGCCAGCATCGATCCGAACAACAATGATGACAACGAGCGGTTGTGGGCGACCGGCGGCGGGGTCAGCTTGTTCGAAGGCGCGCCCGCATGGCAGACCGCGGCATTGGGCTCATCGGTCACCAAGCGCCAGCTGCCTGACGTGGCGTTCGATGCCGCCTCCAGTTCAGGCGCTCTGATCGTGATCAACGGCCAGGCAAATCAGCAAGTCGGCGGGACCAGTCTCGCTTCGCCGCTCTTCGTCGGTTTGTGGGCACGCATCGAATCCGCCAACAACAATTCACTCGGCCTGCCGACGCAGGACATGTACACCTACTTCCCGAAGGATGCGACACCCCTGCACGATGTCACCTCGGGCAATAACGGCTACAACGGCTACGGCTACAACGCGGCTGCCGGCTATGACAACACGACTGGCTGGGGCAGTCTCGACATAGCCAAGTTCAATGCCTATGTCACCCAATACTGGGGTGGCTCCAACAGTGGCGGCGGCGGTAGCCAGGGCGATCCGGTGGCGAGCTTCACCGATACGGCCAGCGGACTCACTGTCAACTTCAGCAACAGCTCCACCGATAGCGGTGGCACGATCAGCAGTTATGCCTGGAATTTCGGCGACAACAGCACGTCTACGTCCGCCAGCCCCAGCCATACCTATGCGGCGGCGGGAACCTATACGGTGACGTTGACCGTTACTGACAATACCGGCGCGACGAATACCAAGACGGCTTCCGTGACGGTGAGCAGCAGTAGTGGCGGCAGCGGTGTCTTCAGCAACAACAAGCCGGTAACGATCCGCGACAACGCCACCATCACCAGCGCGATCGCGGTTACGGGTGAATCGGGCTATGCACCATCGAACCTGAAAGTGCACGCCAGCATTACGCACAACTGGTCCGGCGATCTCACCATCGAGATCATTGCCCCCAATGGCGCGTACGCCGTATTGCAGAACCCCGACTACGGCGATGACGGCAACATCAACACGACCTGGACGGTGAATGCTTCGTCGGTGCCCGCCAATGGGACGTGGAAACTCAAGGTGATCGATAACGATCCGGAGTACTACGGCGACAACGGCACACTCAATAACTGGAGCATCACGTTCTGAATCGGTTTGGGCGCGCAGGGACGCGTGCCATGGATGGGAAAACCCGGTCATCGTGGCCGGGTTTTTTCCTTGTCGGGTTGAGAACCAGGCTTAGCCGCTCGATACCGCGGTGTTCTCTCTTGCATAAGGCTGATGAAGAGGCGTCCGGCTTCCCGTCCGACAAACGCTAGAACGAAATGCCGTGTTGATCAGCAAGACACCGGACCCCTGCTTCCGTCGGGGCAGCAGCATAAGCTGCGGTTTTTGGCGCGCTTGCGAAGCAGCACAGGCATCGACCTCCAGCGCCGCCCGCATTTCCTTATGCGTGTTCCGACGCCACGAATCGTCTCGTGTGCCCTATGATCGAGCCTTCCATCGATGTGTGGTCCGCGCCATCGCACATCCTTGGTCAGGGGATTCAATGGGAGGCTTAAAACGGGAATGCGGAAAACCGCCTGGGGAGGCTTGCTGTGGATTCGACTCCGCCGCGTAACGCACGGCTTCGGAGCGTTGGCATCCCGGCTGCGCTTATCCCTGATATGCACGCACAGCTTGGGATGGATGCTGGTGGCCACGAGCCTGCTGTTCGCCCTGCCGCCGGCCTTCGGCGAAGAGCACGCGGTAGGTGTCTATAGCATTCCCGCTGGCAGTTTGCGCGACGCACTGGATGCACTGGCCGCACAAAGTGACATTCAAATCGTCTACGCGCCGGAGCTCGTCCAAGGCAAGCACACGCGCGGCATGTCAGGACGCTACACCCCGGCCGTGGCGTTGGGTCAATTGCTGGCCGGCACGGGTTTGACCTGGGAAGAAGTGAATGCGTCCACGTTCATGCTCAAGGCCTCGCCCCTTTTTCAATCACCGGCGCACCGAGCCGTCAACAGGGATGCCGTGAGCAGGCCCGAGACCTTGAGTACGGTGACAGTCAGCGGTTCGCTCATCCGCAACGCAGATATCCAGACCGCTACGCCTACCTCGACCATCACGGCCGCAGATATCCAGGCGCGCGGTTTTAACAGCCTCGCCGAAGTTCTGCAGAACTCAGTCCTGGCGACAGGCTCTCTGCAAGGGCCACAACTCGCAGGTTCTTTTACGCAGGGCGCGCAACCGGTCAGCTTGTTCGGGTTGGGCCCGCAATTCACGCTGATTCTGTTGGACGGCAAACCGGTGGCGAATTTTGGAAGGCTTTACAACGGCACCTTCAACTTCACCAATATTTCCAATTTTCCATTAGCGATCATCGATCACATCGACGTGATGCCGGGCGGTGCGTCGTCGATCTACGGGTCCCAGGCTATCGGCGGCGTCATCAACATCGTCACCAAGTCGCATCTTGATGGCGGCGAGTTGTCGGTGCGAACGGGCGGCTATACGGATGGCGGCGGCGCGAACCAACGCATCAGTGCCGCTTACGGACATGACGTCGGTCGATGGCACATGCTGGGCGTGTTCGAATTCGACAATGCGTCACCGATATGGGGCTACCAGCGCCGCCTCACTGCCGGCAGCGGGCCGGGCACCGGTGCAACAGCCGCCCCCAGTGTGCAAGCCGGTATCCTCGATTACGGCACCCGTGCCACGTATACCGGTGCGCCACTGGGCTATCTTGCGCCACCCAACGGTTGCGCCAAATCCCTCTTCGGCGGCACCACCATGCTGGTAACCAGCAGTGCCCCGAATCCATCGGGTGTCTATTGCGGATCGCGCAAACTGAATAGTTACACCACTTATAGCAATCAGCTGCGAAATCTCGATGGCATGATGAAGCTCGCCTATCGGCTTAGTGATCGCGTGAAGCTGTATAGCGATGCGACAGTGAATTGGCAAACCCAACGCTGGTTTCCGGGAGTTTCCGCCTGGTTTCCGGATGATCTTCCACATGGCGGCATTGAGGATGCGACGACAGGCCAGCTGCTTTACCCTGAAAAATACTTTGCGCCGGAAGAAATGCCCGACGGCGCGGCAGGCCAGATGTATCGGCAACAGGATCTGCTTTATCGCATCGACCTCGGCGCCACCGGTGAATGGGGCGATTCGGGTTGGGACTGGGATATCTATTACCTCCGCACGGGCGATCGCACGGAAGTGGTTGAGCCGGTATCGATCAAAGCGGATATCGATGCTTTCTTCGGCACTATCCTTGGTCCGGTCGTAGGTACGGATCCTCGCTACGGCCTGAATCTGTATAACCCGAATTATCAGGCGTTTTTTCAACCGATCACGCCCGCGCAATACGCAAGCTTTACCCAAGGCGTCGGCGAATCCAGCCGCACCTGGATCAATGACACGCGCGCTACCGTCAGCCATGCATCGTTGTTTGCGCTACCTGGCGGCGATGCCGGCTTTGCGGCCTTGCTCGAAGGCGGCAGCGAAGCCTGGTACGAACCCCTCAACACTTTGTACATGCACGGTGATGTGTTCGAGCACGCCGCGACGGGAGGCGGCGGACAACGATCCCATGCTGCGGCAGCGGCGGAACTGAATTTGCCGCTCCTCAGAACCCTCACCCTCGATCTTTCCGGCCGATATGATTATTACGCGCTCGATCGCGGCAGCAACAATCGCAAGTTCACGTACAAGGCCGGTATCGAATACCGACCGATCAACGCGCTGCTGTTTCGCGGCAATTACACAACGTCGTTCAAGGCGCCGGACCTGGCCTCCATCTTCCTGGGCCCGACCGATTACTACACCGTCGTCACCGACGATTACCTTTGTGCCGTAGCGCATAGCACGCCTTGCGGCACGGCTTATCAGTACGGCATTCGCGGCACCACATTGGCGAATACCCAACTGCAACCCACGTCTGCGCAGAGTTGGACGCTGGGAACCGTGTGGTCACCCACGGACCACCTGGATGTCAGCCTCGATTACTTGCATATCGCCATTCAAAACGAAGTCGTGCAGCAAGACATGAATGTGCTGATGCGCACGGATGCGCAATGCCTGCTCGGCCAGCGCGATCCGTCTTCGGCGACATGCCAGGCGGCGACGAGCCAGGTACAGCGCGCTGGCGGACGTGGATCGATCACCAACGTCACCACGTATTACGCCAACCTCGCCAATGAGGTCACCAAATCGCTGATGGGCAGCATGCGGTATCGCTTCGCCTTGTCCCGCTTCGGCACCTTCAGCGTGCAGATGGACTACAACGACATGCTGAAGCACGACTATCAGATCGCGCCGGATACGCTGCCGATCAATCAACTCGCCAATCCCCTCTACAGCACGGAGTTCAAGAGCATCGTCAGCGGCAGCCTTGGCTGGACCAGCTCGGATGGTCGGTGGACGAGCACGCTTTATGGACACCGCTATGGCCCATCGCCCAATTTCGCTGCCACCAGCGAAGGTTTCGGCTATCCGGGTGCGGGGTACTTGTCGCCGTGGATTATTTTCAACGCCAGCGCCACGTACCGACCGACGCACCGGCTCGCGCTGTCCCTGCTGGTCAACAACCTCGCCAACAAGATGCCACCGCGCGACACCAGCGATGTGCTCTATCCCTATTTCAACAACCAGAACTACAACATCTACGGACGGGAAATGATGCTGCAGCTGGATTTACGGTTAGGTGGGACGGTGCATTGAAGCTTTTCAAGGCCTGCAGCGAATGACGATCAGCGTGGCACGCGCAAGCTTGAATCGCGCAGCGCCGACTCGTGCTGCACTTCGTCCTGCGCGGCAATGTCGGCCATGTCCACCGCGCTGTGATGGGGACCATGCATGGCACCGGGCGGTATGCTGGCGTCCATGACGCCTTCTTTCTCGATGCTCACGTCTGCATTGGATGGGATGGTCATGCCGGATCCTTTGGTGTCTGCCTATTCTTGCACGGCTTTATGGGCTGACTGCAAAGGAGCCACGGCGTCGCATGGCACTCCCCTACCCGACCTTCTCTCGTCCAGGGAAAGGAACGCTTACCGGCCGATTATTTTTGCGCAAGCTGCTCCGTCGACCAGCCGCCGCCGAGGGCACGAATGAGCTGCACGCTGGCGCGCAGGCGCTGGGTATCGAGCTGCAGCAGGCCGCGTTGTTCTTGCAGGGCGACGGTCTGCGCCTGCACCACGTCCAGATAACTCACCGCGCCATGTTTGTATTGGGTCATCGACAGATCCAGCGCGTGTTGCGCAGCGTCAGCGGCATCCTTTTGATCGGCGCTGGCCGAGCCAAGGTGATCGAGCAGGGCGAGATTGTCCTGCACTTGCTGGAATGCCGCGAGCACGACACCCCGATACATGGCGCCGGCTTCATCGGTCTGCGCCTTGGCAGCGGCAATGGTGGCCTTGCGAAGGCCGCCGTCGAACAGATCGAAGGCAAGCGTCGGGCCGAGCGCCCAGATCCGGTCAGGCGCCGTGAACAAATTGGCCCAACCCGTACTTTGGAAGCCGGCTTGCGCGTCGAGCGTCAAGGAAGGGAACCAGGCAGCACGCGCCACGCCAATGCCGGCGTTGGCAGCCGCTACACGTCGTTCCGCTCCCGCGATGTCCGGGCGGCGCTGCAGCAGTGTCGTCGGCAGGGCGAGCGGGATGGCCGGAATGGCGATCGGCTCGATGGCCTCGGGCAGACTGAAGTTGGCGGCATTCTCGCCAACCAGTACGGCAATGGCGTCCTGCATCAAGGCACGCTGCGCAACGGTTTGCGACCACTGCGAGCGCGCATCGGATAACTGCGTCTGCGCACGCGACACGTCGAGGCCGGAAACGATGCCTCCCGCATGCAAGGTCTGCGTGAGTTTCAGCGCTTTTTCATAGGCTTGGATGGTTTGCTGCAACAACGCGATCTGCTGATCGAGACCGCGTACCTGCATGTAGTCGTCGGCGAGCTGCGCCTGCAGACTCAACTGTGCGGAAGCAAGATCCGCCGCCGCCGCCACTGCATTATCGCGGCCCGCTTCGACGGTGTTGCGCACGCGGCCCCAAAGATCGACTTCATAGCTGGCCTGCGCGCCGACGGTGTAAGCGTTGTAGTCGGACGGCGCCGTGGGATTGCGCAGCGGCGGCAGATGCGCGGACTCGCGTTGCCGCGCGCCGGTACCGCCGAGTCCGATCTGTGGAAACAATTCCGAACGCGCTTCCGCGCTGAATGCCTGTGCTTGTTGGTAGTGCGCCAATGCGGCGGCGAGGTCGGCATTGTTGGCAAGCAGCTTCGCCTGCAACGCATCCAGTTCGGCCTCGCCATACAGATGCCACCAGTCCCCGCGCGGCTGTCGGTCGGAAGGTTGCGCGATGGTCCATGGGCCGGTGTCGCGGTAAGCCTGCGTCGAAGGCGTGGCGGGTGGATGATAGGCCGGTGCCAGTGAGCAGCCGGTCAGCGATGCGCCGATGGCAAGGGCAAAGGCAAGATCACGCTTTTTCATGGGGTTTAGCCGTCGCGTCTTGGGTTGCGATCTTCACGGCATCGCCGTCCTTGATGCCATCCGGCGGACTGTCGATCACGCGATCGCCAGTCTGCAGCCCCGAACCGATTTCAACCGTCTTGCCATAGTCGTAAAGGATGCTCACCTTCTTGAAGGCAACCTTGTCGGCTGCGTCCACGGTGGCAATGCGCAGACCTGCGTTGTCGAAAATCAACGAACTAGCCGGCACGCGCAACGCGGTCGTATCGACCGGAAGGTTGAAACGTACATGGGCGAAACTGCCCGGCATCAAGGCGTCGTCATTATTGTCGACCTGCAACTGCACCAGCGTGGTACCCGAAGCCGCATTCACCGCATTGGAAGTGGCCACGACTTTCGCGTGGAATTGGCGCCCCGGATATTCGGGGACGACCAATACTGCGTCGCTGCCCGGACGGATCGACGGTCCATAGCGCTGCGGTACCTGTACGTAGACACGCAACTTGTGGATGTCGGAGACGACGAATAGCTCAGGCGCGGTGCCGCCGCCTGCGTTGATCAAGGCGCCGACGTCGGTGTCGCGCGCCGTCACCACGCCGTCGAACGGTGCCACGATGCGTGCGAACGCTTTGGCGGCTTCCAGCCGATCGACGTTGGCCTGCGCCGCTTTCATCAGTGCGATCTTAGCCGTGTAATCGGCGGTGCGCTGGTCGACGTCCTGCTGCGCAACCGAGTCACTGCTAAGCATGGCTTGCCAACGCTTGGCCGTGATCTCGGCCAGGTCGGCATTGGCTTTGGCGCTGGCCAGATCGGCACGTGCCTGCTGCAATTGCTGGTCGAGTTCCGGCGTGGAAATTTCGCCCAGCAACTCGCCGGCTTTCACGCGAGCGCCGATATCGGTCTTCCAATCCTTCAGGTAGCCGCTGACCTGCGCGAAGATCGGGGCGCGTATATAGGCTTCCACACGGCCGGGCAAATCGAGCACCGGGCCGGAGGTGCCGGCTTCGGGCGTGATCACGTTGACCGTGGGAATCGACTGTTGCTGTGTCCATGTTTTCAGGCTGCTTGCCTGGGTAGCCCGCGTGATCAAACCGATCACGACGATCGCCACCAAGAGGATGGCGATGATGATCCCGGCCAGACGCAGTCCGCGCCTGGACAGGTTTTGGGAGGGACGGATCGTTGCTTCAGACGACATAGCTGGGTTCTCCGGAAGCGTCCGCTTCTTTCTTCGATGCGTGGCTGTGACGCCCATGGATGATGCTGAATACCACCGGCACGAATAGCAGGGTGGCGCAGGTGGCGAAGATCAAGCCGCCGATCACGGCACGGCCGAGCGGCGCGTTTTGTTCGCCGCCTTCGCCGAGGCCCAGTGCCATCGGCGCCATGCCGATGATCATGGCCAGTGCCGTCATGCAGACCGGGCGGAAACGGGTGAAGCCGGCTTCGAGCGCGGCCACCGTGGCATTACCGTGTTCGGCCAGACGCTCGCGGCAGAAGCTCACCACAAGGATGGAGTTGGCGGTGGCGACACCCATGCACATGATCGCGCCGGTCAGGGCGGGCACCGACAGCGGTGTGTGCGTGGCGAATAGTATCCATACGATGCCGGCCAACGCGGCAGGCAGCGCGGTGATGATCACGAAGGGATCGCTCCACGACTGGAAGTTGACCACGATCAGGAGATAGATCAGCACTACCGCGCCAAGCAGGCCGAACAACAGACCGGAGAAAGCGCTGTTCATGGTTTGCACCTGGCCCAGCAGCACCACATGCGAACCTTTCGGCTTCTGTTTGGCGGTAGCGTCGATCAGCTTCTGCACGTCGGAAGCCACTGCGCCGAGATCGCGATCCTGCGTGGCGGCGTAGATCTGCACGACGGATTGAATGTCGTATTGATCGACCACGGCATTGCTGTTGTCGCGCTTGAGCGTGACGACGCCACCCAATACCTGTGCTTGCCCGTTGCTGCCGTTGATGGGCAGGTTGCGCAATTGTGCCAAGTTGTCGAGGGCATATTGCGGCGTCTGCATCACGATCGGATACGACACGCCGTTGGCCGGATTCAACCAGAACGTCGGCGCCACCTGGCTGGAACCGGCAAGATTCACCACCAGGCTATTGGTGATATCGCGCTCAGTGATACCCAGCAGCTGCGCCTGGGTGCGGTCGACATTCACGTCGAAGCCGGGATTGGCCTGTGACTCCTGGATGCGCGCATCTACCACGCCGGGAATGTGCTTGATCTGGCTGAGCAAGGTGTCGGCGTAAGCAAAGTTGGCGGCGAGGTTCGGACCGCGAATCTGCAGGTCGATCGGTGCCGGCGAGCCGAAGTTCAAGATCTGGCTGACGATGTCGGCTGGCGGGAACGAAAAAGTGACGCCGGGGTATTCGCGCGGCAGGATCTCGCGCAGCTTGCGCACATACTCAGCGGTCGGACGATGGCCTTCGTTGAGCGCGATCTGGATGTCGCCGTCCTGTTCGCCAATCAAGCCAGTGTTGTTATAGGTGGTGTTGATACCGCTGTTGGACAGGCCGATGTTATCCACCACCGTGCCCAGCTCGTTGGCGGGAATCACCCGGTGCACGGTTTGCTCGATGCTGTTGAACAGGTTGGCGGTGTCTTCCACACGCGTGCCGACCTGTGCGCGTACATGCATCAGGATCTGCCCGCCATCCACCTCGGGGAAGAAATTGCGCCCCAGGAACGGCACCAGCAAAAACGACACCAGCACGAACGCGAGGAAGCCGACTATGAACGGCCTGCGATGTTCCAAGGCCAGATCGAGCATGCCGTGATACACAGCGCGGATGCGTTCGAAGCGCGCTTAGAACGCACGCTGGAAACGCACCAGCGGATTGCGCGACGGCGGCGCGGTTACGTGATCGCTGTGCCCATCGACGTGAGGCGCATGCGGTTTCAGCAGGTACTTCGCCATCGTCGGCACCAGCGTGCGCGAGAGGATGAACGAACACACCATGGCGAACATCACGGCTTCGGCCATGGGCACGAACAGGAAGCGTGCGACGCCTTCGAGGAAGAACATCGGCACGAACACGATACAGATACACAGCAACGACACGAAGGCCGGCGTCACGATCTGCTTGGCGCCGTCGATGATCGACGTTTCCACGTCCTTGCCGTGTTCAAGATGCCAGTTGATGTTCTCGATGGTCACCGTGGCGTCGTCCACCAGAATGCCCACCGCCAGCGCGAGACCGCCCAGCGTCATGATGTTGAGCGTCTCCCCTGCTGCGGACAGCAATGCAATGGCGCCGAGAATGGCGAGGGGAATCGATACGGCGATGATGACGGTGGAGCGCCAGCTGCCGAGGAACAACAGGATCATCAGGCTGGTGAGCGCCGCGGCAATCACGCCTTCGCGCGCCACACCGGTGATCGCCGCACGCACGAACAGCGATTGATCGCCGATCGGCGTCACCTTGAGGTTATCCGGCAGGATGCCGCGACTGTCGGCCAGGCGTTGCTTGATACCCGCCACAATCGCCAGCGTCGACGCCGAACCGTTTTTCAACACGCTCAGCAGCACCGAACGGTGGCCATCTACATGCACGATATTGGTCTGCGGCGGCGAGCCGTCGCGCACGTGCGCCACATCGCGAATGTAAATAGTGGTGCCGTTGACCTGTTTGATCGGCAGGTTGCCCAGCTCGTTGATGTCGGAGGGCGAGTTGTTGAGGTTCAAGGTGTACTCGAACTTGCCGATCTTTTCGGTACCGACCGGAATGATCAGGTTCTGGGCAGCCAATGCGTTGGCCACGTCTTGCGCGGACAGGCCACGCGCTTGCAGCGCCGCCGAGTCGACGTCGATCTGCACCTGGCGCGTCTTGCCGCCGTAGGGATACGGAATCGCAGCGCCTGCCACCGACACTAGCTGGGGGCGCAGGATATTGAGGCCGAGGTCGCCCAGGTTCTGTTCGGTCAAGCCCTTGCCCGACAGCGCGAGCTGCAGGATCGGCACGGTCGAGGCGTTGTAATTGAGGATCAGCGGCGGCGTGATGCCCGGCGGCAGCTGCTTGAGCAAGGTTTGCGACACCGCCGTGACCTGCGCGTTGGCGGTGGCGATGTTGACATTGGGCTGGAAGAAGATCTTGATGATGCCGTAGCCGGCGATCGACTTGGCTTCGATGTGTTCGACATCGTTGACGGTGGTGGTGAGCACGCGCTCGAACGGCGAAGAAATACGCCCGGCCATCTGGTCCGGCGGGAGACCCGTGTACTGCCATACCACGGCAATCACTGGAATCTTGATATCCGGGAAAATATCGGTAGGCGTACGCAGTGCCGCAAGCGGCCCGACGATCAGGATCAGCAGCGCGAGAACGACGAACGTATAAGGCCGCTCGAGCGCAAGCCGTACAATCCTCAGCATGTGGATCTACTCCAGGATTGAAGCGAAGCCGTTCGGGCTGCCGCTGCGGCATCGCGCAGCATACCGAGGTACGTCGCAACCGCTGCCAGCGGCCACGTACTCCGCTACATGCAAACTTCCGGTTATCACGGGAAACGATGCCCGGGGAAAGGCCACCGCGGAAAACCCGCCAAGCGTCTCCGCACGGCCGTGCGAGGATGCTGGGAAGGCTTGGGCGTGAAGGTTAGTTGTACGACTTGCTAAGATCGATACAGCATCTCGAATGGCTCGATACGCATGACGAATGAATATCTGGAACTGCGGCATCTGAAGTATTTCGTCGCGGTCGCGGACGAACTTCATTTCGGCCGTGCGGCTGAACGATTGGGCATTTCGCAGCCGCCGCTGAGCCAGCAGATCCATGCGCTTGAACTGCGCCTGGGCGCAAAACTCTTCGAGCGCAAAGGACGCGGCATTGCGTTGAGCAGCGCAGGCAATGCGCTGTTGCCACGTGCGCGCACGCTGCTGACCCAGGCCGAACGCGCTGCGGAATCCGTTGCTCGCTCGCAGCGCGGCGAATTGGGCGAATTGCACCTGGGACTGATGTCATCCGGACCATTTACGGTGGTTGTGCCCCGTGTCCTGGCGCGGTTTCGCGAGCGCTTGCCCGACGTTCGGCTACTGATCCACGAAATGGCTACTTCGCATCAGATCGATGCGCTGGAGCAGGGCCTCATCGATGTCGGCGTGATTCGGCCGGAAGCGCTACCCGACGGTATCAGGTCCATCGAGCTGTTCAAAGATTCGCTGACAGTGGTGATGCATTCCAGCAACCCGCTCGCCACCGGAACAGGCCCCATTGGTATCCGCGAACTGGCCGATGAAGATTTCATCTTTTATCAGCGCAGCCTGGGGGTGCGGCTTTACGATGAAGTGATCGCGCTGTGTACCCGGGCCGGTTTCAGCCCTCGCATTCTTTATGAGGTACGCGAGCTTCCCACCATCATCGGGCTGATCTCGGGCGGCTTCGGCGTTGCCGTATTACCCGGTTCCGTACAGCGCATGATGGTGGAGAACGTGGTCTACCGGCCGGTTGCGGACACGGAAGCTTCCACCGCGGTATGGGCGATCTATCGCGACGATGCCAGCGATCCGATGGTGCGTGCCTTCCTGGATATCGCGCAGTGCCTGGCGTCCAAGACATTGAAGGCCCAGTAACGACACTCCGCCTAATCTGGCGCAGATTGCCGAGACCCATTGCAAACACGCTGCGACCCACCATATAGCGGCCGCCCGATACGGGTATCTGCGCTGGCGGCGCGTCGTTTCGTGTCGCCATTTGCTTACGCCAGGCTTTCGCTTTTAGGCACGTCCACGCGCAACAGTGAGTTGCCGGAAATGCCACAAATATCGCTGGAAATCGGGTGTAAGTATTTTGTAAACTTGTAAGTACACAAACGTTGCACATCTCTTCATAGGTAACTCGAATGCGCATGCATCCCCTCACACGCAGCGCCGCGGCCGTGCTGATGTTCGCCTTGCCAGCCTTCCCTGCCCTGGCTGCACGTTTCGAGCTGCAGGGTGGCGTCAGCTACATGGACAGCTACAGCACCCCCGCAGCGTTCGGCGAAGTCATCTTCGATCCATATCAGATCGGCAGCAGCAATTTCAGTTGGTCGCCGGACATCACGGTTGGCTGGATCGGCGGTCGCGATCTCAAGCGCTTCGACAGCGCGCGCTATACCACTCGCGATGACATCGGATTGCTCGCAGGCGGCGTGCGTTTCCACTATGGCCCTGCCGATGCGTGGTATCGCCGGCTCTTCATCAGCGAACAACCTACGGTGCATACCGGCCGCACCGCGGCACTGAGCAGCGCCTTCGAATTCACGACCACGGTCGGCTATCAGGGCGATCATTGGAGCGTGGGCGTTCGGCACATTTCCAACGCAGGCATCCACGAACCGAATCGCGGCGAGACGATGGCGGTCGTCGGCATCGCGTTCTGATTCAACGCTTCTTTCCTGATAAAACAACGGCCCCGAATGGGGCCGTTGTTGCTTCCAGGGTCCGCAAGCCGATTCTCCTGATAGCTGTGATTTCTCCATGGCGCTGCCCTACCTGGGTGTCATGACGAAAGATGTTCATTGAAGCAAACGATGGATTGACCATCGGAAATCATCAACGCACGGATGCGCCTTCCGTGTCACATTGCTTAACCAGCTTCGCCCTATATCAGCCGTTAGCACACAGGGCTTGCCGCTTTCGCCCGATGCACCCTTTGATGTCCGATTGTGAATTGCCATCTGTACTGACGCTCGCCAACTGCTGACTCAACAACCCAAATCTGTTGCCTGCGCGATACCTTTGCCCGCTCGGTTCGAGCGACAGATTGGCCTCGGCGATATGGACGGCTACAGCGAAACGATGGCGGTGCCCGGTGTCACGTTCTGATTCGACGCTTCCTTCCAGATAAGACAACGGCCCCATTCGGGGCCGCTTTTGGCATCATCGTGTTACTGGCGATGCTTAGAGGGCCGCTGTGCTCGCCCTCTGCAAAAGATGAATCACTCAGTTCAATCGATTCACCGGTAAACCGTGCGGATGCCCGCTTTCGCGTAATAACCCAATCATGCCTGGGCGGGACATTCGCATACGTGAAGTGGCGAATACACCTGTGGAAGGAACCGGCGACTTAGTGGCCGCCCGCTCCTGCTCCGGCTTTCGCCGCAAACGGCGGCTTGGCCATCCAGATCACCACAATTAACGAGAGAAAGATCCAGCCTAGGGCATAGAAGATTTCGTTAAAGGAGATCTGCAATCCCTGCAAGGTGATCGATTGATTGAGCATCGCCATTACCGTTTGGGAATCACCCGTCTTGCTTACGGCCTGTTGCACAGTCGGGTTATAAGGCGTGATCTGCTCGGTAAGATGTGCATGATGCAGAACACCGCGACGCTGCCACAGGAAAGTAGTGAGCGAAGCAGAGAAGCTCGCGCCGACCGTTCTTAAGAACGTGGCAACACCACCGCCCGCAGCAATTTCATGTGGCAGCAAATCCGATAAGAGGATGGTAGTGACCGGCATGAAGAAGAAGGCCACGCCCAATCCTTGCAGCAATTGCACTAACGCGACATGCTCAAAGTCGATGCCTATATAGAAATCCGCGCGCAGGAAACAGGTAGCGCCCATGATCACGAACGCTCCGCTGGTCAACAGGCGCAGATCGAATCGGGTGGCGTATTTGCCCACGATGAACGTCAACAGCACCGGCAATACTCCGAGCGGCGCTGTTGCGAAACCGGCCCAGGTAGCGGTGTAACCCAGATTCAACTGTAACCATTGGGGCACCAACAAGCCGATTGCGAAAAATGCCGCGTACGCCAATACCAGGGCTATCGTGCCCATGCGGAAGTTGCGGTGCCGGAACAGCTTCAGATCGACAATGGGGTCTTTATCGGTCAACTCCCAAATCAGGAAGATCACGATGGCAATGGCCGAGACGATCGCCGTGATCACGATGAAGGTAGAGTTGAACCAGTCATCATCGTTGCCCTTGTCCAACACGACCTGCAGTGCCCCTACGCCGACCACCAGGGTGATCAAGCCGACGTAGTCGATCTGTGGCCGCTGCGTCACCACTTCACGCAAGCGCATCTGGTTTGCCACTACGGAACTGGCAAAAATACCGATGGGTACGTTGATGAAGAAGATCCACGGCCAGGTATAGTTGTCGGTGATCCAACCGCCAAGAATCGGGCCGGCGATTGGCGCCACCACCGTGACCATCGCGAGCAACGCCAGTGCCATGCTTCGCTTTGCCGGCGGATAGATCGAAATGAGCAAGGCCTGCGTGATGGGATACATCGGGCCTGCCACCGCACCCTGGATGGTGCGGAACAGGATGAGCATGCTCATGCTCTGCGCGATGCCACAGAGAAACGAGGCCAGCGAAAACAGCAGGGTAGCCCACACGAACAGCTTCACTTCACCGAAACGGCGCGTGAGAAAGCCGGTGAGTGGCAACGCAATCGCATTGCTCACTGCAAACGAAGTGATCACCCAGGTGCTTTGGTCCTGGCTCACGCCGAGGTTGCCGGCAATGGTCGGCAATGACACGTTGGCGATCGTGGTGTCCAGCACCTGCATGAACGTGGCCAGCGACAAGCCGATCGTCGCAAGAACCAGGTTGGGCGGACGGAAATGGGTATTCATAAGTCGGTATCTGACCTAGATCCCCCTCCCCTTCGCGGGGAGAGGGAAAAATGCGAGGCTCAATGGCCACCCATGTTCGCGTGGATGATCTGCTCGATCTGCCGGTTCGCGGCAGCGAACTGGTTTTGATACACATCCGTGCTGAACAACGGTTCGGTACGCGGTGTCTGCGACAGCATCGGTCCGTTCTGATTGTGCAGATTCACTTCGGTATCAAGCGACATGCCGATGCGCAGCGGGTACTTATCGAGCTGCGAGGGATCGGTGAACACCACGCGCACCGGAATGCGCTGCACGATCTTGATCCAGTTGCCGGTAGCGTTCTGCGCAGGCAGCAGCGAGAACGCACTGCCCGTACCCACGCCGAGGCTTTCCACCTGGCCCTTGTACGTCACCGAGCTGCCATAGACGTCAGAGGTGATTTCCACCGGCTGCCCGATGCGCATGTGCGTAAGCTGGGTTTCCTTGAAGTTCGCATCGACCCACACCTGGTGCAACGGCACCACGGCCATCAATGCCAGTCCCGGTTGCACGCGCTGGCCAACCTGCACGGTGCGCTTGGCGACATAGCCGGTCACCGGCGCCACCATCACCGTACGCACGTCATCAAGATAGGCGGCGCGGTATTGGGCAGCCGCCGCTTTGACGTCGGGATGCGAGGCGACCACCGTGTCGTCCACCAGCACCTTGTTGGTCTGCAACTGCTGCTCGGAAGTGGTCAGCGCGCTCTCGGTCGCAGTCAGTGCATCGCGGGCATGCGCCAGTTCCTCGGCGGAAATCGCGCCCGTCCTGGCGAGATCGCGGCGGCGGTTATAGTCGGCCTGCGCTTTCTGCAGCGCGACCTTTTCCACCGCGACCTGTGCTTGCGCACCCGACACCGTGCTGTACAGGCCACGCACGCGGCGCACCGTGTTGGCGAGATTGGCGGCGGCGCGCTGCAGTTCGACGTCCGCGTCGGATTTATCGAGCTGCACCAGTACATCACCCTGCTTCACCAGGTCGCCATCATCTGCACCGATGCTGATGACGGTGCCGGCGATGCGCGGCGTGATTTGCACGATGTTGCCATTGACGTACGCGTCGTCGGTACCTTCGTACCAGCGGCCATCGACGAAGTACCAAATGGTCCACGCAATGGCGGCGAGAACGAGCAACACCATCAGCAGCCGCAGCATGATGCCGCGCCGATTATTGGCGGGCGGTGCCTGCACGGCAGGCGCGTCGGCGGTATTGGGATTCGGACTGGACATGGGGCTGCCTCAGGAACGATGAGAAGAAGAATGAAAGGAAAGTTCGGCATCGGCCTGCGGACGGAAGCCGCCGCCGAGCGCCTGGATCAGTTGCACATTGAGATCGACCTGCTGTGCCTGCAGGGCGGCCATGCGCTGCTCGGCAGCCAGCAGTTCCTGGCGCACGCTAAGTGCCTCCAGATAACTACCGATGCCGGCCTTGTAACGCTGCTCGGCCAAGCTCCATGCATCATTCGCCGCATCGACGGCACGCTGCTGCGCGGCGATCTGTTGCTGCGTGGACGCGATGGCGTCGTAGTCGTCGGACACTTCGTTGACGGCCGCTACCAGCGTCTTGTTGTATTGCGCGACGGCAAGATCGTATTGCGCATCCTTGCTGCTCAAATTGGAACGGCGACGGCCGCCGTCGAAGATCGGCAAGCTGATGGCCGGCGCCACGTCATAGAAACGGTTCGGCAATGCGAAAAGATTGCCGCCGCCCAGACCGATCAAACCCACCATGGCACTGATGTTGACGTTCGGCAGGAACTGGGTCTTGGCCGCCTTGATGTCTTTGCCCGCCGCTTCGACGCGCCAGCGCGCAGCTACCAGATCGGCGCGATGACCGACGATATTCAACGGCAGATTGCCCGGCACGCTAAGCGCCCCTGGCGGCAGCAATTGCGGACGACCGATCTCCATGCCCCGGTCGGGTCCTTTGCCAAGCAACACTGACAAAGCCGAGCGAGCCGCATCCACGGCGCGGCTGGCTTGCGCGACCTGTCCTTCGGCGCTGGCGACTTCGGAATCGCTCTGCTTGAGCTGCATCTGGTTGTCGATGCCGGCTGCCACACGTTGACGCGTGAGATTGCGCGACTCGCTGGCACGTTTCAGTTCTGCTTGCGCCACGTCCTGCTCTGCAAACGCATAACCGAGCTGCACGTACGCACGTGCGACATTGGTCGACAATTCGATGCGTGCGGCCTGCGCGTCCACTTCCGCAGCACGCAGTTGGCCCAGCGCGGATTCCCACGCAGCGCGCTGCCCACCCCACAGATCGAGGTTCCACTTGAAGCTGCCGTAGACGTATTTGGCCGCAGCGATGTGATCTGTTCCGAACGAAGGGATGGACTTGGGGATCTGCGCCTCTGCGACGCTGCCACCCACGCCGAACGAGGGTTCGCGCGCCGCGTCGGCGGCGCCCGCTGCCGCCTGCGCTTCGCGCGCACGCGCATCGGCGATGGCCAGGGTCGGGTTATCGTGCAGGGCCTCGGCGATCAGCGCGTTGAGCTGGGGATCACCCAGCCCGGTCCACCAATCCTGTTTTGGCCAAGCCGCATCGGATACCTGCACCTTCGCCAGGCTGCGGTCGGCCTTGAGCGAAGAGGGATCGGTCAGCGTACCGTCCGGATGCAGGCCGCTGCTGGTGACACAACCAGCAAGGGCGAACGTCAGTCCGACAGCTGCCGCAAAAATATGCAGACGCATGGCTAAATCTCGAAGTTAAGTTGAATCAGTTCTTGTTTCGAAGCGCGTGCAGCACTCGCCCCAGGTAGTCGTGCAGGCGTTCTCTTTCGATATCGCTCAGCGAGCGCTGCGCCGCCTGCAGAACGCGCTCATTGCAACCCGTCAATTCCTGCCATAGGGCGCTCCCGGTATCCGTCAGCTCGATACGCAGGGCACGCCGATCCTGTTCATGCGGGCAACGGCGCAGATAGCCCCTGCCCTCCAGCTGATCGAGCTGGCGCGTCATGGCGCCACCATCCAGTTCCACGGCGCGCGCCAGCTCGGTCGCGGTCATGGGTCCCAGCACGGCCAGGCGCTTGAGGATCAGGAATTGGGTAAAGCGCAAATCGAGGCCTTTCGCCGCGATTTCCGCCTCGACGCCACGTACCAGCTCCACGCGGACGAGGCCGATCAGCACGCCGAGGCTTTCCTGTTCGGTAGGGGGAATGAGCGAGCCTGTGTTCATGGGAGCGGTATTTTATTGCCCCCAATATATTTGTCAAGGCAAATATATGTTGCGCACCTATTGTTTCAGCAAATGGACAGAAATGAATTATTGCCGGGGCCGGGCAGTCAGCTCGGCCAGTTCGTCGTTGAGCCAGGCCCGCAAGGCCGGATCACGCAGCTCGAACAGCTCAAACACCCCCAGGGCTCGCAAGGCGGGCAACTGCGCGAGCAGACGGGGCTCCATCGCACGGCGTACCGATTCCGGGGTGGCCGGATCAAGCATCTGGTGGGCACAGGCCACAAACGCTTCCAGCGGAGACTTGGATACTTCGGACTGCAAAGAAATCAGTTGGATCGGGGACATCGCCTTCTCCTTTGTTGTTGTGTGTGTTGGGTCTGGACCGATCAGGTATCGCTCATAAAGACGGACGAACGAGACGTGCCGTGACCGACACGTCACGCCGACAAAGCACATGCATGGCACGTGCAATCTCGGCGACCCCTGGGTATGCATCAAGAAAAGATCCGCGAGCGGCGGCAGCGGTATCTGACATCCGGTCTGGCGACCAGATATAGCGAAGAGCTTAGGCAAATCTCCGGTCGAGCTGATAACGTTATTTGGACAAAAAATGTCGAGAATCGGCCATGCAGCAGACCAAGCAGGAGCTTTACGAACTTATCGAGCGCATCGATGGGCCGTCCGTGATCGCCTATTGGGACGAAGGCGAGGCGGTCAGCGAATACAAGCAGGACACCCAGCAATATGACTGGCACAGCCATGCACGCGGCCAATTCTTTTGCGTGGAAAGCGGCCTGGTACACGTGCATACCGAGCGCGGTTCCTGGATGCTGCCGCCGCACCGTGCTGGCTGGATGCCGCCAGGCGAATTGCACAAGGTGAGCATCAGCGGTCCATTGAGCGGTTGGGGGGTTTTTCTTCATCCGGAAACCAGTCGGTGTCTGCCCGATCGCCCTTGCGTCATCGGCGTCAATGCACTGATGCGCGAACTGGTGCATCGAGCCAGTTCCTGGACATGGAATGCCGAGCTCAGCGAACGGCAGGAGTGTGTGATGACGGTGCTACTGGACGAAATTCGCCATGCCCCCCATGAACCGCTGCACTTGCCCATGCCTATCGATCGCCGCCTTCTACGCATCGCCACCGCCGTGCTGGAGCAACCGCAGGACAATCGCAGCCTGGAAGAATGGGCGGCGTGGGCCGGCCTGTCCGCGCGCACGCTAAGCCGATTGTTTCGGGCAGAAACCGCGCTCAGTTTTGCGCAATGGCGCCAGCAAGCGCGCCTCACCAAAGGACTCGAACAATTGGCCGACGGCCTGCCCGTGGCTGCGGTGGCGGATGGCCTCGGCTATGCGAGTACCAGCGCCTTTATTGCCATGTTCCGCCGCTGCTTTGGGCACCCGCCGGCGCGCTACTTTGGACAGCGAGCAGCCTGATCGATTGGGCAACCGGCCCTTGCGTGGGGTAGGAAGCTACCCCATAATTGAGCACTTACTCAATCATATTTCCCGTCATGGCCCGCCCCCGCAGCGAAGACAAACGTAATGCCATTCTCGAAGCCGCCGCCGAGGTGGTCGCCGAGCACGGCGTCAGCGCGCCGACCGCCAAGATCGCCAAACAGGCGAGGGTGGCCGAAGGCAGCCTCTTCACATACTTCGAAAACAAGGATGCGCTGCTCAATCAGCTCTATCTGGATCTGAAGTCGGAGCTGCGCGCCGCCATGCTGGAAGACTATCCGGCGGCCGAACGCATGGCCGTGCGAGCCCGCCACGTCTGGGATCGCTATGTAGATTGGGGTGTCGCCAATCCCTTGAAGCGCAAGGCGCTCTCACAGCTTTCCGTCTCGGAACGGATTAGCCCGCAAAGCCGGGAAGCGGGCATGGCCGGCTTTGCCCAGATCAACGCCCTGATGCAGGAAAGCCTTGCTGGTGGCGTCCTGAAAGATCAGCCACCCTCATTCGTCGGTGCCATTTTGAGCTCGCTGGCGGAAACCACGATGGAATTCATCTTGCGCGAACCGGCGTCGTCCGAACGCTACCGGCACGCCGGTTTTGAAGCGTTCTGGGCGGCGGTAGCTAAACATTGAGTTTCGTTTTACCCAAGTTATGAGTGTGTACACACTCAATTAAATCACAGTCTCAGGAGAACGTTATGTCGAAAGTCTGGTTGATTACAGGTAGTGCACGCGGCCTCGGCCGCCACATCGCCGAAGCCGTGCTCGCCGCCGGCCATTCCCTGGTCGCTACCGCGCGCCAGCCCGAACGGCTCAAGGATTTGGCCGATCAGCACGGCGACCGCATCCGCACCGTATCACTGGATGTGACGGATGCCGCCGCTGCGCGTGCGGCCATCGACACCGCCGTTTCGGCTTTCGGCCGCCTGGACGTACTGGTCAACAATGCCGGCTACGGCCATGTCACGCCGTTCGAGCAGACATCCGCAGCGGATTTTCGCGCTCAGATCGAAACCAATTTCTTCGGCGTGGTGAACCTTACCCGCGCCGCGCTGCCGATCATGCGCAAACAACGCTCCGGCCACATCATCCAGATCTCTTCGGTAGGTGGCCGCATGGGCACCCCGGGACTCAGCGCCTACCAATCCGCGAAATGGGCGGTAGGCGGCTTCACCGAGGTGCTGGCCAAGGAAGTAGGGCCGCTGGGCATCAAGGTCACCGCCCTGGAGCCAGGCGGCATGCGTACGAACTGGGGCGAAATCGCACGCGGCGCGGTGCCGGAACTTTGGCCGGATTATCAAGCGTCCGTCGGCATGCTGATGGCGCGGCTGGCCGAATACATCGGCCATGAAGTTGGCGATCCGGACAAGGTGGCGAAGGTCATTCTGCAATTGGCCGAGCATCCGGCACCCCCCGAGCATCTGCTGCTGGGCAGCGATGCCGTGCACTTCTTCCAGCAGGTAGATGGGGCAAGGCGCGCCGACGCAGAACACTGGCAAGCCGTCAGTCTTTCCACCGATTTCGACGACGCTGGACCGCTGCCGAACATGTCCTTCGAGAAACAACGGCCATGAGCACCTCGTGGACTGTCCGCGATATACCACCGCAGCACGGGCGCGTTGCCGTGATCACCGGGGCTACCGGAGGCATCGGTTGGGAAGCCGCGCTGGCGCTGGCCGGCGCGGGCGCGCAAGTCGTGTTGACCGGCCGTAACCACGCTAAAGGCGAGGCCGCCCTGTCAGGAATCCGCGCGCAGCATCCGCAGGCGCTTATCCGCTACATGCATCTCGATCTGGCCGATCTCGCGTCCGTGGCGGTATTCGCACAGCAGTTCAAAAGCGAATACACAGCCCTCGACGTGCTGATCAACAATGCCGGCGTGATGGTACCGCCGCGCCGCTTCGTCACGAAGGATGGATTCGAACTCCAGTTCGGAACCAACTACCTCGGCCATTTCGTACTTACGCATCACATGCTGCCGCTGTTGCGTTCGGGACAGCAGCCACGGGTGGTGAATGTCAGCAGTGCCGCACACCGTCTGCTCGCGGCCATCCATTTCGACGATCTGCAATGGGAGCAGCGTTACCATCCATGGCGAGCCTATGCGCAATCCAAACTCGCCCTGCTGATGTTCGCATTCGAACTGCAGCGGCGCAGCGATGCGAGTGGCTGGGGCCTGATGAGCAATGCCTGTCATCCCGGCTACGCGCGCACCGGCCTGCAGCACAGCGGTCCGAACCTGGGCCGCGACACCCCGCGCAAATTCGGTTCGTTGCTGGAACCGATACTTTCGCAATCAGCTGCCGAAGGCGCATTGCCCACGCTGTTTGCCGCGGCTTCCCCGGATGCGCAGAAGATGGGCTACTACGGTCCGCAATACTCTTTCGAACTGAAAGGCCCGGTTGGCCGTGCAAAGATCGGCAAGAAAGCCCACGACAGGCCGCTGGCGGAACGGTTGTGGCAGGTTTCGGAACAGCTCACCGGCATGCCATGGCCACATGCATGAACAACCAGCGCGGCGATCTCACCGAATGAGACCGCCGCGTCCGAGCATGCTCTAAGCCAGCGAAGCGGGACGCCGGCAGCCAGGGCTGGCCCTTTACCGCGCTACAACCGGTCCCTATGTATGATCGACGTACCGCACCCGCATCCTGGCGGGCCATTGCCCATGTCCTTGCACGATTTCCATCCCGCCGTTTCTGCGTGGTTCGAAGCCACGTTCCCTGCACCTACCTCCGCACAGGCAGCCGCCTGGCCGGCCATCAGGGCAGGGCGACATGTCCTGGTCGCGGCGCCCACCGGCTCGGGTAAAACCCTCACGGCCTTCCTCGCTGCCATCGATCAGCTGGTGCGGGAAAGTGTCACGCGCGGCGGCACCTTGCCGGATGAAACGCGGGTGGTGTACGTCTCGCCGTTGAAGGCATTGTCAAACGACATCCATATCAATCTCGAAGCACCGCTCGAAGGGATTCGCGCCGAACTGGAAAAACACGGGCAGCCGGATGCGCCGATCCGCACCGCCGTGCGCACGGGCGACACACCGCAGGCCGAACGCAGCCTGATGCGCAAGGCCCCGCCGCATATCCTGGTCACGACCCCCGAATCGCTATACGTGCTGATGGGGTCGCTGTCCGGGCGCGAGATGCTTAAAAGCGTGCGCAGCGTGATCGTCGACGAAATTCATGCGGTGGCGACCAGCAAGCGCGGCGCGCATCTCGCGCTCACCCTGGAACGGTTGGAAGCCTTGTGCCAGCGGCCCTTGCAGCGCATCGGCCTGTCTGCAACGCAAAAACCGATCGAAGACGTCGCAAAGTTCCTGATAGGCGAGGGCACCGGCTTGGCACCCGCTCCTCTGCGGGAAGAAAGCGCCGATGAGGAACAAGCGTCGCCAGACATCTCCAGCGAACCTCAACCATTTATTGCAGATCTCTTCGCAAGAGTGCCCGCACCTTCCTCTGCACTCCTTGGAGAAGAGCCGGGGCTCTCAACAAAAGAGCCGGGCACCCGCTGCACCATCATCGACGTTGGTCACACGCGAGCGCGCGATCTCGCTATCGAGGTTCCACCGGTACCGTTGGAAGCCGTGATGTCCAACGACACCTGGGAGCTGGTCTACAACCAGCTTGCGCAGTTGGTCGAACAGCATCGCACCACCTTGGTCTTCGTGAACACGCGGCGCATGGCCGAGCGCGTGGCGCGGCATTTGTCGGAACGACTGGGACACGAGGTCGTCGCCGCCCATCATGGCAGCCTCGCAAAGGAACAAAGGCTGGATGCCGAGCAACGATTGAAGCGCGGTGATCTAAAAGTACTGGTCGCCACCGCATCGCTGGAACTCGGCATCGATATCGGCGATGTGGACCTCGTAGGCCAGCTCTCTTCGCCGCGCTCCATCGCCGCCTTCCTGCAGCGCGCCGGTCGCTCCGGCCATGCCGTGAACGGCACGCCGAAGGCGCGTCTGTTCCCAAGCAGCCGTGACGATCTGGTCGAATGCGCCGCCCTACTTGACTGCGTACGTCGCGGCGAACTCGATACGCTGGTGCAACCGCCACAGCCGCTCGACGTACTGGCACAGCAGATCGTCGCCGAAGTGGCGTGCGCCGAATGGGATGAAAACGCGCTGTTCGATCTCGTGCGTCGCGCCTATCCCTATCGCTCGCTGACCCGCGAGCAGTTCAACGCAACCGTACGCATGCTCGCCGATGGATTCACTACCCGGCGCGGTGCACGTGCAGCCTATGTCCATCGCGACGCCGTGCATCATGAGCTTCGCGCACGGCGTGGCGCACGGCTCACAGCCGTCACCTCCGGCGGCACCATTCCCGATACCGCCGATTACCTCGTCGTGCTCGAACCGCAAGCCGTCATCGTCGGCACGGTCAACGAAGATTTCGCGGTCGAAAGCATGGCCGGCGACATCTTTCAGCTCGGTAACACCAGTTACCGCATCTTGCGCGTGGAGCGCGACCGCGTGCGGGTGGAAGATGCCCAGGGTGCGCCACCGAGCATCCCTTTCTGGCTGGGCGAGGCGCCGGGTCGCAGCAACGAATTGTCGCTGGGTGTATCGCGCCTGCGCGAAGAGGTATCGACCCGCATCGATGCGGGCGGCGTGCAAGCGGCCTTCGACTGGCTGCGCGGCACACTCGGCTTGAACGAATCCGCTGCCCAACAGATCGTGGAGTACCTGGCCAAGGCCAAAGCCGCGCTCGGCGCGATGCCTACGCAATCCACGCTGGTATTCGAACGTTTCTTCGACGAATCCGGCGGCACCCAGTTAGTGATCCATACACCCTGGGGCAGTCGCATCAACAAAGCGTGGGGATTGGCGCTGCGCAAACGCTTTTGCCGCCAGTTCAATTTCGAATTGCAAGCCGCGGCAACCGAGAATGCAATCGTGTTGTCGCTGTCCACCAGCCACAGTTTTCCATTGATCGAAGTCGCGCGTTATCTGCATAGCAACAGCGCCGAACATGTGCTGGTGCAAGCCTTGCTCGACGCACCGCTGTTTCCGGTTCGTTGGCGCTGGAACGCCGTCACTTCACTGGCTCTCCCGCGTTATGCGGGCGGCAAGAAAGTACCGGCGCCATTGCAGCGGATGAAGAGCGAAGACCTGCTCGCGACGGTTTTTCCCGATCAGGTGGCCTGCCTGGAAAACATCACCGGCGAACGACACATTCCCGACCATCCGCTGGTCAACCAGACCTTGTACGACTGCCTGCGCGAAGCGATGGACGTTGACGGCCTGCTCGGCATCCTCAAAAGTCTGGAGTCGGGCGCCATCACCGTCGTCGCACGCGACCTCACCGCGCCCAGTCCGCTCGCCAGCGAAATCCTCAACGCGGCACCTTATGCGTTTCTTGACGACGCGCCATTGGAAGAGCGTCGCACGCGCGCCGTGCAGACACGCCACTGGAACGGCATCGAAGACACCGACGACCTGGCGCGTCTCGATCCGGAAGCCATCGCTGCGGTACGCAGCGAAGCGTGGCCTGACGTACGCAGCACGGACGAAATGCATGAAGCGCTCAACGTGCTCGGCTTCGTCACCGCCGAAGAAGCCGAGTCGAATGCCGGTTGGCTCGACTGGCTGCACAAGCTCGCCAAATCCCAACGGGCGACGCTTTTCGCGCCTTCCTCTGCACGCAACGGAGAAGCCTCGGCGTGGAGTGAAGCCGCTGATCCTGCCGCAAGTTCGAGCACGTCCCTCCCAGCCGCCCACCCGCAGGGAGAGCAGGGCCTATGGATCTGCGCCGAGAAGTTGCCGATGTGGCAAGCCGTGCATAACGACGCCGCGCTGCATCCCCCTATCGCCGCCCCCGCCGAATTCGGCGCGCAGGGGTGGTCGCGCGAAGATGCGTTGATTGAACTCGTGCGCGGACGCCTCGCCGGTCTCGGTCCCAGCACCGTCGCCGCGTTGGCCGCCTCGATGCAGGTGGACGCCACCGACATCGATCTCGCGCTGATCCGCCTGCAATCCGAAGGCTACGTAATGCAGGGGCATTTCACGCCCGATGCCAGCGACACAGAGTGGTGCGAACGCCATCTGCTCGCACGCATCCATCGCTACACCATCGGGCGTCTGCGGCGCGAAATCGAGCCTGTCAGCCGCCGGGACCTGATGCGCTTCCTGCTCGAATGGCAGCACACCACACCGGGCACGAAACGTCACGGTCCCGACGCGCTCCATGCCGTGCTTCAACAACTCGAAGGTTTCGAAGCCGCAGCCGGTGCCTGGGAAAGTGAATTACTGGCCTCTCGCATCGAGGACTATTCCAGCCGCTGGCTCGACGAACTTTGCCGCGCGGGCCGCTTCGGCTGGAATCGCCTGCGTAGCGGCGGCGGCAGTGGAGGGCCCGTACGTGCCACGCCCATCGTGTTGCTGCCGCGGCGGCAGCTGAACATCTGGACGTCCATGGCGGATCGCAACCGCGAGCAGGAAACGCTGCTTTCCTCACGCGCACAGGCAGTGGCCGACGCACTGGCTTCGCATGGCGCCCTGTTCTTCGACGAGCTGATCGATGCGGCGCATCTGCTGCGCACCGAACTGGAAGATGCCCTTGGTGAGCTGGTGTCTGCCGGGCGCGTCACCGCCGACAGCTTCGCCGGCCTGCGCGCCTTGCTCACACCTGCGGCCAAACGCGAATCGCCGCGTCATCGTCGCGTGCGCCGACACACACTGAGCGAAATCGAAGATGCAGGGCGTTGGTCGCATGTACGACGACAGACCTCCTCTCCCCCGCGAGCAGAAGCCAAGGGCGAGGGGACTTCCTCGCGTGACAGCACCGCTCCCGACGATCCCATCGAACACATCGCCCGCGTCCTGCTGCGCCGCTACGGTGTTGTCTTCTGGAAGCTGCTGGAACGCGAAGCGCCATGGCTGCCTTCCTGGCGCGAACTGCTGCGCATCTACCATCGCCTCGAAGCCCGCGGCGAAATCCGTGGCGGACGTTTTGTGGAAGGTCTGGTCGGCGAACAATTCGCCCTGCCCGAAGCGATTGCCCACCTACGCACCGTACGTCAGCGTGATCCGGAACAGTTGTGCGTATGCCTCAGTGGCAGCGATCCCCTCAACCTCGTCGGCACCGTGCTCGCCGGCGACCGCCTGCCCGCCCTGGCTGGCACACGCGTACTTTACGAAGACGGCGTGCCCGTTGCCGCCTTGGTTGCCCATAAACCGCAATGGCTGATCGAAAGCGACCTTGTCCAGCAGCGCCGTTGGTATAACGCCTTGCTACGTCGGCCGGAACCGGACGGCACCAGCGATGTGACGTATGTGCATCGGTGATCCGACCAGGGATGATTCCAGTCAATCGCTGAAGTCGGCGATGTAAATCAGCAAGCCATCACGCCCGCGATATTCGCTGCGTCCATGCAAGGCGATGCTCTGTCCGGCGCGAATGCCGTTGGGCAGGTCGACGGCGAAGGTGCCCTCGAAATAAATTTGCACGTAGGCCACGCCCTCGTCTTCGTGGTAGCCAGTGATGGTTTGCCGACGCGCCGAAAACAAATGGCGGGAGCTTTCGGCCAGATGACGCAGCTCGTGGATACCGACGGTGCGAACACTCAGCACGCCTGCCGTGTAGTTTTCAAAGATCACCTCGCTGTGCGTTGTGGCGAGCATGGCACCGACGTCGATGCGGTTGTAGGCGTCGATGTAGCGATCGATGAGGGCGCGCATGCGTGGACTCCAGAAAGACAGTCGGCATGTTACCGCCTGGTTGCCCCGGCGAGAGCCGGGGCCGGCGTCTTTGGCGATATGACAAGGTGCTTGGTTCCCGCTCTCGCGGGGACCAAGGATGACCAAGCCGTCCGCGAGTGACGCCTCCGCGACGCCACTTGCAACGCCGGACAGGGAATCAATGCGTGCTCACGTTATCGGTCTGCTCGATGAAACGCGCCACGTTGTCATGCAGCAACTTCAGCGAGGCCACGTGCGCGTACACCATATGCCCGGATGGGTACCATTCGTAACGGATGTTGTTCATCAATGCGGGTGAAATAGGCATGTGGTGCATCTCGTAGTCGGCCGCGAAGAACGGCGTGGCGAGATCGTAGTAACCACCGTTGAGCAGGATTTTCAGGTCCGGATTGGTCTTCATGGCGTTGGCCAGGTCCGGCATGACGTTCACGGCACCATCGTGGCCGTTGTGCTTGAACCCCCATTCCTTGATATCGGCAAATTCGCGATAAACCTGGTTTTGGCCGTATTTCAGGTCCTTGCGCACGTAATCGTTGAATGCCGCGATATAGGCGGAACTGATCGCCGAGGACTGCGGATCGTATTCGGCCTCCTTGCCGAGCGGATCGAGCGAGGGACCCGCGAAACGCGTATCCAGCCGCCCGGTCGTGTCGCCATCATCGCCCAGCAGTTCGTGTTCGAACATGCCGCCCGTCACGCGCAGGTTTGCCTTCAGCAGATAGCTCACCGGGAGGCCGGTGTATTGATGCAATTTTTCCGCAATGGCCTGCTTGCGTGCATCGTCCAGGCGAGATCCCTGCAGCATCGCCTCGGCATAGTCGCCCAACGCAAATTGCTCGACTTCCTGCAGGAACGGCTGCAATGCGGCTGGCTGCTGCGGCAGTTTGTGATGGTAGTAAGCCGTCGCGGCATACGTCGGCAGCGCCAGTTCATAGGGCAGATCCACGCCTGGATTCTGGTCCGGACCGTCGATGCTCGTATCGAAGTTGAGAATCTGGGAAAGCAGGATCACACCATTGAGATCGACGCTGTTCTCATTTTCCAGATCATTGGCCAGTACCGCGGAACGCGTGGTGCCATAGCTTTCGCCAAACAGGTATTTCGGCGAATTCCAGCGGCCATAGCGCGACAGGAACTGCGTGATGAACTGGGCGAACGCGTGCCCATCGCCATCGACGCTGTAGATCTCTTTCTGCCGATCCTTCATCTGCGCTTCGCGCTTGGACGGATCGGCATCGTTCGCGATCAGGCGGCTGAAGCCCGAGCCTGGCGCATCAATGAAGACGACGTCCGATGCATCCAGCAAGCTGTAATCGTTGTTGACCAGTTGATACGGTGCTGCCGGCGTATGCGTGTCGTCCTTGGTCAGCACGCGCCGAGGTCCGAACGCGCCCATATGCAGCCAGACTGTCGCCGAACCCGGGCCGCCGTTGTAGATGAAGGTGATAGGGCGCTTGGAGGGATCGGCATCTTTCTTGAAATACGCCACATAAAACATGCTGACCGTGGGCTCGTTTTCCTTGCCACCCTTCCCATGCAGCACGAGTGTGCCGGCCACGGCTTTGTATGCGATGCGCTTGCCTTCGACCGAAACCGAACCTTCGGTCGTCGAGGCCTGTGGCTGCAAGAGTGCGGCGTCGGGCGTCGCCTCGTTCGAGGCTGTTTTGTCCTTGTGGTCGGCAGCGTTGGCACTGCCGAGCAATAGTGCGGCAAGGGCGATGGCGAGCGGAAGCTTGCGCATGGATATGAGATTCCTGATGAGGCGAGCGTAGCGCCCGACCTCTCAGCTTAGGCAAGCTGGGATACGACTTTCACAGCCCAAAAGTCACATCCCTGCGCACATAGACGTGCTATGCCTTCTTGAGCAGCGCCGCCTCGCGCGCCAGCTGCTCGATGCCCGCCCAGTCGCCGCTTTTCAATTTGTCAGCCGGCGTAAGCCAGGACCCTCCCACGCAGAGCACGTTGGGCAGCGCAAAGAAATCGAGCGCATTGGCGAGTGAAATGCCGCCGGTGGGACAGAAGCGCAACTGGGGCAGCGGGCTTGCCCAGGCACCGAGCAATTTCGCACCGCCAGCAGGAACGGCGGGGAAGAATTTCAGATGCCGGTATCCGCGTTCGAGCATGGTCATCGCTTCGCTGGCGGTCGCCACACCAGGCAGCAGGGGCAGGGCGCTGTCGTCCGCCGCCGCGAGCAAGTTGGGCGATACACCAGGGGAGACCGCAAAGCGCGCGCCGGCTTTTTCTGCCGCACGCAGATCGTTTGCCGTAAGCACGGTCCCGACGCCGATCACCGCACCTTCCACTTCGGCGGCAATGGCGCGGATGGCGTCGAGCGCGGCCGGCGTGCGCAGCGTTACTTCAATCGCGGGAATGCCTCCTGCCACCAAGGCACGCGCCATCGGCACCGCATGCTTGGCGTCCTCGATGATCACCACCGGAATCACCGGCGCAAGACGCATGGTGGCTTCGACGTGCTGTTGCTTGGTTTCGATGGTCATGGGTAAAGGCTCATATTGCAAAAATGAAATGCCGCTCCTCGCATGAGGAGAAGGAGATACGTTTCAAAGCACGCCTGCACCCAGGTCGGCAGCCACCGCGTTGCGGCGGAACAGCGTGAACAACTCGCGCCCCATGCCATGCTGATGCCTGGAGAGATCCTCAACGGCCGGTGTGCGCGCCGCAAATTCGGTGGCATCGACAAGCACGTCGAGCGTTCCTTTTGCAGCATCCAGGCGAATGATGTCGCCGTCGCGCACTTTGGCAATAGGGCCGCCATCATCGGCTTCCGGAGTTACGTGAATGGCCGCCGGCACACGCCCGCTGGCGCCTGACATGCGGCCGTCCGTCACCAGGGCAATGCGGTGCCCACGATCCTGCAGCACGGCCAGCGTCGGCGTGAGTTTGTGCAGCTCCGGCATGCCGATGGCGCGCGGTCCCTGGAAGCGCACTACCGCGATGAAGTCGCGATTGAGCTCGCCGCGATCAAAAGCATGCTTGATGTCATCCTGGTCGTGGAACACCACGGCAGGCGCCTCGATCACCAGCCGATCTTCCGGCACGGATGAAACCTTGATCACCGAACGGCCAAGATTGCCGTGCAGCATGCGCAGGCCGCCATCGGTGCGGAACGGCTCGCTGATACCGCGCAGCACGCCGCGGTTGCCGCTCTCCTTCGATACCGGTTTCCAGATCAGCTGGCCCGAGGCATCCAATTCCGGCACTTTTGCGTAACCGGACATATCCGTGCCTGCGACAGTGCGCGCATCGCCGTGCAATAGACCGGCAGTCAGCAACTGATCGATCAGGAACGACATGCCGCCTGCGTCGTGGAACTGATTCACATCGGCATAGCCATTCGGGTACACGCGCGCCAGCAAGGGCACGACCGAGGACAGTACGTCGAAATCTTCCCAGCGCAGTGCAATGCCGGCCGCCTGCGCAATCGCCACCAGATGCAGCAGGTGATTGGTGGAACCACCGGTCGCATGCAGGCCCACCACGCCATTCACGATGGCACGCTCATCGACGATATGGCCGATCGGCAGATGCACGCCCGATTTGCCTAGCGCGGCGCAGCGGCGCACGGCTTCGGCAGTGAGCGCATCACGCAGCGGCGTATCCGGCGCTACGAAACTCGCGCCCGGCAAATGCAGGCCCATGATCTCCATCAGCATCTGGTTGGAGTTTGCCGTGCCGTAGAAGGTGCAGGTGCCGGCTGAGTGATAAGAAGCCGCTTCGGCTTCCAACAATTCGTCACGGCTGGCCTTACCCTCGGCGTAGGCCTGGCGCACTTTCGATTTCTGTTCATTGCTGATGCCGCTGGGCATCGGGCCACTGGGTATGAATACGCCGGGCAGATGTCCGAAGCTCAAGGCCCCGATCAGCAGCCCCGGCACGATCTTGTCGCAGATGCCCAGGTAGAGCGCGCCGTCGAACATGTCGTGCGACAAGGCCACGGCCGTGGTCATCGCGATCAGATCGCGCGAGAACAGCGACAGTTCCATGCCCGCGCGCCCTTGCGTCACGCCATCGCACATCGCCGGCACGCCGCCGGCCACCTGCGCGGTAAAGCCTGCTTGCCGCGCGATCTCGCGGATAAACGTCGGATAACGTTCATACGGTTGATGCGCCGAGAGCATGTCGTTGTAAGCGGTGACGATGCCGATATTCGGCGTGTGGCCTTCGCGTAGCGCGGCCTTGTCCGACGCGTTGCATGCCGCAAAGCCGTGCGCGAGGTTGCCACAGGAAAGGCGTGCGCGATGCGGGCCGTCGATCATCGCGGCCTGGATGCGATCCAGATAAGCGGCGCGCGTATCGCGGCTGCGCTCGCGCAGGCGTTCGGTCACTTCGGCAACGACGGGATGCAAACTCATTTCAGACTCCAACCGAGAGAGCTCGGCGTTGATGCTTTTCTTGCCAGTCGGATTAACGGCAACGGTTTGACGATGTTTGATGCGGCCTTGGCGTCATTGCCATTCCCCTACGCAGCGGAATCCATTTCTGCTTGTCGCACTCGCGGAAGGGGGCAGGGCGAGGCAAGAGGCGACGCTTCAAGGGCACCAATAAATTTCCAGTGGCCGCTCGGCACGCAGCACGCTAGCAATGGGCAGGGTGCTGTCAGGCTTTTCCGCTTCCGCCAGCACGTCACGCTTGTCGTTGCCTTGAATGTGCAGATACAGCGTCCGCGCCTTCAACAGCACCGGCAAGGTAAACGTGATGCGCGGTTCGCCGGCGCCTGGTGCTCGCATCGGCAACACTTGCGCCGTGTTCGACGTATCCAGTGCTTCGCCGAGGCGATCGCCACCGGGAAAGAAAGAAGCCGTATGTCCATCCGGCCCCATGCCCAGCACGATCACGTCGAAAGGCTGCTTCAAGGCAGCCACCCGTGCACGCACTTCACCAATACCGGCTTCCGGTGTCGCGGCCTCCACGTACAAGGGCACGAATTCCGCATCGGCCGCCCGGTGTTGCAGTAGCAGCGATTCAACCAGTCGTGCATTGGAACGCTCATCCGATTCGGGCACCCAGCGCTCGTCCACCAACGTGACGGTCACCCGCGACCAATCCAGCGCCTTGTTTGAAAGCGCCTCGAACAGACGCTTGGGCGTGCTGCCGCCGGAAACCGCGATCAAGGCTTCGCCGCGCACATCGATCGCTTCGCGCAACTTACCCGCCAGGCTTGCCGACAAGGCCTCGGCCAGCGCCTGGGCGTCATCGAACGCATGCAAGGCGTGCTTCGCGCTCACGGCTCGTGATCCTCATCCCAAGTGCGGCCATCGCGCTCAATCAATGCTACCGCCGCGCTCGGTCCCCAGGTGCCGGAGGTGTACGGACGCGGCGACTCGCCGGTCGCCGCCCAGGCAGCGAGGATCGGGTCGGCCCAGTTCCATGCGGCCTCCACTTCATCACGACGCATGAACAAGGTGGGGTTGCCGCGCACCACGTCGAGCAGCAAACGCTCATACGCATCGGGCTGTTGCACGCCGAACGCTTCGGCGAAGCTCATATCCAGCGGTACGTGGCGCAGACGCAGGCCGCCCGGACCCGGATGCTTGATGGTCAGCCACAGCTTTACGCCTTCATCCGGCTGCAGGCGCAGCACCAGGCGGTTCTGTGCCAGCGGACCGGCCGAAGCGGTGAAGATGGAATGCGGCACCGGCTTGAACGCCACCACGATTTCCGACACACGCTCGGCCAGACGCTTGCCGGTGCGCAGATAGAACGGCACGCCGGACCAGCGCCAGTTGGCGATTTCCGCCTTCAAGGCCACAAAGGTTTCGGTATTGGACTTCTCGATCTTCGACTTGCTATCGCTGTTCAAGTCTTCGATGTAGCCCGGCACGCTCTGCCCTTCGGCCGCGCCCGCCCGGTACTGGCCGCGCACGGTGAGTTGGGCAGCGTTGGCTTCATTGATCGGCTTGAGCGCATGCAGCACCTTGAGCTTTTCATCGCGCACCGCATCCGGCGACAGCGAAGAGGGCGGCTCCATCGCCACCATGCACAGCAGCTGCAGCATATGGTTCTGCACCATGTCGCGCAGCGCGCCGGCATGATCGTAATAGGAACCGCGGCGCCCCACGCCGAGCGTTTCCGCCACGGTGATCTGCACGTGATCGATATGGCCGGCGTTCCACAGCGGCTCGAACAGGGCGTTGCCGAAGCGCAGCGCCAGCAGGTTCTGCACCGTTTCCTTGCCGAGGTAATGGTCAATGCGGAAGGTTTGCGATTCCGCGAAGACACGGCCGACGTCATCGTTGATGCGGTTGGCGCTGGCCAGGTCATGACCGATCGGCTTTTCCAGCACTACGCGCGACTTGCCCTCGTTGAGGCCGTAGCCGCCCAGACGCTGGCAGATGTCCACGAACAATTCGGGCGAGGTGGAGAGATAGAACACGCGCACGTGATCGGGCTGTTCGCCCATCAGCTTGGCGAAGTCGTCCCAGCCGTTGTCCTTGCGGGCGTCGAGCGGACGGTAGTGCACCATTTTGAGAAAGGCGTCGAGCTTGTCCGCCTGCGCCTTGGCTGCGCCGTTGATGGCGGAGCGGACTTGCGCGCGATAACCGTCGTCATCCAGACCCTCGCGGGCCACGCCGATGATGCGGCTGCCGGGCTGGATCTGGCCGTCGATAAAACGATGAAACAGGGCAGGGAGCAATTTGCGTACGGCCAGGTCGCCGGTACCGCCGAAAATCACCAGATCGAACAGATCGACCGGTTGAGCAGGTGCAGTCACAACTCACCTCATGGAATGCGGGCAGTCGCGGGGATGCGGCTGCCAGGGGAACTCTGATCGTACCAATGACATACCAGGCCATACCAGTGTTTTCGGTGTGCAATCGTATGCAAAATTTTCCTAAGCTGGCGGCCACCCCGTGTAACGCCCTGTTGTGCCAGTGGTTCGCCATTGGTATGGTTGCCAGCTATGCAAAGTGCCCTGGCCGAGGAATACCGGCGCCTGAGCCGTGATACGACCACCCATCAGCCGCTGGCTTACCTGCGGCTGCGCCGGGCTATTCGCAATGTGATCCAGCATCGCGACATCGAGCCGGGCCAGACCTTACCCAGCGAACGCGATTTATCGCAGGTCCTGGGTCTGTCGCGCGTGACGGTACGCAAGGCAATTTCAGGCCTGGTTGAAGAAGGCCTGCTCACCCAGCGCCACGGCGCCGGCACCTTTGTGGCCGAGCGCATCATCAAGCCGATGTCGCGGCTGACCAGCTTTACCGAAGACCTGCGTGCACGCGGCTTGCATCCGCGTTCCGAATTCTTCGAACGCAGCGTGGGCGAAGTGACGCCGGAAGAATCGATGGCACTGAACCTTTCCCCCGGCGTGCTGGTGGCGCGCCTGCACCGCGTGCGCTATGCCGAAGATGAGCCGCTGGCGATCGAACGCAGCGTGGTGCCGGCCAGTGTGCTGCCCGATCCGCACGAAGTGCACGACTCGCTGTACGAAGCACTGGAAAAGCACAACAGCCGCCCCGTGCGTGCGTTGCAGCGCTTGCGCGCCGTGTTGCTGGCGGCGCGTCAGGCCCGCTTGTTGCATGTCAGCGTGGGCAGTGCCGGTCTGCATATCGAACGCCGCAGCTTCCTCGACGATGGCCGCGTGGTGGAATTCACCACCTCCTGGTATCGCGGCGACATCTACGACTTCGTAGCGGAATTGCAGACGGACTGATGCCGCGCATTACAACCGAGACATGACCTCCCCCGCCTACAGGAGAGGGGTCATTCGTTCTTGCGGTGGAAATGTTCTTGCGGTGGAAATAACGGCGAATTGCCCTGGCCGTCCCCAACCGCTACAGTGGCGCCCGTTTCGGGTGTCCCCTGTTCGCCCAGGGGATGAAACGGGAAGCCGGTGCGCTGTGTTCCCACAGCAAGGCCGGCACTGCCCCCGCAACGGTAAGCGAGCGCGGTAGCGCCGTCGGTCCATGACATGGCCGGCAGCTATCACGAACGGTCACACGCCACTGTGCACGACATGGGAAGGCGCCGTTCGGCGGCATGCGGATCCGCATGCCACTCGCAAGTCCGGAGACCGGCCCGCGACAGAGCCTTGAATGGCTCTCCAGGTTCTGGTGCTCGCGGCGGGCGAGGCACGGAGATCGCGCTGCAGCCGTCGCCTGCCCGCTCTTTCCGCTGCTTTTCCCCTTTGGCGCCAGTCATTCATCTGCGCCGCGCGGGGACGTGCGGCAAGGGGTCATACACATCATGTTGAAGAAGACTGCGCTTGCAGCGGCGCTGCTGGCCGGATTGGCCAGCCCGGCCCTCTACGCCCAAACCACCTCCGATCAAAGCGGCACGTTGACGCCGGTGATCGTCACCGCCACCCGTACCGCCATTACCGCCAACGATGCCTTGTCATCGGTAACCGTCATTACGCGCGAAGACATCGAACGGCTGCAGCCGGTTTCGGTGGCTGATCTGCTCACCGGCCTTCCTGGCATTTCCATTGCGCAAACGGGTGGCATCGGCCAGCAGACTTCCGTCTATGTGCGCGGCACCAATGCCACGCACGTGCTGGTATTGGTCGATGGCATACGCATCGGCTCCGTGAGCTCCGGCTTGGCCGCGCTGGAACAGATTCCGGTGAACGTCATTGACCGCATCGAGATCGTGCGCGGACCGCGCGCCAGCCTGTACGGCTCCGACGCGCTGGGTGGCGTGATCCAGATCTTTACCCGCCACGGCCAGCCTAACGGCGGTATTTCGCCCTCCGTCAGCGTGACGGGCGGCAGCCACGGTTTCGTCAACGGGCAGGCAGGCCTGTCCGGCGGCACCGATCATCTTTGGTACAACGCCAGCCTCGGCGGCGAATACACCGGCGGCATTCCCGCCTGCCGCATGGGTGCGGCGGAACTCGGTGTCGCCTGTTTCGTCGACGATCCGCGCAATGACGCCTACCGCAACTGGAACGGCTTCGCCAACTTCGGTTATCGCTGGGACAACGGCACCGAACTGGCCTTCGACTGGCTGCGCAGCAAAAGCAACGCCGAATACACCGGCAGCCCCTATGGCGGCAATGACGCCATCGAAGAGCAATACGTAGCCGGCGCGCGCCTGAGCTTTTCGCCGCTCTCGATCTGGAAAGTCACGCTCGACGCCGGGCAAACCCGCGATGACGACGCCACGTTCTACCAGGGCAGTTATTTCGGCCTGTACTACCCACGCACCGGCACCGGTTATTTCAATTCCCGCCGCAACCAGGCCTCGTGGCAGAACGACATCACGCTCACCTCCAATCAACTGCTCACCGTAGGCGTGGACTATGAGCAGGAACACATCACCAGCGACACCGCCTTCGAGCAGACCACGCGCGGCGATACCGGCACCTTTGCGCAATACCAGGGCACCTTCGGCCAGAACGAAATACAGGTCTCCGCGCGTCACGATCACAATGATCAGTTCGGCAACCACAACACCGGCTCCGCGGCCTGGGGTTATCACTTCGAACATGGGCCCGTGCTATCGGTGAGTTATGGAACCGCTTTCCATGCACCGACCTTCGACGATCTGTATTTCCCGGCTTTCGGCGGCGTGCCCACCTCCAATCCGGACCTGAAGCCGGAAACCTCGCGCAGCGTTGAAGTCGGCCTCACGCAACAGCTCGATCATTGGAATTGGGGTGTAAACGCGTACCAGACACGCATCACCGACCTGATCGGCTTCAACAGCGAATTCGTTCCTGTGAACATCAGCCGCGCGCGCATCCGCGGCATTGAAGGCCAATTCGGTTTCGATGTGGACGACTGGCGCGTACAAAGCTATCTCACGCTGCTGCAGCCGAAAGACGACGACGGCAGCGCCGACAACGGCAACATCCTGCCACGCCGTGCCGAGCGCACCGCACGCATCGATGTCGACCGCCGCTTCGGCAAGATCAATCTCGGCGTAACGGAATTCGCTTCCGGCAAGCGCTATGACGACGCGGCCAACGTCTATCGCCTGGGCGGCTACGCCACCACCGATCTGCGCGCCAGCTACACCTTCGCACCCGGCTGGCAGGTGGAAGCCAAACTGGCGAACGCGTTCGATCACAGCTACGAGACCGCCTACTACTACAACCAGCTAGGGCGTACCTGGTATCTGACCTTGCGTTACAGCCCCTGATAAAGCGGCGTGTTTGAGCACCCTATGGTTCGCTTAGCAGCAGCAACGGCTGCTACAGCGTAGCGGTCGGTCTCAGCGCACGCTCGGGCAATCCCGCCCCAACCCTCCTCCCCTGCATGCAGGGGAGGGCGCCATGTCCGGCAGTCCCGCAACACGTCTTTTCACATCTCCGGCCGCGCCATGCCTTTCGGCACGGCCGGACTTCAGGCACATTTGCAGGTCTGGCTTCCCAGGCATAAAGGTGCCCATGATTGCGCCCTTCTTTTCGCTTGCGCCGTTGCCCGCGCTGGAGACGCGCAGGCATGGCTTGCATTTACCTGACGCTGCACAGGTAACGCGATGAATATTTTCGCGCCGATTATCCGTCGGCCTATCGGTACCTCATTGCTGGCGATCGGCCTGACGATTGCCGGGTTTTGCGCGTACTTGATGCTGGGCGTCGCCGCATTGCCCACGCTGGATTTTCCCGGCGTGTTCGTCACGGTCGCGCAGCCCGGTGCCAGTCCGCAGACCATGGCGACCACGGTGATGGCGCCACTGGAACGCCACCTGGGGCGCATCCCGGGCGTGCAGGAAATGTATGGCAATGCCACGCAAGGCAGCGCCACGATCATGGTGCGCTTCGATTTCGGTCGCAATGTCGACAAGATTGCCGAGGATGTGCAGTCGGCAATCAATGCCGCCGCACCCGACCTGCCCAGCTCGTTGCCGAGCCCGCCGCAGTACTTCAAATTCGATACCTCGCAGATTCCGGTGTTGCTGATCGCGCTGACCTCCAGCAGCCTTCCGCCGGACAAGCTCTACGACCTCACCGATACCTTGCTCAGCCCGGCGGTGGCGCAGATTCCCGGCGTGGCGCAGGTGCAGGTGTTCGGCGGCACGGCGCACGCGGTGCGCGTGGATATCAATACCGCCGCCCTGTCGGCCAAGGGACTCACCGCCAACGACATCGCCAACGCCTTGCGTGCGGCCAACGTCACCTCGCCACAAGGCATCCTGAGCGACGGCCAGACGCAGATGACCGTCACCGCCAACGACGCACTGCACACGCCGCAGGATTTCGCCAACCTGATCATCGCCAACCGGAAAGGCTTGCCGGTGCGCCTGTCGGACGTCGCCAAGATCACCAGCGGCGAACAGGACAAATACCAGGCGGCGTGGTTCGACGGCATGCGCGCAGTGGGCATGCAAATCAACAAGCGGCCGGAAGCGAATTCCGTCGCCACGGCGGAAGCCATCCGCGCCAAGCTGCCGCAACTGCGTCAATGGTTGCCGGCCGACGTGCAGATGACGCCGATCCTCGACCTGACGCAAACCACCAAGTCGGCCTTGCACGAAGTAGAGGTCGCATTGCTCATCAGCATCGCGATGGTGGCGCTGGTGATGCTGGTTTTCCTGCGCAAGCTGCGTCCCACGCTGATCGCCGCGCTCAGCGTGCCGCTATCGCTCGCCGGCGCGTTCGTGGTGATGTGGTCGCTCGGCTACACCTTGAACACGCTGTCGCTGGTCGCGCTGGTGCTGTGCATCGGCTTTGTGGTGGACGATGCGATCGTGGTGATCGAAAACATCGTGCGCCATATGGAACATGGCGAAGCGCCGCTCGATGCCGCACTGCGCGGCGTGGGCGAAATCGGCTTCACGGTGATTTCCATCACGCTGTCCCTGATCGCAGTCTTCGCACCGCTGCTGTTCGGCAACAACATGCTGATCATGTTGCTGCGCGAATTCTCGGTCACCTTGACCGCGGCGGTCGTGATATCGGCGATTGTTTCGCTGACGCTCACGCCGGCTCTATGCGGTCATTTCCTCACCTTGGATACGGAAACATCGCAGCCACCCTCGCGTATCGAACAAGCCCTGCATCGCTTCGACCGCTGGCTGCATCGTCACTACGAACGCGCCCTCGACTGGGCCATGCGCCATCGTCGGCTCATGCGCTGGCAACCGCTTACGCTGCTGGTCCTCACCGTGGTGCTTGGCATGGCGGTCGTGAAAACCGCCGGCGGCACCTTCATGCCGGATGAAGACACCGGCCAGTTGCAACTCAACGTGCGCGCGGACGCCAACATCTCGCCGACCCTGCTGGCCACGCGGGTAAAACAGGTGGATGCGATCATCCAGAAAGACCCGGCCACGCGCGATGTTCTGACCATGCTCGGCGGCAACAACCAGAACGGCGGCGCAGTAGGCAATAGCGCCACCATGTTCGCCGACCTGAAGCCGCGCGGCGACGGCCCCAACGAACGTCCCGACGACATCAAGAAAGTGATGGAGCGGCTAGGGAAAAAGTTTGATGTGCTGCCCGGCGTAAAGGTCTACATCAGCCCGGTGCAGTTCCTGAGCGGCGGCGGCAGCGGCGACAACGCCGGCCAATACGAAGTGCAGATTCTCGATACCACCGGTGGAGAAAATCTGCAGCCGTTGACGCTCAACATGGTGCGCAAGCTACGCAGCATGCCCGAGTTCCGCGACGTCAGCAGCGATTTCGACCTGGTCGGCAAGCAACAGGAAATCCGCATCAATCGCGAGAATGCGGGGCGGCTGCACGTCAACATCGGCGATATCGACTCGGTGCTGCTCAACTCGTTCGGGCAGAACCAGGTGTCGGTGATTTATTCGGATATCAATCAGTACCGCGTGGTGCTGACATCTTCCAGTTCCGAATCGACAAGCGCCGAAGGCTTGCTGAATCTTTACGTGCGCAACACGGTGGGACAGATGATTCCGCTGTCTGCGCTGGCCACCGTGGTGCCTGACATCAGCCCCATGCGTATCCGCCATCACGACCAGCAACAGGTTGCCACCATCAATTACAACCTTGCACCGAAGATTGCGCAGAACAAAGGCATCGAACTGCTCAATCAGGCGGCCTTGGCCGTGCACCTGCCGCCAGGCGTGCGCCTGGATTTCACCGGCGTCAACCAGCAATTCCAGCAAGCGCAATCCAACGGCGGCATCCTGTTGCTCGCCTCGATCATCGCGATGTACATCGTGCTCGGCATTCTCTATGAAAGCCTGGGGCATCCGCTCACCATTCTGTCGACGCTGCCGGCCGCCGGCATGGGTGCGTTCCTCGCCATGCTGGTGACGCAGACACCGCTTTCGCTGATGGTGATCATTGCGATCCTGATGCTGATCGGCATCGTGAAAAAGAACGCGATCCTGATGGTCGACTTCGCGCTGGTCGCGCAACGCGAACATGGCCTGTCGCCACCGGATGCCATTCGCGAAGCAGCATTGGTGCGCTTCCGTCCTATCACCATGACGACCCTGGTCGCGATGGGCGCGGCGTTGCCGTTGGCGATCGGTTTCGGCGTCGGCTCGGAAATGCGCCAGCCATTGGGCATCGCCATCGTCGGCGGCTTGCTGGTGTCGCAGCTGCTCACCTTGCTGAGCACGCCAGCCATTTATCTGTGGGCCTACGATCGGCGCTTGCGCAAGGCCGCACGCAAAGCGCGACGGGAAGAAAAGCGCCGCTTGCGCCAACTGGGCAAGCAAGCAACGGCCACGGATAACTGATCTGCGGATGTGCGCAGGCCCGTGCAAGCACCACGCACATGCAAGCTGCGCACCAGCGCAATACCTCAAGGCAGCATCCACAAATTCAGCGATTTTTCTCGTCAAAACTTGTTGACTTGACGTGAAGAGGCAAGTAAAAGCTGTACTGCCTATGGGGATGATAGGTTGATGAGTAGATGGATCGGCGTCTTCTTCTGGGGAGAAGAAGAGCTGCCACCGTGAAGACGGACTCCTTACCTATCTTGGACCACTGTCGCTCATAAGGCTTGGTAGGAACGGACATACATGAACCGCTGTTCCCTCACTGAGAATGCATCGGGCTGCGCTTGGGCAGTAGTTGCCCGCGCGTGCTCGGCAAAGCGGCAGTGCAGGTCCATCTCCGTACGCGATCAAGCCAAGAAAAGCGCGCTGCGCGCGCGCGGCAAATGCATTGCCGGCTATTCGCCGCCGGCTATCGCCGCCTGACCTTCCTTATTGACTGACGATTCGCACCGCTGCCTGTCGATCGAGGCTGTTTTCGATTGCACGTGGCGCATGCGTTGACGGCTTGCACGGCAAGTCGCGTCGTCGCGTCGCATCTATCAAGACCGGACGCTGCGGGGGGAGCCCGTTGGACGGTCGCACCCTTTCATCGGAGCAATCGAATGAAAACGGCTGGTTTAAAGCGTAGAAAAATAGCGATCGCCCTGTCCGCCGGGCTGGTCGCCGCAGGTATGGCAGCGCCGGTTATGGCGAGCGAGGTGCACGGTCATCTGCAGCAAGAAGCATCGGGGCAACCGGTGGCCAATGCGCGCGTGACTCTAAGCGGCACCACTTATACGGCCACCACCGATAAGGACGGCAATTTCACTTTCGCGAACATACCCGCAGGCAGCTACACCGTTTCCGCCTCGCAAAACGGCTTTGCCACGGCCAGCACAGCGCTGACGGTATCTGCCAACGCACCCGCAACGGTCGCACTCAATCTGAAAAAGGTGGCTCAACTCAATGTCGTGACCGTTGCCGCCAACCGCTACGACGCCGCCACCATGCAGATGGATGCGCCCAACACCACCAACGTGTTGTCGGCTGCCGACCTACAGTACACCGCCGTGCATAACGTCGCCGAAGCGCTGGGCCTGATTCCCGGCGTGAACGTGACGAATACCGGCTCGGGTTATTTCTCCGGCGTCGATGGCGCCGCACGTGGCGAAGGCGTGTATGCCTCGGTACGCGGCTTGCCTGCCGACTACGACGTCAACCTGATCAACGGCGTGGACGTGGCGCAAGGCATGCCTTATACGCGCAGCGTACAGCTGAGCCTGTTGCCGCCGTCCGGGCTGCAGACCATCGTGATGAACAAAACTTCTACCGCCGATATGGACGGCGATGCGATCGGCGGCACCGTCGATTTCCGCACGCCGACCGCCTTCGACTACGCCAAGGACACCAGCGGCAGCGTTTCGGTGAGCGGCCGTTCGGAAAGCCGCGCGCAGGATTACGGCGGCAGTGGCCTTGGCGGTGGCATGGCGGCCGATTTCCAGACCAAGTTCGGCAACCAGAAGCAGTTCGGCGTTTATGCCAGCGCCTATTACGACTACCGCACCTACACCAATAGCGAACTGGCCGCGGCCACCAGCGCATTGAACGACGGCTCCTGGGCATTCGCGCATACCGATGCCGAGGGCCATAGCGCGCCGGGTTACGACAAGGCCTACAACCTGACCAGCACCGGCATGGACGTGGGTGTGGTGCCGGGTTATGAGCGCCGCTACGGCGGCAACTTCTCGTTCGACGCGCGGCTCGACGACACGCTCACTGCGTACCTGCGCATGACTTACGCGTATGCGCAGACCACCGAAAATACGGCCTTCACGCAGTTGATTCCGCAGAACGTCACCTATTCGGAGATCGGCAACACGGGCGTGTACCAGCCGAACATCGGCCGCATCGCCGCACGTTACTGGTTCGAAACCAATCCGGAAATCGCGGATATGACCACCTTCCAGGCCGGCTTCGACAAGACCGCGGGCGGTTGGACCATTTCGCCGAACGTGTTCTACAGCTTCGGCGACAACGATCGCCCCAATCACGTGGAAATCGACGGCCGCGAAGACAAGTACTCGCAAACCAATTTTGCCTACAGCGGCAGCTCACTGGTGACTTATGGCCCCGGTGGCTTTCCCTACCCGCAGCTGACACCGGCGCTGCTGAACCAGGTCAACAATATCCCTTCCATGTACGCCAATGACTATGGCGAACTGACCGAGATCTACTCCGGCCAGCGCAAAGGTGGTGGCAAGGTCGACTTCCGCTACGACTTCGACAGCGGTGCACTGTCCTCGATCCAGTTCGGTGCCAAGTACAGCGAAAGCATCCGCAACTTCAGCGACCGCGACTGGTCGACTGCGGGCATCAACGACGGCACCACCACACTCGGCGACCTGGGCATCTTCGATGGCAGCTACAACGCGATCTTTCCCGGCAAATACGATTGGAACACGGCCAAGATCAGCCAATCCGCGGTCGCCAACCTGATTGATCAATACCTGGTATCGAGTGATCTGGATACCTGCGGCAAAAGCCTTTACATCAACAACTACAACTGCGACACCTTGCGCGGGGTGGAAGCAGTCAGCGCCATCTATGGCAAGGCCACGTACACCTTCGGCAACCTGGAAATCATTCCCGGCTTCCGCTTCGAGCACACCGAGATTCAGAACACCTACTGGGTCACGCCGGAAGACAGTGCAGGCAACGAAGAACCCGGCGCTTTCCAGAAAAACCACACGGTCTACAACGAACCGCTTCCCAGTGTGTTCCTGAATTATCGGCAAGGCGACAACGCGGTGTATCGCGTAGCGTTGTGGCAAAGCTATACACGCCCATCGCTCTATCAGCTCGGCTCCGGCGAGAACGTGAGCATTTCCGATGGCGTCACTACCATCACCCGCGGCAACCCGGACCTGAAGTCGATCAAGGCCACTAACTTTGATATCTCCGGCCAATGGAACAGCAACAACGGCGGCTATGCCTCGATCGCCGGCTTCTTCAAGCACCTGAGCCATTACATCTACGACTCCGGCGGCGGACAGGCCAACTCCACCACCTCCGGCGAAGGTACGGTGCTGTACCAAACCCCCGAGAACGGCGGCAATGCACGCGTCTACGGCGTCGAGCTGGATACTCACCAGAAATTCAAATTCCTGCCTGCGCCGTTCGACGGCCTCGGTGTCGGTTTCAATGCCACTCGCCAGAACACGAACGCGGACCTGGGCATGGCCGGCTTCCGCGCTGAAGAAATGCAAAGCGCGCCCAAGTTCATGGCGAACGCAGAGGTGTTCTACGAGAAGGACGGCTTCTCGCTCAACCTGAGCTACCACTACACCAGCGCATGGCTGGCCGAATACGACTTCCTGAATCAGGGCGGCCCGTGGGATGACCTGTGGATCAGGCCGATCAAGCGATTGGATTTGCATGCCGGCTACATGTTCAAGAACGGCTTGCAGGTGGACTTCTCCATTTCCAACCTGGCCGACAACTACAGCTATTGGGCGCATATCGGCAAACGCAACCTGGCGGTCTCCGATATCGTCGATACCGGCATGACCTCCTTGCTGACGGTCAAGTACAACTTCTGATGCGATGTGTGCGCTGCCCGTTGATGCACGCTGCTCCCTCCCCCGCGCATGGGGGAGGGTTGCCGCTGATGCGTCTTCCGCCCGTCATGGCGGCGACGACCAAAACGTTTCACTGCAGCAGAAGCGGCTCACCCCGCGCTTCGTACCCGGGTATGCATAGAGATCCCCGCCCATGAAACGCCGCCAGTTCATTCGTTTTGCCCTGTTATCCACCCTGGCGTTGGACAGCCGCATCACCCTCGCCGAACATCATGGCAAGGCGCCTGTCACGCCCGCGCCGGAAGCAGACGGCAAAGCACACCGGTTCGCCTTGCAGGGTCACCATTTCGTACTGGACGGCGCGCGCTTTCAGATCCGCAGTGGCGAAATGCATCCTGCACGCATTCCCGTATCGTATTGGCGGCATCGCATTCGCATGGCCAAGGCGATGGGGTTGAACACCATCGCGCTATACGTGATGTGGAATTACCTGGAAAGCGAGCCCGGCGTTTTCGACTTCAGCTCAGAGCGCCGCGACTTTGTCGCCTTCATCAAGCTTTGCCAGGAAGAAGGGATGTGGGTGTATCTGCGTCCCGGACCTTACATATGCGGCGAATGGGATCTGGGTGGCTTGCCGTCGTATCTGCTGCGCCACGAAAACATCGCGCTGCGCGATCGCCATGATCCCACCTACATGGCTGCGGTGCAGCGCTATATTGCGGCCATCGCGCCGAAGATCGCGCCCCTGATGGTCTCGGCGGGCGGTCCGATCCTGATGTTGCAGGTGGAGAACGAGTATTCATCGTTTGCTGCAGACGTCGGTTATCTGGAGGCCGTTCGCGATATGTGGCAAGCCCACGGCGTCCACGGACCGTTTTCGATTTGCGATGTGCTATCCGATTTCAAGCGCCGCCACGCGTATCTCCCTGGCGCCGCGCTCGGCCTGGACGGTGCGGCGCCGCCTGCATTGCAAGAAGGCTCGCGTCTCGCGCCGCATGTTCCGGTCTGGGTCGGTGAAACCTATCCGGGCTGGCTTACCCATTGGGGCGAACCAGGGTTTGCCGACAAAAGCGATGCCGAAGCGCTGCGCCGGATCATCGCCGGTGGTTATTCCTTCAACCTGTACATGGTGCACGGCGGCACCAACTTCGGCCTGACTGCCGGCGCCAACGCGGACGATGACGGCTCCAACTTCCAGCCGGTGATTACCAGCTACGACTACAACGCGCCGATCAACGAATGCGGCGATGCCACGCCGAAATATCACGTATTGCGCAAGATCATCGGCAAAGCCACCGGCTCGCCCTTGCCAGCGATACCACCGCCTTGCCCCAAGGCATCGTTCGCGGATGCCATGCCGGCGCCGTTCGCCTCGCTGTGGGACAACTTGCCGGCGCCGATAGCAACCCACACACCCCTCGGCAACGAGCCACTGCTGCGGCAGAACCAGGGCATCGTGGTGTATCGCAAACGCGCGCCGCATGGCCGCGTGCTCTATCTCGACGGCGTGCACGATTACGCGATCATCCATATCGACCAGATCGAACGCGGAACGATATCGCGCATGCGCGACCGCCGGCTTCCCTCGTCGCCGACACTGCAAGTCGCGCACGCCCATCGTGACGGCGAAATGGTGCTGGATATCCTGATCGACAGTTTCGGCCACATTAATTACGGCCCGCCGCTGGGCGATCGCAAAGGTCTGGTCGGCGATGTGCGTCTCGACAACGCACCACTGCACGACTGGCAGGTTTACGGCTTGCCGCTGGACGATGCCTTCATTGCCGCACTGAAACCTACGCTCACGCATCCCGATCGTCCCGGCCTGTTCTTCAAGGCAAGCATCCATCTGGAAACGCAAGGCGATGTCTACATCGACATGCGCGCGTGGACCAAAGGCTATGTCTGGGTCAACGGCCATTTGCTGGGGCGCTATTGGCATATCGGGCCACAGCAATGCCTGTACTGTCCCGCTGAATGGCTAAGAGCCGGCGACAATGAAGTGCTGATGCTGGATCTGCACCAGACCGGCGCGGCTCCTATCCGTTGCGCAGAAAACCAGGCAGGCGCGGCATGATGAAGGTGTTCGATCACGCCGCGGAAGCCACAGCAAGCGCTGAACCGGACCACGTACCGACCCGCGCCATGGGTTTCTGGGGCGGCCTTTCCGCCAATCTGTTGAACATGATCGGGGTGGGTCCGTTCATCACCATTCCGCTCGCGCTGTCGGCCTTGGCCGGACCGATGGTGTTGGTGGGTTGGCTGGCGGGCGCCTTGCTTTGCCTGTGCGACGGGATGGTGTGGGCGGAACTCGGCTCGGCCATTCCGGAATCAGGCGGCCCTTATCACTACCTGCGTACCGCCTATGGCAGCCAGCGGGCGGGACGCCTGTTCGGGTTTTTGTATCTGTGGCAGACCGTGCTGACTGCGCCGCTGTCGATTGGCTCCGCGGCGGTCGGCTTCGCGCAATACTTCGCTTTTCTGATCCCGGGCATGGGCCATCACGGCCAAGTGATCACGGCCATGCTGCTCTGCCTGATCAACACGGCTTTGCTTTATCGCAAGATCGATTCGGTGCAACGGCTCTCGCTGCTGATCAGCGTGGTGGTGATGGGCGCTTGCGTGTGGATCGTGTTGAGCGGCCTGCTGCATTTCAATACGCATCTGGCGGCCAGCTTCATGCATGCAGGCGGCGATTCGAAGCATGGCTTCTGGCTAGGGCTGGGTACCGTCAGCCTGATCGCCGTGTACGACTACGGCGGCTATAACAACGTGTGCATGCTGGGCGGCGAGATCAAACGGCCCAAGCGCACGATCCCGCTTGCTGTGCTGGTATCGATCCCGATCGTGGCAGTGCTCTACATGGGCCTGAACCTGTCGGTGCTGGGCGTGCTGCCGTGGCAACAGGCAGCACATTCCAAGGCGGTGGTGGCGGATTTCATGCAATCGATCTACGGCCGCGCCGGCAGCGTCACGGCCGTGCTGTTGATCCTGCTGGCGAGTTGGGGTTCGGCGCTGGTGGTGTTGCTGGGCTATTCACGCGTGCCGTATGCGGCGGCGGCATCCGGCCAGTTCTTCCGGATATTCGCGCGGTTGCATCCGCGCGGGCACTTCCCGACCGTATCGCTGCTTTTCACCGGCGCCGCGTCAGCGCTGGCGTGCATGCTGTCGCTGGACGATCTGATCGCGGCGCTGATGGTGATCCAGATCATGTTCCAGTACCTGGCGCAGTGCATGGCCATCGTGCTTTTGCGCCGCCGAGGACGTGGCGATACGGACACCTTTCGCATGCCGCTGTATCCGTTGCCGGTGCTGATCAGCGTGATCGGCTGGCTGTACATCGTTTGCACCAGCCCTGGCCGGCACATCCTCGCCGGTGTGGCGGCCATGCTGGGCGGCACGCTTATTTTCATGATCGACGCATGGAGACAGAAAGCATGGCCTTTCCAGAGCCGATGAAGCGCTGGGACGTTGTATCCGTCGGCGAGATTTATGCCGATCATGTCTTCAACGGATTTGAACGCTGGCCCGCCCCGGGCGAAGAAGTCTGCACTGATCATTACTTTCGCGAACTCGGTGGCGGTGCGATCAATACCGCTTGCGGACTCGCGCAACTGCAATGCCGCGTGCGCCTGATCGGGCTGATCGGCGAAGCGGATCGCGGCTGGTTCGAGGCACGCCTGAAGCGTTTCGGCCTGTCCGCCGACGGCCTGCGTTCTTCGTCGCTGGATACCGGCGTCACGGTGAGCGTCTCCACGCGGGAAGACCGCTCTTTCTATACCTACCCAGGCGCCAATCGCCGCCTGGGCGAACTGCTCGACGATGCCAGCATCCATGAAGAACTGATCGCTGCGCGTCACGTGCATTTCGCCATGCCGCTGAACGCGGAGCTGGCCAAACGGCTGCTGCCGCTGTTGCGCAAAGCCGGATGCACCACATCGCTGGACGTGGGTTTCAGTCCGGACTGGCTGCGCGATCCAGGCAATCAATGGACCTGCCGCGCGGTGGACTACTTCTTTCCCAATCAAGCCGAAGCGCAGGTGTTGACCGGCTCGCAAAGCGCCGATGCCTTCCGCGAGTGGGCGGCGTCGATGAATCTGCGGCACGGCGTCATCAAGCTGGGCGCAGCCGGCGCGGCAGCCGTCGTACAGGGCAGGTTGCTGCAGGTACCGCCGCCGCATGTGGATGCGGTGGACATGACCGGCGCGGGCGATGCCTTCGATGCCGGCTTTATCGCGGGCGTATTGAACGGCGAGTCGCCGCAAGAGTGCCTGCGCCGCGCCTGCATTTGCGGCGCGCTGTGCACCACCCGCATCGGCGCGCTGCAAGGACTTCCTGATTCTTTGTCGTTGAGGAGCATGTATGAGCAAACCTATGGACCGTAAGATCGCCTTGATCGGTGGCGGCGGCGTGCGTGCGCCACTGGTGATCTTCGGCGTCGACGAAGCCACGGAAGCGCTGGGTGCCAAGGAATTGGTGCTCTACGATCCCGATCAGGATCGTCTCGCCGTGATGGTGGAATTGGGCAAGGCGATCGTCGCCAAGTCCGGCGGTTCGCTGCATTTGCGTGCGGCTGCGTCCGCCGAAGAGGCCATCGACGGCGCGCACTTTGTGATGAACAGCATCCGCGTCGGCGGCATCGTTGGCCGGGCCGTGGACGAACAGGCGGCCATTGAAAACGGCTACCCCGGGCAGGAAACCACCGGGCCGGCCGGCGTAGCGATGGCGCTGCGCACCGTGCCCGCCGCGCTCGAACAAGCACGCCTGGTCGAACGGCTGAGCCCGGATGCGTGGCTGGTGAACTTCACCAACCCCGCCGGCTTGATTACCCAGGCGGTCACCACGCATACCAAGGTCAAGATGGTCGGTATCTGCGATACGCCAACCGAGCTGTTCCACAACATTGCCAAGGCACTGGGTGAGCCGTTGAGCGACGTGCACTGCGACTACGTCGGTCTCAACCATCTAGGCTGGGTTCGCAGCGTGCGCGTGCGCGGCAAGGAGGTCATGGACACCTTGCTTGGCAGCGACGAGTTGCTGCGCCAGCTCTACATCGCACCGTTGTTCGACTACAACATGCTCCGTTCGCTGCGACTCATTCCCACCGAATACCTGTTCTTCTATTACGAACGCCGCCGCGCCCTGCATAACCAGTTGCAGCAAGGCGGCAGCCGTGGCGCCGAAATCCAGCAGTTGAACCTGATGCTGATCGACACGCTCAAGAGTCGGCTTGGCGCGGGCGACGGCGATGGCGCCGTCGCGGCGTATACCGCCTATCTCAACCAGCGCTCGGGCTCTTACATGAAGCTGGAAGCAGAAGGCGGCTCGGCGTTCGATCCCGATGTCAGCTTGCAGGTGGATCCGTTCCGCACCGCGACCGGTTATCACCGCATCGCCATCGATGTGATGAGCGCCTTGACCGGTGCAAAGCCTGCAAGCATCGTGGTCAACACGCGTAATCGCGGCGCGCTGGCCGATCTGGGCGAGGACGAGATCGTGGAAACGGCATCGCGCATCAGTCTCGACTCTATCGTGCCCGAACCTATCGCGCCGCTGCCCGATGAAGTGCGGGGACTGGTGCATGCGGTGAAGGCCTATGAACGCGCGGCGATCGATGCTGCCATGTCCAACACGCGATTGACTGCACGCAAAGCCTTGTTGATTCATCCGGCCATCGGCGAATGGAGTCCCAGCGAAGCCTTGTTGCAAAACATGTTCGGCACGGTCGACGCAGATGGAGAATGCCTTTGTCACGGCCACTTGCACGGACATCTGCACGGTTGAGCGCTGGCCAGCAGCATGGCCATTGCTGATTGCGCGTGGATGGAACGCCATGCCATCTTTTACAACGGCCTTGCAGCACGCAGGTCTTTCGTCAACGCGGCACGATTCCAAGATGGATCGACGAAGGTACACGGAAGTTGAAGTCAGCCGTGCGATGACGCATCTGTGAAGCACACGTGACAGAAGTCATTCACAAGCTTTCAAGAGGCATGCCGTGCCTTATGGCACGGACAGACTTCAGGCACATTTGACGGCGTGCGCGTCGCGGTATGACGTAGGTATGGATATACCTGTGTTTTCTGCGCGTATTCACATCACATGCTTATCAGTGCCTAGGCAGGTGAATGCGTGAATTTATTTGCGCCATTGATTCGCCGACCCACCAGCACCTCGTTGCTGGCCATCGGGCTGTTGCTGGCGGGCTTTTGCACCTACCTCGCCCTGGGGCTGGCGGCATTTCCATCCGTCGAGTTTCCTGCGGTGTCGGTTTTTGCGCAGCTACCGGGTGCCGATGCGCAAACCATCGCCAACACGGTCACGGCGCCACTGGAGCGTCAGCTAGGGCGCATGCCGGACGTGCAGGAGATGACGTCCGACTCGACCCAGGGCGGCATGTCCATCCAAATACGGTTCGATACCTCGCGCAGCTCGGACCAGGCGGCACGTGATGTGCAGGCGGCCATCAATGCGGCTGCGCCGGATCTGCCATCGCAAATGGCTTTGTTTCCGCCGCAATACTTCAAGGCCAACACCTCGGACATTCCGGTGCTGCTGATCGCGATGACATCCGCCAGCATGCCGGCAGACAAACTCTACGATCTGGCCGATACGCTGATGCGACCGGCGGTGTCGCAGATCACCGGCGTGGCGCAGGCACAGTTGATCGGTGGTTCGCCGCATGCCATTCGCGTATCGCTGAACAACGCCGCGCTCACCGCCAAAGGCCTGACGGCGAACGATGTGGCGAATGCCTTGCGCGCGGCGAACGTCGCTTCGCCGCAAGGGATGTTGAGCGATGGCGTCACGCAGATGACGGTGTCTGCTACGGATGACCTGCAAAGCGCGAGCGATTTCGCCTCGCTGATCATCGCCAACCAGAAAGGCGCGCCGGTGCGGCTCTCGGATGTCGCCACCGTGACGAACGGCGCACAGGATGCGACCCAGCAAGCGTGGTTCAACAACCGTCACGCCGCCATCCTGCGCGTGACGAAACGCCCGGAAGCCAATGCCGTGCAAGTGGTGCGCGACATCCGCGCTACGCTACCGCGACTTCACGGGCTGGTGCCGGCCGATGTGCAGATCACGCCGATCTTCGACCTGACACTCTCCACCCAATCCGCCCTGCATGAGGTTGAAATCGCGCTGCTGCTCAGCATCGTGATGGTGGCGTTGGTGATGTTGCTGTTCCTGCGCCGCGTGCGTCCTACCATCATCGCGATGTTCAGCGTGCCGCTGTCGTTGGCGGGCGCGTTCGTCTTGATGTACGCGCTGGGCTTCACGCTCAACATGCTGTCATTGATTGCCTTGGTGTTGTGCATCGGTTTCGTGGTGGACGATGCGATCGTGGTGATCGAGAACATCTTCCGTCACATGGAGCAAGGCGCGAAACCACTGGACGCCGCGCTGATCGGCGTGCGCGAGATCGGCTTCACGGTGATCTCCATCACCTTGTCGTTGATCGCGGTGTTTGCGCCGATGGTCTTCGGGCACAGCAGCATGGTGATCCTGATGCGCGAGTTCTCGGTCACGCTGATCGCGACGATCGTGATCTCGGCCCTGGTCTCGTTGACACTGACGCCGGCGCTGTGCGGTCGTTACTTGTTGGAAGAAAAGCGTGACGTGCATGTGCCGGGACGTCTGGAAATGGCGGTGGAGCGTTTCGACCGCTGGATGCTCCGCATCTATGAGCGCGCGCTCGACTGGGCCATGCATCATCGCCGCGTCATGCGCTGGCAACCCTTGATCCTGCTGGTGATGACTGTCGTGCTGGCCATGGCGGTTGCGAAAACGGCGGGCGGCACGCTGATGCCCGAAGGCGATACCGGCATGCTGCAGGCCAATCTGGTGGCCGATCCGAATATTTCGCCGACGCTGCTGGCCCAACGCACGCTGGCGGTCGGCGCCATCATGGAGACCGATCCGGCGGTGCTCGATGTCGCTTCGTTCCTGGGCGGCAACGACACCAACGGTGGCGTGGGCAATGAAGCCTCGTTCTTTGTGGACCTCAAGCCGCTGGGCGATGGGCCGGGCCAGCGACGGGAGCCGGCGAGCGCGGTGATCGCGCGCCTCACCAAGCGGTACAAGCAACTGACCGACGTCAAGGTCGCGGTGACCAGCCTTGGCTTTTTCAGCGACGGCGGCGGCGATCAGGCGCGCGGCAAATATGCGTTTGACCTCACCAGCACGTCCAGCGCTCCCCTGGAGCAACCCACCTTGCGACTGGCGCAAATCATGCGCGGGATGACGTCGTTCCGCGATGTCAGCACCAGCTTCGACAATATCGGCAGCCAACAATGGCTGCAGGTCGACCGCAATGCCGCCTCGCGCCTGCAGGTGGGCATGGGCGACATCGACCAGACGCTGGACAATGCGTTTGGCCAGGCGCCTGCGTCGGTGATCTATTCAGACATGAATCAATATCAGGTGGTGTTGACGGCAGACAACGCCAACTCGCTCGACCCGGCGTCCTTGCTCGACATGTATGTGCGCAACAGCCGCGGCAAGATGGTGCCGCTTTCTGCCATGGCGCAGGTGGTGCCACGAATCGAGCCGACTGACATCCAGCACTACAACCAGCTCGAAGCAGCCACCATCCACTACAACCTCGCCGACGGTGTCACGCAGGCCGACGGTCTGCGGTTAATCGATCAGGCGATGTTCGCCGCCCATCTTCCACCGGGCATTGTGAAGAAATTTACCGGCAGCAATCAGAAACTGGTGGAAGCGGCCACCAACACCGCGGTTATTTTCATGGCGGTGATCCTGGCGATGTATATCGTGCTGGGCATACTTTATGAAAGCCTCATTCATCCCCTGACGATTCTTTCCACCTTGCCGGCTGCGGGCATGGGTGCGTTCCTCGCCATGTTGGTGACGCATACGCAGATCAGCACCATGTCGGTGATCGCGGTGCTGATGTTGATCGGCATCGTGAAGAAGAATGCGATCCTGATGGTGGATTTTGCCTTGGTGGCGGAACGCGAAAACGGACGCACGCCAGCGGAAGCGATTCGCGAAGCGGCCTTGGTACGTTTTCGTCCGATCACCATGACCACGCTGGTAGCGATGGGCGCGGCGCTGCCGCTGGCGATCGGTTTCGGCGTTGGCTCGGAGATGCGCCAGCCGTTGGGCATCGCGATTCTCGGCGGCTTGCTTGTCTCGCAGTTGCTCACCTTGTTGAGCACGCCGGCCATTTACCTGTGGTCCTACGATCGCCGCCTGCGCAAGGCAGCGCGCAAGGCTCGCCGGGAAGAGAAGCGGCGAGCACGTCAATTCGGCAAGCAGGCTGCAGCGCTGGATGGCTAGCACCTGACGGGATGGGTCAGGCGTGGGCGTGCGTTGCTCATCAAACAATCTTTACAGGCGGGCGTGTCACGGCATGGTCCAACACCGCGTTAATTTGTCCCGCGAATCGCTCGAAGCTCTCGCCCAGGGGTGCTCGCCCAATTTCCAATAGCACGCACTCTTCTTGCTCCGTTTGCGGGTAAGCGAGTGCCGCGAGGAAGAAAAGCTGGTCGCGGATTTCCTGCAGCTTGACGTGGCCGTCTTCGCTCAGCCAATAAGGATGCGATTCCAGCAGGGGATGATGCTCGTTTTGCATAGCGTGATTCCATGACGTTGGGTCACGCCGCGCATTGCACGCGACGTGATGGGACCCAGGGCGCATGCCCTGATACCTTGCCTAAGGTGGTAAGCCCTTTCGGCTACGTGCCCCGATTCGCCTGGCACCACGCAAGCAGCATGATGGTGGGAGCAATGAAAAACGACAGGGGGTGAGCACAGAACGTGCTTGCCGTATCATCCGGCTTAGCCATGATAACTTCCTCGTGTAAGTTGTTATGGTCAGCGGGTCGTATGAGTTGTAGCTCATGCGGCCCGCGCTCTCACTTCAAGGTCGGGCGTGCTGTGCCATCTGCTGTGCGATGAGCACACCCGACCTGCAAACCTTCGCGGAAAACACCGCGCGTTGTCCAGCGCCATTCGCTGATGCGACGAAAGTTTGAGACTTTGCCTCATTACGCTGCGTACGCTTGCTTCTTGCAGTACCCCGTGCACATGTGCGTCGTTCTTTCTATTTGCGTTGCACTATCTACTGCCTCCCTGCTTGCAGGGGAGGGCTGGGGTTGTGTGGGCTTGCCGCACAGTCCCAGTCAACGCGAGTCATGCACGTACAGCGCAGATTCGAAGCCAGAACGACGCTGACTTAAATAGCCCCGCTCTTTTTGCATGCGTCGCCTGAGAAAAAGCGCTGTGAGTGCGCAGAGCTTGAGTCAAAACCGTTTGATCCACGGGCCATGATCCCTGGTGGTTTTTCAATGAAAACATTGATTCACTTATTCCATTGTTACGGGCACTGATGTTTCCATCGGTGGAGCGATGCACACATCAAATCCCCCGTATCGGTCATCGCAAGCACAACGCGAATATGTGACACTTCGCATGGTCAGGCGAAAAGGGGAATCGCATGCAATTTCTGAAACTGGAAGATTTTGCGTCTCGGCTCAACGAGACGTTTTCGGTCGACGTTGACCAGGGCCGTACGCCATTCGTACTGGTGGAAGCGGCGCCACTGCCGCATCAGGTATTCAACGGGATGGTGCGGGAACCGTTTTCCCTGATCTTTCACTCTGCAACGCCGGTGCTGTTCCCCCAACGCGTTTATCAGATGTCCTGTCCGACGATGAGCGAGTTCGGTATTTTCCTGGTGCCGGTGGGACGCAATCAGGACGGCTTTCTTTATCAGGCCGTATTCAACTGAACCTCGCCGTGCAGCAGATTGACCCAACGCATGGCGATGCTTGGGGGCTGTCTTGCCAATTCGGTAAAGCCGCGGCGTTGATAGAGACGATGGGCAGGCAGATTGGCCTCGTCCACTTGCAGATCGATGCCGCTGGCCCCTTGCTCGCGCGCCAGTGATTGTGTCCATTCGAGCAGCAAGCCGCCGATACCGTGCCCGCGCCAGGCAGCTTCCAGGCTGATCTCGATGATGTGGTAATGCGGCGCCTGGCGAAGCAGGTAATAGCGTCCGATTGGTTGCGTGTGTTGCTCCACGATCCAGAAGTCGGCACCGCTGAATTGGTTCACGTAATGCAGGTGCTGCATCGCGAACTGGCTATCCAGGAACGCCTGTTTGAACGCGTCGGGCCAATCGGTGCAGGCCAACTCATCCTGGCGCGAGGTTTGATAGAGCTTGCGCAGGTAAGGCAGATCATCTTCGATAGCGGCACGTACGCTGAGCCCGCGCACGCGCATCGCGTCGCTGGCGTCGATCACGACTTGCGCCGGGGGAAACGCCAGCGGCGGCAATGACGGGAACATCAACTGCCGTTGGGATAAACAAAACTGCCGGAAAACGCGATGCAGTAGTTCAGCGCCAACGACGGCTGCCGGTTTTCATGCGGCAATGATTGACCGGCGGGACCCGACATGCTCGGCGAGAACGTGGTGTTGGGGGAGACAGGAGGGGATGGAAACGGATTGGTCTGTTGGGGCTCGATCATGTAGGAGCCCGGAGCTGGCCGGTTGGTGCGCACGGCGGAATTGGGCTGATTCCACAACGTCAGCCCATGCGTATGCGCTGGCATTTCCGTGCTGAGCAGCGTCACGCTGGAATCACCGAACACGGATCCGATATCACGCTGTGTGAGGCCGGGCCCCTGTCCTTGGCCGCATGCCACGCGATTGGTCAGGTTGGGCAGTTGGAACGTGGTTTGGCCATTGCCGCCATATATCGTACCGAGCAGAGAAAACAAGGCCGTGTTTTGCGAAACAGGTACAGTGGCACCATTGCACAAGGCCCAGCCATATGGTGCGTAGTTGAAGCCAAACAACTGGATTTCACCGAGAAAATAGTTCATGACGTACCCCGGGCGATAAGACGTTGATGTGTCATGCAACGCGTGTCGATGGCATCAATCAGCCTTGCGTGGGATAAAGGCCCACAGTGGCGATGTAATAGGCAACGGTCAACGTCGGCATGGCGTTTTCATGCGAACTGCTGCCGCCTTGCGTACCGACCGCGGCGGGTGCAAGGTCAAAGCTGAAGGTCCCGCTTGTGTCGGTCGCATACATGGTGTCGGTGCCGGTCAAGGCGCCGGGTACCACACCCGTGCCCGGGGTGTTGGTGTTAGCGGCGTTAGTAGTGGCATATACCAGATGGTTGTGCACCGGTATTTGCTGCGCGAGCAAGGTCACCGTTTCCGTGCCTGAAATCTGTCCCGGCAAGCGCATGCTGAGGCCCGGAGCCTGGCCTTGATGCAGCGGCACACGGCCGCGCAGATCCGGCACATTGAAAGTATTTTGCCCATCGCCGCCATACGTCGTGCCGAGCAAAGCATAGAGCGCGTTGTAGTCAGCGATCTTCAACGCACTGCCATCACACGCGACCCAACCTTCCGGAACGCGCTTAAATGCGAACATGCGAATTTCACCCACATAGGGAGTGACCATGGAAGTCTCCTGAATGAAGCGGCAGTCAGTGCCGATACTTCAATTGCGTGAGGGGTAGACACCGCTGAGGCAAATGTTGAAGGTCAGCACATTGAACGGCTGCATGTTCGGATGTGGCTGGTTGCCGCCAGTGTTTTTCATTTGCGCAGCATTGAGTGGCGTCAAGCCACTGCTGGCACCGGCATAGATGTTTTCATTCGGCTTGCCATACAGCGAGTTTTTCGGGTCACGAACAGCGCCCGCCGTGGTGGCGGCATTGATCAGATGCGTGTGGCGCGGCATTTCATTGGAAGTCAACGTGACCGCTTCGCTACCGAAGGATTCTCCTATCGCGTAGGGCGCGGGCTGCCAGTTTACGTCTGCCGAACCGCCTGCGCCCACCGGAGTGCGCCCACGCAAATCGGGAAGCTGGAACGTCGCGCGGCCATCGCCGCCGTAATACGTGCCGAGCACTGAGAACAAGGCCGCGTTCTGCTGTATGGACAGGAGCTGCCCATTACAAAAAGCGAAATTACGCGGTGCAAAAGTAAAGCCGCTGAGCATGATCTGCCCAAGATAATAATCAGACATCGCTGGACCCCCTGTGGCCGACTCAATGACTGCTAGGTTGGATTTTCACAAAGCCTTCACGTCCGCCGCACCGCGCAAGACGTTTTCCTAAAACTGATGCTAGAGTTTGCATCGAAACCGTGATGCAGTTTACGTTTATCGCTCGATATGCGCCGTTTGTAAATAGGCGTTTAGGGGCACAAGGGGAACAAACCAATGATAGTGCGTCGAAAGGGGACGGCGTGCCTGCGCGCTGTTGTACGCATTTCCGCGTTGCAACTCGGCTTTCGAGTGTGCACGTGGTTGTTATGCCTGGCGTCGCTTGGCCTGGTCCCAGCGTTAGCGCATGCGGATACATGTCCGACATCCATCTCGGTGGCGGTGGACGGCTCCTATCAAATCAACGCATACACCTGCACGGGAGGCCTCGGCACGATCGGCAATACCGGTGATGGCAGTACTAACCCGATTGCGGCCTCTCCCCAACACGGCACGGTGACTGTTACCGATGATTCTTATGTCACCTATCAAAACACGGACACCGCTGCCACCAGCGATTCATTTACATGGATAGATGGCGACGGTAGTGACCATCCTGTGACAGTGACTATCGGCGGATCGTCATCGACACCCCTGTCGATCTCCCCGACATCCCTCCCTGCCGCGACGATCGGAACATCCTACTCTCAGCAATTTTCAGCCAGCGGTGGCAGCGGTAGCGGCTATACCTTCAACATCTCCGAGGGCGTGCTGCCTAACGGCATGACCGAGAACAGTTCGGGCCTGCTATCGGGTACGCCGACTGAGAGCGGTTCATTCACCTTTACGGAAGAGGTCACTGACGGTAGCGGTGCTTCGCAGCCGGAAACGCTGACCTTGACCGTCAACGGCGGTGTCATCAATGTGACACCAGCGTCAGGCAGCTTGCCGACTGCGTATGCTGATGAGCTATACAACCAGACGATATCTGCCAGCGGCGGCACTGCGCCTTACACGTATTCACAAGTACCGGGTACGGCGCCACCAAGCGGCATCACCATCGGATCAGACGGTACGTTGTCAGGAACCGCAACCGTTACAGGAAACACGACCTTTTCGGTTGAAGTAGCCGACAGCGCAGGGAATTCAACGCAAGTCACCTACACCCTCTCCGTGCTGGCGCCGCCGATTACGGTAACACCATCGCCAAACACACCGCCGAATGGCACCGTGAGCACGACTTATGCCGGCCTTACTTTGTCGGCCAGTGGCGGTGAGGCGCCGTATACGTTTACCGCGACCGGATTGCCACCCGGACTGACGTTGTCGAGCAGTGGTGTCTTGAGCGGCACGCCGACTACCAGTGGCACCTACCATGTCACCTTCACCGCAGCTGATAAAAACAATTACACCGGCAGTAGCTCGTCTTATACGGTGACCATCGCGCCACCGTTGGCGTGGAGCAATACCACGCTGCCTGCCGGCACGGTCGGTGTGACTTATAACAGCGCCATCACCGCCAGCGGCGGCGCCACGCCGTACACCTATACCCTCACCAGTGGCGCACTGCCGGCTGGCTTGACGCTCAACACGAGCACGGGCGCAATCACCGGCACACCGACCGCCGGCGGTACGTTCACGCCCAGTGTCAATGTCACCGACGCCAATGGCGCCACGCTGACGACGAGTATCACGCTAACCATCGACGCACCGACCTTGAGCGTGACACCTGCTTCCGGTGCGTTACCGAATGCAACGCAGAACGCGGCCTATACGCAAACACTGTCCACCAGCGGCGGAACGCCTGGTTATACCTATAGCGTCACCGGTGGTGCGCTACCCTCCGGCATCCAGCTTTCAGGTAACACCCTGAGCGGAACGCCAACGGTATACGGTAATTTCTCGTTTCAGATCACTGCGACCGACAGCAGCACAGGCACGGGACCCTATACCAAGGTCGTGAATTACACTCTGGATGTGATCTCGGCGGCGCCGGTGATTACGACCAGCACAGTGCCCAATGGAGCCGTGGGCAGCACGTATACATCGACCACGATCGCCGCCAGCGGCGGTACTCAGCCTTATACGTTCAGCCTATTGTCCGGCAGCCTGCCGCCCGGGCTGACATTCAACAACGGCACGCTATCCGGCATACCAACCGCCGGCGGCACGTATCCGTTTACCGTGCAGGTGAGCGATGCCAACTCGAAAACCGGCACGCAAAGTTATTCGATCAGCATAAATGCCGCGACGGTAACGGTGACACCGGCTTCGCTCACCATCACCGATGGCGTGGCGATCAACCAGACGCTTTCCGCTAACGGCGGCACGTCGCCCTACACGTTCAGCATAACGAGCGGCACATTGCCCGCTGGCTTGACGCTTTCCAGCGCTGGCGTGCTGAACGGCACGCCCACCTACGCAGGCGCGTATAGCTTTACCGTGCAAGCCAAAGACAGCAGCACCGGTACCGGGCCTTATTCCGGCACGCAAACCTATTCCGGCACCATCGGTACGCCATCGCTCAACCTGCAGCCTGGCCCTAACCAGAGTGCCGCTTATGGTCAAGCTTATAGCCTGACCTTCACGACGACCGGCGGTACCGCGCCTTACACCTATGCACTCACTGGCACACTGCCCACTGGACTTAGCTTCAATACAAGTACGGCAACGTTGTCCGGTACCCCGACGCAATCGGGCACGTTCCACGTCACGGTGACTGCAACCGACCACAGCACCGGCAGCGGCGCACCGTTCTCGGTCAACCAGAACTACACGCTCACCGTAAGCGCGGCAGCTATTACGCTGACGCCTGGTTCGCTGTCGAACGGAAACGTGGGCACTGGATATACCAGCACAACGCTCAACGCTGCTGGCGGTATCTCGCCCTACCACTTTGCGGTTGCGTCAGGTAGCAGTTTGCCCCCCGGACTGACGCTGAGCTCATCCGGCACATTAAGCGGCACACCGACCTCCGCCAACTCCTTCAGTTTTTCGATCCAGGCTACCGATGCAGATGGCGCCACTGGCACGCAGGCCTACACCGTATCCATCGGTGCGGCGACGCTATCGATGAGTCCGGGCAGCTTGAGCGCTGCCACGGCTGAGTCCAGTTACAGCACAAGCTTCAGCACCACCGGTGGTACTCAGCCATACAGCTATACGGTAACGGGAGGTAGCCTGCCGCCTGGTCTCACGCTGGGCAGCAATGGCACGCTCAGCGGCACGCCTACAGCAGCCGGTTCATACACGTTTACCGTTCGCAGCAGCGACAGCAGCACGGGTGTCGGCGCCCCGTTCACGGTGAGCAAGTCGTACAGCGTGAATGTGGGTGCGCCTAGCATCGCCGTTGCCCCGACGACACTGCCTGGTGCGCAAGTGGCTGCTGCCTATAGCCAGCAGCTCACGGCGAGCGGCGGCAATGGCAGCTACAGTTATACCGTTAGCGCGGGTGCGTTGCCGACAGGTCTTACTCTGAGCACGTCGGGTCTGTTGTCTGGTACACCCACTGCGACGGGCAGCTACAGTTTCACCGTCACGGCCAAGGACAGCCTGAATTTCTCCGGCTCACAAGCCTACACGGTCAGTACACAGCAACCTAAACCGGTCGCCGTCAATGACGCTGCCAGCACGCCGGCCAATCAAGCAGTGACGATCAAAGTGACTACGGTCGATACCGGCCCGATCACCAGCATCGCCATCGGCACTGCGCCGACCCACGGCACGGCCGTCGTCAATGGAGTGACGATCGTCTATACACCGACGCAGAATTTCTACGGTACCGATACGTTGACGTACACCGCGACCGGCCCCGGCGGCACTTCTGCGCCAGCAACGGTCACCGTTACGGTCACCCCGCTGGCGATACCCACCGCGAAGGCGCAAAGCATTACGGTGCTGGCCGGCAATACGATCAGCATCAATCCCACGACGGGTGCCACCGGTGGGCCGTTCACCGCTACTACTATCGTCAAGGCACCCACGTCAGGCAAAGCGGCTGTCGCGGGCAATACGATCAATTACAGCGCCGACGCCACCGCATCCGGGCAAATCACTTTCACTTACACCCTGACCAATGCGTTTGGTGTTTCGCAGCCGGCTACGGTGACGGTGACGATCGATCCGCGTCCGATCATCGCCCCGCAAAACATCTCATCCATTGCGGGCCGGTCGGCCAAGATCAACCTGACGCAAGGCGCCAACGGCGGACCGTTTACTGCAGCGACATTAGTGTCCATGACGCCAAGTTCGGCGGGCAAGGCCAGCATCGTGCCGATCACGGGCGGCTATCAACTCGACTTCACATCATCGCCGACATTCAGCGGCGCGGCAGTGATCACCTACACGTTGAGCAACACTTATGCGACATCGGCGCCGGGTACGGTGACGATTACGGTGGCTGCGCGGCCCGATCCATCGAAGGATCCGGAAGTGCTTGGTGTGCTCGGCGCACAGGCCGATGCCGCGCGCGAATTTGCGCAAGGGCAGATCGAGAACTTCCAACAGCGCCTGGAAAGCCTGCATGGCGGCGGTGGCAGCAACGGCAATTTCCAAAACAATCTGACGTTCATGTCAGGCAACAGCGCGGATGCCGGCATCTCGCCACAGTGGCCTTATAACAATGCACAAGCCATGGGAGGCAATCTCAATCGGCGTTACATGGTGTCCCCGCAGACACCCGCCAGCCCACCCACGGCTTCTGCCTCGCCGCTACCGGATGGCTATGTGTTGTGGACAGGCGGTGCGGTGAATTTTGGTTCGCGAGACACCACCGCGACAGCCAACGGATTCGATTTCACCACGGCAGGCATCAGCGTCGGTCTCGATCGGCGTTTCTCGCAGTCGTTCGCAACCGGTATCGGCGTCGGTTATGGGCATGACGACACCGACATTGGTCACAACGGCAGCGCGGACATTGCTAACAGCTACAACATCGCCTGGTATGCCAGTTTCAGCCCAAGCCAGTCGACCTTTATCGACGGCTTGCTTGGCTATCAGTGGCTTTCCTTCGATGCGCGTCGGTATGTAACAGCCGATGGCAATACCGTGAGCGGAAGTCGCGACGGTCACCAGACTTTCGCATCGCTTTCCGGAGGCTATGAATACCGCACCGATACCTTGCTAATTTCGCCGTATGGGCGCCTCGATGTCGCTTCGGCACGACTGGATCGGTATACCGAGCAAGGCGATGCGATTTACGCGCTGACTTATGGCAACCAGATGGTGAAGACCACTACGGCCAGCATCGGCATGCGCATGAATTATCTGATCAAGGAAGATTACGGCACGGTGATGCCGCAGCTACGACTGGAATACGGACACGACTTCCAGGGCTCCAGCCAGGCGACGATGTCTTATGCAGATTTGCTCGCGGGCCCCATCTACCGTGCCCAGGTCGATCAGCTCACACAAAATCACTTTCTGATCGGGCTTGGGATGAACTGGGAACTCGTTCGCCAGCTATCGTTGCGCTTGGAATACGAGCGAGAGATCAACGCAGGCGACCAGAACGATCAATCGATCCTGATCAATGTTCAGAAGAAATTCTAGGTTACCGGTCGTGGTCGGTGCATGCATGGTGGCAGACACCTTGTAGGAGCAGGGGCGGATCGCTACACCGTTCGTCCCTGCTTCACTGCTTCATGCATGCTTTAATCACTCGGACCGGTACACGCCGCGTAACGCTGGCCTTCGATCTGCAAGGTGGTTTTTCCATCCAAGGCGACATCGCCGGTGTAATGCTGCGGCGAGTCGAGCGTGATGTGTCCTTTGCCCGTATGGGCTCCGCAGCTCACGTTCCAGGCTAGCGCCGTGCTGGTGCGGTGCTCTCCTGCACGGTGGCAATCCGCTTCCGGCTGCATGGCATCGACAAAGGTGGTCCAGGGATCTCCACCGTCATAGAGGCATTTCCATGTGGTGGTTGCGGCACCCGTGCGGCCGTCGCGGAGGGTGTGCAAGGTGATTTTCCATAAGCCCGGCATGGCCTGGAAATCACCGGGATCAGCATGGGCAGGCGTATTGAGCGCAGCAGATGCGCCGATCAGCATGAGTGCGGCGACGGGGTGGGACCAGCGGCTCAGATAGCCGGCTGTGCGGGTAGTGCGTGTCATGGCAAACACCGTGTTGCGAACGTGGAACGGATGAAACGATAAACCCTGCCCGCCGAAGCGGGCAGGGTATCGATAGCGTGAAGCTCAATGCGTGGTGGCAACGTTGGCATCGGCATCCCAGCCGCGATGGAAATCGAACATATCCATCAGGTCGCCGATCGCCGGGGCGTTGACCGGTACATACGGGTTGTTGGGCAGCGAGATCGGATCCGGCAGATTGTCGCGGCTGCGGCGCGAGATCGTTTCGTCCAGATCCCAGTTGGCTTCGACGAATTTGTCGAAGGAAACATGGTCGTCGTAGCTATGTACCACGCGACCGCCGGTGGAGTACTTGGATACCACGATCATCGGAATGCGCGTGCCGTCGCCGAAGAAGTCGATCGGCTGTACGTAGCCGGAGTCGTAGTAGCCGCCGCCTTCGTCGAAGGTGATCATGATGGCGGTGTCATTCCACAGCTTGGGATTGGCCTGCACCATCTGCACGATCTTCTGTACGTAGCCTTCGAACAATTCCAGCTTGGACGATGCGGGATGGCCGTCCAGCAGTCCATCAGGTTTGGCAATGGCGACCGCCGGCAGCGTGCCGTTCTGGATGTCGCTGTAGAGGTTGTTGATATCCTGGTTGTTTGCGCGCAGGGTGGGGTTGGTCATGACCTGCGTGGAGTACAGGAAGGGATCGCAGATATTGCAGAAGGTGCCGGCTTCGCCGTCTTCCTTGCCGCCATCGAAGCCCTCACCGTAGTACTTCCAGCTCACGTGATGACGCGTCAGCAGAAGCGCGAGGTTTTGCTGCTTGGTGGGTGGAATGGTGAACAGCTGCGCGCCAAGCGGTGCGGGCGTGCCATCGCCCAGGTAACCCGGGTTGTAGTTGTTGACCAGGTAATAGGCGCCCGCTTTGCAGTCCGTGCCGCGGAAGGTGTGGTACGGCAGGCTCTTGAGGTATTTGCGCACCGAAGCCACGCCTGGCTGTGTGTCGTCCGCGCAGTCCACGTAGGAGCCGCCGCTGTAGCCGTCCTGCACCCACCAGTTGTTGGTGCCGCTCTGCGAGTTCGGATTCTCGATCTGGTTTTCCGGCGGCACAGTGGGATCGCCGTTGGCGTTGGCGTAGTAAATCAGATCGCCGAAGCCCAGCATGATGTGGTTGGCACCGGTGCCGCCCATCACCGATTGATGGAAGTTGTCGCTGATCGTGTACTGCTCGGCGAGTTGCTTGAAGTACGGTGCATCGCCTTCGGCCATGTTGAGGAACTGCATGGACGTAGAGCCTTCGCCGGTCGTTTCATCCGTGAAATTGGCCGGTTGCGTGCTGCCGTTGTTGCCGGCGCCCATGGTGACTTCTACCCAGGGGAACAGGTCGGCACGGCAGCCACTGGGGTTCTTCGGCGTGGCGTAGCTGATGTTGCAGTCAAGCTGTTGCCACATCTGGAAGAAGCGATGCACCGGGCTGTTGGCGTAGTCGTTGTAGCTGATGGATGCATGCATATCGACCGGCGCGTTCGGCAGCGTAGCGGGGAAACGCGTGTCGACGACATCGTTCGGCAAGCCGGTGCCACCTTCCGCAAGTTCGACGTAGTCACTGCTCGGCAGCGCCGGTTCGATCGCCTGTGCCTGCGCGGCCGAAGCGAGATACGGCTGCGTGGGCGCACCGCCGGTGTTCATCGCCGGCAGATTGGCGTAGGCACCGGTGCGTGTTGGCGAGATCGAATAATCGCCCGTCTGACTGGCCTGCCACTGTTGCGCTTTGGCAGCGTTAGGACCCGGCGTGCCGTCGGCCTTGACGATGCCTTCCGACAGCAGGTTCTCGATCGTTTGTCCGCGCGGAGGCGTGTAGGTGGCAAACACGTGATCGAAGGTACGGTTTTCACCGATCAGCAGAATGACGTGCTTGATCGGGGTGCGCGTGCGATTGCTGGCATCCTGGTCGTCATTCGGATTGTGGAGCGTGATGATGCCGCCCGGCTCACCCTTCACAGGATGGCTTGCGGTGTTGGGTACGTTCGCGCGGAAATGGGCGTCGTTCGGTGGATTGGCGGTTTGCGCATTCGCCAACCCGACAAGGCTGGTAACAAGTGCGCCAAGTACAAAGGGTTTCAACCGGGTACGGCCAAGCGTCGTAGGCATAACGGATGTCTCCTGCTGGCATGCTGCGAAAAGCCTGCAAACGAGTAATCCCCCTGATTACGGTCCACATCACTGGATGTGCGTTTTCCCCATGTGGACTGCGGCCGAGTGTGCGCCGCCTAGATGACGCAACGTTGGCAAAGACACGACACCGTAAGCGCGCCTTGTGACAGTGCTGCGACAAGTGTGATGGCTTGCACGCTGGGTTGACGCCGCCTTTACGATGACGCCGGCAGTACGTCGTAAGGCCGCATCATTTCGTTGTCTTCGTGTTCGAGGAAATGGCAATGCCATACGTAACGGCCGGGTTCGCCTTCGAAGCGCATGGCGATGCGCGTGACCATGCCGGGATCGGCGCGTACGGTATCTTTCCAGCCCAGGTCTTGCGGTTCCGGTGCGACGGCTGGCCCGGTGAAGACGAGTTTGCGATGCGCGTTCCAGGTGAACAGGTCGAATGGCCGGCGATCGATGACTTGGAAGCGCACGAGATGCAGATGGATCGGGTGTGCGTCGCCGGTAAGGTTGATGAAGCTCCAGGTTTCGATGCTGTCCTGCTTCGGGTTTTCCGTGACCGGATCGGCCCAGCGCTTGCCGTCGAGCAACATCACCAGCGCATTGCCATTGGCATCGTCGACTTCATTGAGGGTAAGCATGCGATGGTTGGCCGCGCTGGCCGGATCGATGCGCGGAACCGGACGCAGTACCGCCGGCAGCGCCGATGTGTCGCGCGTGCCGCTGGCACGCACGCGAAACTCCAGGATGCCTTCGGCTTCATGCCGCAACTGCAGGGATTTGCCGGCGAACGCGGAAAAATCGATCACCACGTCGGCGCGCTCGGCGGGATAAAGCTGGATGTGCGGGCGCTGTAGCGGGGCCGGCAGCAATCCCTGGTCGCTGGCTACCTGGTGAAAGGCGTGATCGTGCGTCAGCGAGAGATCAAAGAAGCGGGTGTTGGCGACGTTGATGAAGCGGAAACGATAGCGTCGCGGCTCGACGTCGAAATAGGGATAGATCTTGCCGTTGCACAAGACGAGATTGCCGGCGCATTGCATGACCCATGGTGCGGAAGGGTCGTTCGACACCGGATAGTAGAGCTGGCCATCCTGCGCGACGAGGCGATCGCACAGCATCAGCGGAATGTCGTAGTGGCCGGAGGGAAGGTCGAGTGCCTGCTCTTGTTCATCCCGCACGATGTACGCACCGAACAAGCCGGCATAGATGTTGAGCCGGGTGATGCCCATCGCGTGATCGTGATACCACAAGGTCGCCGCATCCTGCCCGTTGGGATAGCGGTACAAGGCGGAATGGCCGGGCGTATACCAGTCGTCGGGAAAACCATCCGAATTCGCCGGCGCACGCGCGCCATGCACATGCGTCACGGCGCGCACTTCGGGTTTGTCGCGTTCGGCACCGTGGATGGTGTGATCGATCGGCAGGAAATGCTTCGACGGCAACGCGTTGACCCACTCGACCAGCACCGGCTCGTTGCGCCGGACTACGAGCGTGGGGCCGGGAAACGTGCCGTCATAACCCCAAAGAGGCGTAAGTGGAATATCGCGGTGCAGACGCACCTTGCAGGCTCGCATCGCCATCGTGTAGCAAGGCAGCTTGTGGCCTGCATGCAGCGGATCGGCGCGTTCGGTTGCCCGCGCCACTGGCGGAATCGGCAGCGGATCGACGAAACGCGCCAGGGACGTAGGATTGATCAGCGGCACCTTGGGTGCGGCCAGTGTCGGCGCATGGGCTCGCATGGACATGGGCATGGTCGATGCGCGCGCCAGGTGCCACGCATCCACGAAGGCCAGTCCGCTGACAAGTCCACCCGCTCCCAGCAGGAAGTCACGCCGCGTGATCGTCATGCTTTTTCTGCGCCGAGGAGATGGACAGCGACCATGCTGTCGAGACAGGCAGCGTAGCGCCCGCAAGCGTCGAGTGCGTAAGTCATGCCGGAACCGTAAGCGCCCCGGATGACAAAAAGATGGCAGGCTGCGCGGCCGAGCAAAATCTGCGCCGGCGCGCACAGGACTCGCGAACAACAACGGGCGCCGAAGCGCCCGTCGTTCGTCCCCTTATCGCGACGCGATCAGATCGCGTAGTACATCTGGAATTCCAGCGGATGCGTGCTGGCGCGATAACGGGTCACTTCCTGCATCTTCAGTTCGATGTAGGCGTCGATGAAGTCGTCGGTGAACACGCCGCCGGCCTTGAGGAAGTCGCGGTCCTTGTCGAGCGCTTCCAGCGCGGCATCGAGGCTGGAGCACACCTGCGGGATGTTCTTCTCTTCTTCCGGCGGCAGATCGTAGAGATCCTTGTCGGCCGGCGCACCCGGGTCGATCTTGTTCAGGATGCCATCGAGACCGGCCATCATCAGCGCAGTGAAGGTGAGGTAGCCCGACTGCATCGGATCGGGGAAGCGCACTTCGATGCGGCGACCCTTCGGGTTCGACACGAACGGAATGCGGCAGCTCGCCGAGCGGTTGCGCGCGGAGTAGGCCAGCATTACCGGCGCCTCGAAGCCGGGCACCAGACGCTTGTAGCTGTTGGTGGTGGAGTTGGCGAACGCGTTGATCGCCTTGGCGTGCTTGAAGATGCCGCCGATGTACCACAGCGCGGTCTGCGACAGGCCGCCGTAGAGATCGCCGGAGAACAGGTTCTTGCCGTCCTTGCTGAGCGACTGATGCACGTGCATGCCGCTGCCGTTGTCGCCGACGATCGGCTTGGGCATGAAGGTGACGGTCTTGCCGTTCTGGTGTGCGACGTTCTTGATGACGTACTTCAGCGTCATCAGCTCATCGGCCTTGGTCACCAGCGTGTTGAACTTCACGCCGATCTCGCACTGGCCGGCGTTGGCCACTTCGTGGTGATGCACTTCTACCACCTGGCCCAACGACTCCAGCACTTTGCACATGTCGGCGCGCAGGTCACCCAGCGAATCGACCGGGCTGACCGGGAAATAGCCGCCCTTCACGCCCGGACGATGGCCACTGTTGCCTTCGTCGTATTTGAAGCGCGAACTCCACGCGGCTTCCTGCGATTCGATTTCATAGAACACGCGGCCCATGTCGTTCTGCCAGCGCACGGAATCGAAGATGAAGAATTCCGGTTCCGGGCCGAAAAAGGCGGTATCGGCCACGCCGGTGGACTTCAAGTAAGCCTCGGCGCGCTTGGCGATGGAGCGCGGATCGCGGCCGTAGGCCTGCATGGTGCTGGGCTCCAGCACGTCGCAATGCAGGACCAGCTGAGTGTGCGCGCTGAACGGATCGAGGTAAGCCGTGTCCGGGTCGGGCATGAGCACCATGTCCGACTCGTTGATGCCCTTCCAGCCCGAGATCGAGGAACCATCGAACATCTTGCCGTCTTCGAAGGTGGACTCATCGATAGCGTGAGCCGGGAAGGTGACGTGATGGTGCTTGCCGAGCATGTCGGCGAAACGCAGGTCGACGAACTCGACCTCTTTGTCCTGGATCAGGTCGAGCACTTTCTTGGCGGACATGTAAAACCTCGATGATTCGTGAAAGGGGATCGCGCGTGCTTGTAGGCAAGCACCGTACCAACTGCAAAACGCCCGGAACTTCAAATGATTGCATAAAAATGGGCGGTTGGCGCGAATCCCTTTTGCACCATATGAAGGCTCATTTTGCACTTATGTGGTGCGTATAGAATCTTCGTTCCCACACCCGCACGGTCGCCGACTGGCCGTGGCTTTTCAGCTACGGCCATATCGGCACGGACAGTGCTCAGCGCACTTCGTTGATGCGGACGTGATTGCCGGCGGGATCGCGGAAGGCGCAGTCGCGCACGCCATAGGGCTGCGCCGTGGGTTCCTGGATGACTTCGGCGCCAGTGGCCTGGATGCGCTCGAAAGTGCTGTCGAGATCTTTGGTGGCCAGGATGACCATGGCATAGGTGCCCTTGGCCATCATCTCGGTGATGGTGCGGCGCTCGTCCTCGGTGAGGCCGGGGGTGATCGCCGGCGGCGTCAGCACGATGGAGGTACCGGGCTGATTGACAGGCCCAACGGTGATCCAGCGCATGCCGCCATAGGCGACGTCATTACGGACCTCGAAACCCAAGGTGTCGCGATAGAAGGCCAGCGATGCCTCTGGATCGGTCTGCGGGAGGAAGGTCGAGTGAATGGTGATATCCATGGCGTCAGTCCAAGTGAAAGTGCGATCACTCTACTGACGGCTCCGGGATTCGCGCTTCTCGATTCCTGATCGGCCGGGAAACCTGCTTCGCCACGCAGGAGGGAATTCCCTCGGTCGCATGCGCTTCCTGGCGCCGATACGCGCTGGGTGGCATGCCTGTCAGTTCGGCGAAGCGCGTACTGAACGTACCCAGCGAGGCGCAACCGACCTCGAAGCAGACCTCGGTGACGCTGAGATCGCCACGGCGCAACAGGGCCATCGCGCGCTCGATGCGTCGTGTCATCAGATACGCATACGGGGATTCGCCATAGGCGAGCTTGAACTGGCGGCTCAGATGACCGGCCGACATCCCTGCACCACCGGCCAGCGCTTCCACATCCAGCGGCTGCGCATACTCCCGGTCGATCCGGTCGCGTACCCGGCGCAGTTTGGCAAGATCACTCAGGTGCTGTTCGATGGGGGTCGGTCTGTTCGTCATCATCCTGTCGCGACATGTCGGAAGCAGCGGCGTCGCCCACCCATCCAGCGAGATAGAACTAGCCTTAGGCTATACGGTTTTGGTGCCGGCCACGCGCCTCTGCACTCTCGCCAGGAGCTTTCTGCGTGCACGACCTCGTCAACGTGATCTTGCTCGGCATTATCGAAGGCATGACCGAGTTCCTGCCCATTTCCAGTACCGGACATTTGCTGATCGCCGAGGATGTCGGGCTTGGTAGCCGCTCCGACCTTTTCAATGTCGGCATCCAGGCCGGTGCCATTCTGGCGATCACGCTGATTTACTCGAAACGCATCGGACAGCTTCTTACCCAGTGGCAGGATCCGGCAAACCGCGCTTACCTTTATAAGCTCGTCGTGGCCTTCCTGATGACTTGCGTGCTGGGCTTCATTGCCACGCATTACGGATTCAAGCTGCCGGCGACCATCACGCCGATTGCCTGGGCGCTATTGATCGGCGGCTTCTGGATACTGGGGGCGGAAGCGGTTGCCGCACGGCAGCCCGATCGCAGCGAAATCACCTGGCGTGTCGCGATCCTGGTCGGCATCGCGCAAATCGTGGCGGGCATCTTTCCGGGAACCTCGCGCTCGGGCGCGACGATCTTCACGGCCATGCTCGCTGGCACCAGCCATCGCCCGGCGGCGACGGAGTTTTCGTTTCTGGTCGGCATACCCACCATGTATGCCGCCACCGGCTATGAGTTGCTGAAAGCGTTGAAAGCCGGCGGTGGCGTGCACGAAGACTGGACGGCGTTGATGGTCGGCTTCGTGGTGTCGCTGATCGTCGCGTTCGTCGTGGTGAAGTGGCTGCTGGCTTATATCCGCACGCATCGCTTTACCTGGTTTGCGTGGTATCGCATCGCGCTGGGGGCGGCGTTGCTACTGTTGATTCCCGCCGGTAGCTGATGGAATCAGGACCCTGACACCAGGCCCCGGCTTTTGCCGGGACGACGAACGTCTTGACGGGTGCAGGCCATCATTGCGCGCGCACCGGCTTTTCTTTCCTGACCGGTACCGGCGGACGAAAGCCTTCCACCACCGGTGCTATCGGACATACCGATTCGAACGGGCGCTCGAACAGTTCGCGGGCCCATTCGATGAAAGCCTGCACGCGTACCGACAGATGCTTCTTCTGCGGATACACGATCCACACGTTCTTACCGGTGGAAACGGTGTCGGTCAGGATGGGCTCAAGCTTGCCGAGATCGAGCATGCATGCCGCCAGCACATGCGGTGCCTGGATGACGCCCAGGCCCGCTACCGCCGCCTGGATCACCGACTCGCCGTCATTCATCAGCAGATGTGCGTTGACGTCCACTTCAATGCGGCCGTTGGGCGCATCGAACTGCCACTGGCGCGGCCGGCCATTGGGATAGACATAGTTGATGCAGCGATGATGTTTCAGATCTTCAATGCTGCTCGGCGCCCCGTATCGCTGCAGATACTCCGGTGAGGCCAGCAACACGTTGCGGAAGTAGCCGATCTTGCGCGCGATCAGGCTGGAATCCTCCAGCTCGCCCATACGGATGGCGCAATCCACTCCTTCTTCATTCAGATCGTAGGGGTAGTCGCACATCATCAGTTCCAGACGGATGTCCGGATAGCGGCGCTCGAATTCAGGGAGCTGAGGCACGATGGCCGCCCGCCCTACCGAGGCCGACATACCCACCCTCAACTTGCCGGTGGGCTTGCGGTGCGCGTAGCCCAGGGCCTCGGTCGCCTCGGCCAGATCGGCAAGGATCTCCTTGCAACGTGTATAGAACGAGGAGCCATCGTCGGTGAGGCGCAGGGCGCGGGTGGAGCGGAACAGCAGCCGCACACCCAGTTGCTCTTCCAGCCGGGAGACGGCGCGACTCACCCCGGAGGGGGTCATGCCCAGTTGGGCGGCGGCTGACGCAAAACTCTTCGCTTCGACCACCCGGACGAAGGCGGAAATCGCGGAAAAATCTTCCATAGCACGTTCCAGATCACATTCTGCCGGGGATTATGCGCCCATTCGTGATTGGGAGTCACGAGTGGCTTGCGCAAGAAACGGATTTTCTAAACTGTACGGTATACCCATTATTCGTTTCCTCGAAATCGTGCTGCATTGCGGCACGACCTGATCTAGGGAGCGAATCATGTTGAAGAAAGCCATCCTGGCCAGTCTGGTCGTTATAGCCATTGCCGGCAGCTGGGCGTTGCTGGGCAACCACGGCGGCAGCGCCCACGCGCAAGCTGCCAATGCCCCGCCCGAAGTCACCGTGGCCCCGGTGATGGTGCGGCCCGTGAGCGACAGTGCGGACTTCACCGGTCAGCTTCAAGCCGTTGATACGGTCGACGTACGGCCTCGCGTCGGCGGCTATATCGATGCCATCCAGTTCAAGGAAGGCGCGGAAGTGCATAAGGGCGATGTGTTGTTCCGCATCGATCCGCGCCCCTTCCAGGCTGAGGTGGACCGGCTGAGCGCCAATGTGGCGCAGGCACGGGCGCAACTCGGCTTGGCGCAGGCCAACGCAGCCCGCGCCAAGCGGCTGCTCACCCAGCACGCCATCTCGCAAGAAGACGCCGACAGCATGAGCACGGCCGAACAGAGCGCGAAGGCGACCCTGGAGGCCGCTACCGCGGCGCTCGCCACCGCCCAGCTCAATCTCGGCTGGACGCAGGTGCGCTCACCGATCGATGGCCGCGTGAGCAACGCGCACATCATGCCGGGCAACCTGGTTTCCAGCGCCGATGTGCTGACCAGCGTGGTCTCGGTGAATCCGATCTATGTGTATTTCGACGTGGATGAGCAGACCTGGCTGAAGCTCGACCGCCTGCGCCGCAACGCCGTCCAGAACGGTCACACGGCACGCATCGAAGCGACCATGGGCCTGGCTGACGAACAAGGCTATCCGCATACCGGCCGCATCGACTTTGTCGACAACCAGCTGCGCACGGGTTCGGGCACGATGCGCTTGCGTGCCATATTCGATGACGAAAACGGCCTGCTCACGCCAGGGCTGTATGCCCATGTGCGCCTGCAGAGCGGCCAGCCGCGTCCACGCGTACTGATCGACGATCGCGCTGTCGGCACGGACCTCAGCAACCAGTTCGTCTATGTGGTGGATGCGCAGCACAAAGTGCAGTACCGCAAGGTGGCGATCGGCCCGTTGTTCCATGGCCTGCGCGTGATCGACAACGGCCTGAAGGCTGGTGACGTGGTGGTCATCAATGGCCTGCAGCGCGTGCGTCCCGGGGCGGAAGTGAATCCGCAGCAAGTGGCGATGGATTACCGCCTGGATGCACAGGACAAGGCGCTGGTCGATGCAGCGGAAACAAATCCGGACGGCAGCGATACGCAGACAGCGCAAGCCGATGCGCGGCCGGTGCCGAAGCGTTCGCAGGGCTGACATGGCCGATCGCTCTCCTGCATGCAGAAGAGCGATCAGGTGGGATGGCACGAGTCTGTTTCACACCACCCCAACCCTCCCCTGCTTCGTGTAGGGGAGGGAGCAGAAAGACGGCGCGCCCGCTGACTCGCAGTGGCGCACGTCATTCCAATGAATTCGAGAATTGACATGAAAAACATCGCACAGTTTTTCGTCGACCGGCCGATCATGGCCGCGGTGCTATCGCTGCTCTTCGTGATCGCAGGCAGCATCGCGGTGTTCAAGCTGCCGATCAGCGAATATCCCGAAGTAGTGCCGCCCACCGTCGTGGTGCGCGCCAGCTATCCCGGCGCGAGCCCGGAAGTGATCGGCGAAACCGTCGCTACGCCGCTGGAAGAACAGATCAATGGCGTGGAGGGCATGCTGTATTCGTCCTCGCAGTCCACTAGCGACGGGCAGATGACCTTGACGGTGACGTTCGCGCTGGGCACCGATCTCAACAACGCCCAGGTGGAAGTGCAGAACCGCGTATCGCAAGCGCTGCCCCGGCTACCGGAGGAAGTGCAACGCCTGGGCGTGACCACGCAGAAGAGTTCGCCCGACCTGACCATGGTTGTGCATCTCACCTCGCCGGATAAGCGCTACGACATGTTGTACCTGTCGAACTACGCGCGCCTGCACATCAAAGACGTATTGGCACGCCTGGACGGCGTGGGCGACGTGCAGCTGTTCGGCGCCGGCGAATACAGCATGCGCGTATGGCTGAACCCCAACAAGCTGGCTCAGCGCCACCTCACTACGGGCGACATCGTGCATGCGATCCAGGAGCAGAACGTGGCGGTCGCGGCCGGCGCATTGAACGCACCGCCGGTGCCGAGCGACACCGACTTCCAGCTCAATATCCATACCCAGGGTCGCCTGAGCACGAAGGAAGAGTTTGGCAACATCATCGTACGCACTGATCCGGATGGCAGCGTGATCCATCTGCGCGACGTCGCGCGGATCGAACTCGGTTCCAACCAGTACGCCTTGCGCAGCCTGCTCGACAACCAGCCGGCGGTGGCGATTCCAATCTTTGCGCGCCCCGGCTCCAACGCGATTCAGATCTCTGACGAAGTGCGCGCGACGATGGAGACGCTGAAGAAGGATTTCCCCCAGGGCGTGGAATACCACATCGTGTACGACCCCACCGTGTTCGTGCGCGGTTCGATCGAAGCCGTGGTGCACACCTTGCTGGAAGCGATCGTGCTGGTGGTGCTGGTGGTGATCCTGTTCCTGCAGACCTGGCGCGCCTCGATCATTCCGCTGGTCGCCGTGCCGGTGTCCTTGATCGGCACGTTCGCGGTGATGTACGTGGTGGGCTTCTCGCTCAATGCGCTGTCGCTGTTCGGCCTGGTGCTGGCGATCGGCATCGTGGTGGACGACGCGATCGTGGTGGTGGAGAACGTCGAGCGCAATATCGAACTGGGCTATTCGCCGCGCGATGCGACGCGACGGGCGATGAATGAAGTGACGGGCCCGATCATTGCTACCGCATTGGTGCTGTGTGCAGTCTTCGTGCCGACCGCTTTCATCAGCGGACTTACCGGCCAGTTCTATCGCCAGTTCGCCTTGACCATCGCGATCTCGACGGTGATCTCGGCGTTCAACTCCCTGAGCCTGAGCCCGGCGCTGGCCGCCGTGCTGTTGAAGGGTCACGATGCGCCGAAGGACCGCGTTTCCATCCTGATGGACAAAGCGCTCGGCTGGCTCTTCCGTCCCTTCAATCGCTTCTTCCATTACAGCGCGGATCGTTATGTCGGCACCGTGCATCGCATTGTCGGCAAAGGGCCGGCGATGGTGGTGGTCTACGCGGCCTTGATCGGTCTGGCCTGGTTCGGCTTCAACCACGTGCCGATGGGTTTCGTGCCACAGCAGGATAAGCAATACCTGGTGTCGTTCGCGCAATTGCCGGACGCGGCTTCGCTGGATCGCACGGAAGACGTGATCCGCCGCATGTCGGCGATTGCACTGAAGCAACCTGGCGTGCAGAGCGCGGTGGCCTTTCCGGGTCTGTCGATCAACGGTTTCACGAATGCCACCAATGCAGGCATCGTGTTCGAAACATTGAAGCCGTTCGAGGAACGTCGCGATCCATCGCTGTCCGCCGGTGCGATTGCGGCCGCGTTGAACCAGAAGTTCGCGACTATCCAGGATGCCTACATCGCTACCTTCCCGCCGCCGCCTGTGCAGGGCCTCGGCACTATTGGCGGCTTCCGCATCCAGATCGAGGACCGTGGCCAACTTGGCTTCGACGAGTTGTACAAGCAGACCCAGAACTTGATCGCGAAGAGCCAGAAAGTACCGGCGCTGGCGGGACTGTTCTCCAGCTATCAGGTCAGCGTGCCGCAGATCGATGCCGACGTGGATCGCGAAAAGGCGAAGGCAGAGGGCGTGGATCTGACCGATGTCGACGAGACCATGCAGGCCTACCTTGGTTCGCTGTACGTGAATGACTTCAACCGTTTCGGTCGCATCTATCAGGTAAACGTATCGGCCGAACCGGCGTTCCGCCACGAACCAGAGAACATCCTGGATTTGAAAACCCGCAACGCGCGCGGCGAGATGGTGCCACTGGGTTCGTTCGTCACGGTACGCCGCGCGGCGGGCCTGGAGCGCGTGCAGCACTACAACGGCTATGTCACGGCGGAAATCAACGGCGGCCCGGCTCCCGGCTTCAGTTCCGGCCAGGCGCAGGCGGCGATGGAGAAGCTGGCGCATGACAATCTGCCGAACGGCATGAGCTTCGAATGGACGGAACTCACCTATCAGCAGATTCTCGCCGGCAACACGGCGGTGCTGGTGTTCCCGTTGTGCGTGCTGCTGGTGTTCCTGGTGCTGTCGTCGCTGTATGAGAGCTGGTCGCTGCCGCTGGCGGTGATCCTGATCGTGCCGATGGTGTTGCTGTCTGCTATTGCCGGGGTGTGGGTTTCCGGCGGCGACAACAACATCTTTACCCAGATCGGTTTGATCGTGCTGGTGGGCCTGGCGTGCAAGAACGCCATTCTGATCGTCGAGTTCGCCCGCGAACGGCAGCATGAAGGCATGTCGCGTCACGATGCGGTGCTGGAAGCAGCGCGCCTGCGCCTGCGCCCGATCTTGATGACGTCCATCGCTTTCATCATGGGCGTGGTGCCGCTGGTGACCTCGCACGGTGCGGGTGCCGAGATGCGTCACGCGATGGGTGTGGCGGTGTTCTCCGGCATGCTCGGCGTAACCGTATTCGGCTTGATCTATACCCCGCTGTTCTATGTGCTGATCCGTGCCGTGGTCGAACGGCGCGAAGCACGCAAGAAGCAGCATGCATCCACATCGCCCGCTTTGGAGGGCCATTGAGATGAGTCTTTTCCTTCGTAATACCGCTTTGTTCACGGCACTCGCGCTGGCCGGATGCGCCAGCGTGGGGCCTGACTACAAGACACCCAATACGCCCCCGGCCACGGTGCAGAATGTCGATGCAGCGCGTGAAAGCCACGCGCAGTTTCAGGCTACGTGGTGGAAACAATTCAACGATCCGGTGCTAGATGCCCTGATTCAACGCGCCGCCAAGGGGAGCCTTGACTTGCGCATCGCGCAAGCGCGGTTGACCGAGTCGCGCGCCTTGCTCGGCAGCGCCAAGTCCGATCAGATTCCTACTATCGACCCCTCGGTGTCCTACAGCCGCGCGATCGAACAGCAGCCTGGCTTCACCACGCAACGCATTCCGATCGATACCTATCAGGCCGGTTTCGATGCGTCGTGGGAGCTTGATCTGTTTGGCGGTATACGCCGCTCGGTGGAAGCGTCACGTGCGGATCTCGGTGCCAGCGAAGCGTCTCTGCACGATGCGCAGGTGAGCCTGTTTGCCGAAGTGGCGCGCAACTACTTTGAGCTGCGCGGCACGCAACAGCGGCTGGCGATTGCCCAGCGCAATATCGGCAATCAGGCCGATTCGTTGAAGCTGATCGAAGCGCGCGCGCAGATCGGCACGGCGTCGGAGCAAGACGTGGCGAGCGCCAGCGCACAGCTCAGCGCAGCGAAAGCGCAATTGCCGGTGCTGGATGCGCAGGCTCACGCTTATGAATATCGGCTTGCGGTGTTACTTGGCGAACGGCCGGGCCAGCTGGATGTCGACGTATCGCCCACCACGTTCAAGCCGATCGCCACAGTGTTGCCGATCGGCGACGCCGGCGAAGTGTTGTCGCGCCGTCCCGACGTACGCATGGCCGAGCGCGAATACGCCGCCGCCACAGCGCGCATCGGCGTCGCCAAGGCTGACTTCTTTCCGCACATCACGCTGGGCGGTTTTGTCGGATTCCTGGCTGGCCGCAGCAATGACTTCGGCGGCCTGGCTTCACGCGCCTGGTCCTACATGCCAAGCATCACGTGGAATGGCCTGAACGTGGAACGCGTGCGCTCGAACCTGCATGTCAGCGAAGCGCGTGCCGATGCGGCGGAAGCGAATTATCAGCGCACCGTGCTGCAAGCGATCGAGGACGTGGATAACGCCATTACCGGTTACAACGCGGAACATGCGCGCGTCGAGCAGTTGATCGCGCAAGCCGAGCAAAGCCGGCACGCGGCCGAACTGGCGCGCATCCGTTACCAGGAAGGTGCCACCGGCTATCTGGAATTGCTGGATGCCGAACGCGTGCAACTTGCCGCGGAGGACGCACTGGCGCAGTCGGAAAGTGCAATCGATACGCGCGCCGTTGCGCTGTACAAAGCACTCGGCGGTGGCTGGCAGGCTTGTGGCGACGCGAGTTGCTCGCAAGTGGCCCAAGCGCAGTAATGGTGTTGCCTTGCCCGACCCTGACCTTCTCCCCACAGGGGAGAGGGTGCTATGTCAGCCGGGCATGGCCGTCAGCGCTGCACCATCCGCGCAAACCATTCCCAACCGCGTACCCGTTCCGCGATGAGCTTGGCGCTGGTCAACATCGGCACAGCCAGCAAGGCGCCGGGAACACCCCATAGCCAACCCCAGATCAACAACCAGATGAGGATGGCGATCGGGCTGACGCGCATGCGCCGGCCGAGAATCATCGGGGTGATCAGATTGCCTTCGACAGCGGTGACACAAGCGAAGCAGAACGCGGGCAGCAGCGCGCGCGGGAATTCGTCGAAATGCACCAGGCCGACAAACAATAGCGTCGTCGTGGTGACAATGGCGCCGACATAGGGAATGAAGTTGGCGAACATCGCGACCGTGCCCCATAACAGCGGGTCGGGCACGTGCAGCCAATAAAGCATGCCCGCAGTGATGCTGCCGAGCATGGCATTGATGACGACCGTGGTGAGGATATAGCGCGACACTTCGGATTGAATGCCGCGCACGATGCTGACCGCGTGGCGTTTGTAGCCGAAATTGGGCGCGATCTCGACCAGCCTACGCAGGATCAGGTCACCATAGACCAAAAAGAAAAATACCAGCAGCACTACCGTCAGTACCGCCGCCAGGACTTTCGGCGCGTTCGACAGGACGTCCCATACGTTGATGGCGACGTCGCCGGCATTTTGAGCGGTGGGCCGCGTCGGATGGCCGTTGACCAATGTCTGGGTCGCCCGGCCCGCCGCTTCGAGTGGCCGGGTGATGTGTTCGAGCTTGGGAATGAAGCTGCGTATCTGCGATGGCGCTGTGTGCAGCCAGCTCAACGCGGGCTGTGTGAGCATGCTGATACCGCTTGCGATGCCGGCGATCAGACTCAGCATCAACACGCTCGCCCCCAGCCATCGGGGTACGCGATGACGCGTGCCACGCGCCACGATGGGGTTGAGCGCCAATCCGATAAAGGCCGCCAGCACCAGCGGAATGACCAGTGCCTTGACCAGGGTAACGGTGTAGAGCAGGGCCAGAATCAGCAGTGCGTTGAGCGTCATGCGGATGCCGCGCAAATGTCCGCGCAGCCGGTAGACACCTCGCGTGGCTTGGTTGACCTGCCGGGTAAAGGCGGAAGAGGGAGCTGGCGCAGGCGGGGGCTCAGCGGTCGCCACATCCTCGGCCGCAGGGCCAGGCAATGCGGTGGTCTCGATGGTGCTCATGGCTGGCTGCTGTCGCCATCGCCATCGCCGTTGTCGTCCATGCCCATTTCGGCGATCAGCCGCGCGCCATGCGCCACCAGCTCCGCCACGCCAGTGCTCAGCATCGTGACCAGGCCCGGCACGCGCACGGGACCTACTCCGAGACTGCCAAGCACGAAGCCGGCGCCTGCCGCCGCGCCGACGGTGGTCAAGGGATGACGGTAGCCTCGCTCCAGCAGGGATGCTGCCGGCGCCGCCATTTCTTCCCGATGCACCGCCACGCGCTGGCGCGCTTCGCGAACGCGTTCAAGCTGCTTGAACAGGCTCATGTCATTTCTTCCCCTTGTCGATATTCTGCTCGGCCTGATGCAAAGCGTCGCGCATGATGGCGTGCCATTCCTGTCGTGTGGCCGGCAGGCTCATCCAATGCATGCAGCGGCGAAACAACAGTATCGCGCCGAATAATGCCAGGGCTTCCACTACCGCAAGCACCACGAACGCCAGAATCCAGGAGCCGAGCCATTTCGCCAGCACCAGCCCCATCAGGCCCAACAGGGTAAGGCCCAGGCCCACCCCTGCGATCGTGGCCCCCAATCCGGCGGCCAACAACCAGGACACCGCACTGCGGGCCAGCCCCAGTTCGGCGGCCAGCAAATGCAGCTGCGCGCCGAACAAGCTGCGCAGCGCTTGCGCCAGGCGACCGATTTCATCAAGCAGGCCCGCGGACGCCGGCTGCGAAGGTGGTTCGGCTTGCCCGGTCGTTTCATCATCATCGTGCACGGAATCGTGCATGGCGCGCCTCCGTGCTCAGGTTCTACCGATCAAACTCAGCGACGCAAAATGCGGCCGAGCAACCAACCAGCGCCGAGCGCGATGGCCACTGCTTGCACCGGCTTTTCACGCACGTATTCCCGCACGTCTTCCAGCCATTCATCCGCGCGGTCCTTGGCCTGCTCGTAGGCAGCACGTCCCCGCTCGCCGGCCTCGGCGACTTTGTCGCTAGCACGGTTGGCAGCACCTGCGGCCTTGTCGGTCGCCTGATGCACGCGCTCCTCGACCCGATCGGCTGCCCGGTCGAATTTCTCTTTGCTGCTGGCCACGGCATCGGAGGTCGCTTGCTTGATGCGCTCGGCACCGTTGTCGATGCGCCCGTGCATGCCGTTTTCGTGCTCCTGGACTTCTTTGTTCATGACATTCTCCCGTAGTAAAGGATGTTCTCTACCGCTTATCGACATCGCCGTTTCACAACGGAGTGAAGGCATCCCTAAGTCTTCACTCTAGCGTTTTGTCGGGACATTGGCTGAATCGCGCACCGTCTGTTCAGTTACTACGCCGAAAGAACGCAATCAGCGCCAGGATCAGGAACAAAACGAACAGCACCTTGGCAATCCATGCGGCCGTCCCGGCAATGCCGGTGAAGCCGAGGATGGCCGCGATCACCGCGATAACCAGGAACACCAGGGCGTAATGCAACATGACGGCGTCCTCCTCTTCGATCCTGCCTCCCGGCTTCCGACAGGGCGGTTGCTGCCGCACCTGGTCCGATGTGCCACAGGGCGCGCTGTCCTGGCGTGAAAGCCTCCAGGGTCCGGACGCCGGATACCGCTGCCGGAACCGTCAAGCCGGCACGTTGGGATTCAAGCTGTAGGTGCCGGTCAGCGAAGCCTCTGCCAGGACATGCCCATTCATGGCTGCACGCAGCTCGGCTAATGAAAAGCCGGGCTTCAATGCAAGGTACTCGAGATCCAGCGCGTGAATGTGGAAGTGGTAGTGGTGCACAAGCGAATCGTTCCATGGCGGGCACGGACCGTCATAACCGAGGTAGGCCCCTTCCATCTGCGGATCACCCTTGAACCAATCGGTGTAGCTGTTGAGGCCCTGCACGCTTCCTGGCGGCCCGAAGGGCTCCTTCTTACCATGCGGGGTGATCCCGTCGCTGCAAGCACCCTCTGCCAATTCCCCGCATTCCGCCGGAATGTTCACCATCAGCCAATGTACGAATTCCACGCGCGGCAGATCTGCCGGCACTACACGGCCTTCCTTGTTCACATCATCGGCTTGGCTCGGAACATCGGTGTCGACGCAGGTAAGTACGAACGAGCGCGTGCCGGCGGGAGCATCCTTCCAGGCCAGATGGGGACTGCGGTTATCCGACAGCTCCATGGGACGGCCGGGCTTACCGAACGCGCAGGTCGGCGGGATCGGCTTGCCAGGTTGGAAGTTGTCGCTGCGTAGCTGCATGGTGAATCTCCGAGACGCCAGGGAAGGCCCTTGAGTTTGGGCCAAGTTGGAAACAGGACAAGCAGGTGCCTGCTGAGAAAACTGTCATCTTTGCCGGATGCCGGCTCGACGTCAGGCGAGCATAACGCGCCGCCGATGATCCACCTGTGACAGCTCTGCTACCTTAGGCGTCCTGCCGGAGGACGCATGAGCGAACTGGATGACCTGAGCACGCTGGTGCGTGCCGCTACACCGTTGCTGGTGATCGAGACGATAGACGAACAGCGGGTCATTGAATGTTTCCGCCATGTCATCGCTCAGGCGCTTTATCCGCTTTGGCAATGGACATTGACCGAGGGCCTGGAACGGCTCGATTTCAATGGACCAAGAAATCTTGACGTCGCCCCGGATGCCACCGCCACGCTCCATGCGATCCGCGAAGCGGGGCAGCGCGGCATCTACCTCTTGTTCGATTTCCAACCGTGCTTGCAGTACGCCGTGACGCTGCGACAAGTACGAGAGATTGTGCAAAGGCAGCGTTCGGCGGCGCATACGTTGGTGCTGGTCGGCGCGAAGGTCGAACTGCCGCAAGAGCTCGACGCCCTGGCCACACGCGTGCCGCTGGCCCTTCCCAACATCAAGGAACTGGCCGGCATCATGCGTGGCGAAGCCGCTGCATGGCAGCGCGAAAACAATCGCAAGCTGGAAGTGGATAATGAAGCGGCACGCACCATCGTGCGCAACCTGCTCGGCTTGAGTGCGCCCGACGCACGGCGCATCGTGCGCAAACTGATTTATAACGATGGGGCGCTCACTGCCAACGACCTGCCCGCGCTGATGCAGGCCAAGTTCGATCTGCTCAACCGCTCTGGCCTGCTGCATTACGAATACGCCACTGCCAGCTTTGCCGATGTCGCAGGGGTAAGCCATGTGCGCGACTGGGTGCAGCGGCGGCGCGCGGTGTTTCTCGACCCTAATCCTGCGCCGGCGCTCGACCCACCCAAAGGCGTTTTGTTGCTCGGCGTGCAGGGTTGCGGCAAAAGCCTTGCGTCCAAGGCCATCGCCGGCGGCTTCGGGGTGCCATTGATACGGCTGGATTTCGGCTCGCTCTACGACAAGTATCAGGGCGAAACGGAAAAGAACCTGCGCGAAGCCCTTTCCAGCTGCGAGCTCCTTGCTCCATGCGTGCTATGGATCGATGAAATCGAAAAGGGCTTGGCCAGCGGCGGGGAAGATGGCGGTGTTTCGCGCCGGGTGCTTGGTTATCTGTTGACCTGGATGGCGGAGCGCAAATCGAAGGTATTCGTGGTTGCCACCGCGAACACGGTGGATGAGCTTCCACCCGAATTGCTGCGCAAAGGGCGCTTCGATGAAATTTTTTTCGTCGATCTGCCCAGAGCCGAGGTGCGCGCGGCCATCTTCGACCTTCATCTGAAACGCCGCAAAATCGACGCGAACGTTTTCGATTTGCATGCTCTCGCGGAAGCGAGCGAGGGGTTTTCCGGCGCGGAAATCGAGCAGGTTATCGTCAGCGCGCTTTACGATGCCGGCGGAGATGGTGCGGCGCTCGATCAACCGGCCTTGCTCCACGCACTGCAGGCGACCAGACCGCTGTCGGTATTGATGCACGAACGGGTGGAAGCGCTGCGCGCATGGGCGAATACTCGTTGCGTGCCGGCGGATTGAGCGTCTTTCCCGACTGAATGCCTGGCCGCGTGGTCAGGCTGCCGTGTCAGCGACAGCATTGAAGCGCGCCGCGATGTAGTCGTCGCAGAAACTCGTCATGTCCCAGCCGCGGATGAAGCCGCAGTGGCCGCCGTAAGCGGCGATGTCCAGTTCAACGTTATCGGGCAGCTCCAGTCTTTCAAACGCATCGACAGGAATCACCGGATCGTCGCGCGCCGTAAGAATCGTGGCCGGAATCTGCATGGCGGCGAGTGCACGGCCCGCGACCGAATAGCCTTCCAGATACGCTTCGAGCGAACCGAAATCGGTATGGCGTAATACCAGCGATTCGGTCAGGCCGCGAAGATTCTGCTTCAGCTCCTGCAACTCGAAATATTCTTGCTGCGGGAACGCCGCCTGCTTGGCGCGCAGGGAACGGCGCCACTTGTTCATGAAATACGCCTGATAGAACCAGGGGGCGGTTTCCTCTAGCGAGAACAAGCCTTCGCTGGGATCGATGATGGGACACACCGCCAACGCGTACTTCAATGGAATGCCTTTCGACGGCGCCTGCATCGCCACGCGCAGGGCGAAGTTGCCGCCCAGGGAAAAGCCGGCAAGCGCGATGGTGCGGGAGGGCCAGCGCTGGGCGATATCGCCCAGGGCATGCACTACTTCATCGAGGCGGCAGGAGTGGAACAGCGCTTCGTTCAACGTATGGCTTTCGCCATGGTCGCGAAAATTGAGGCGAAAGATGTCCCAACCTTCGTCCAGCAGGCGACTGCCCGTCTGCAGTACATAGGTGGAATCGACACTGCCTTCCCAGCCATGGAACAGCACGGCCAGGCCGCGCGAGGCAGGCAAGGTTTTCTGCGCTGTAAAGGATCCGGTGAGGCGGATGCCGTCACCGCCGTCCACCATCACCGGCTGCGCATCGTCCAGTACCCGATAGGCCGTGCGTGGAAGCAGAAGCCGACGTATGCCGCTGGAGGAGAGCATGGTTTGAATGTGGCCATTAGTCAGCGGCCAAGGCGGATGGAAATCGCCTCCTTGCGGCAAGGTCATGCAGGACGATCCTCAAGCGCCGCCGCGATACGTTCGCGCGCGAGTTCAGCCATTCGGCGGCGGCCATCCGGATTCGTGGGCACCGGCTCGAGGAAGTGCACTTCCGCATCCATTGAAGCGCCGCCGAGCATGCGCAGGAAGTTTTGCAAGAAGTTCTCGTGCTCGCGAAAGCCTGCGTCGACCTGGCGCCGACCGTCCTTGGCAAAACGCAGTGCGACCGGTTGCACCGGCACCTCGGCATCCAGGGCGGCCTGGAAAATGCGCGCGTGAAACACTTTCAATACGCCGTTGTGGCCGGTGCCGCCTTCGGGGAACACCGCCACCGAGCGGCCCTCGCGCATCCGCTCCACCATCACCTGCATCACTGCTGCCAGCGAGTGATTGTTGCCGCGACGATGAAAAATGGTGCCGCCGCTTGATGCCAGCCATCCGACCAGCGGCCAGCTGGCGATCTCCGCCTTGGCGACGAAGCAGGCAGCGCGCTGGCTGTGCAGGAGCTCGATGTCGATCCAGGAGGTGTGATTAGCCACGAACAGCACGGCATCCGGCAGCGGCTGCCCGATGCGTACGGAACGCAAACCGAAAATCCGCATCAGGCCGGTGGACCACATTCGGATCATCCGATGGGTAAACGGCTCGCGGCCGTCCTTCATCACCGCATGGCGATTCCAGGTAAGGATAAGCCCGCACAAAAGGATGCCCAGCACGATATGCACGAGCAACAGGGGTACGCGCCACAGATAGCGTAGCGGTCGCAAAAGATCGCGGTCCGGGGAAGAAACGGCTTCAATACTCATCGGTACATCATTTTAACGTTAAGTCGGTCCTTTAAGTGCGTTCGAGCTGACGCAACGGCAGCGATGGCGAACGCTTCACGGTGCGCAGCACGAAGCTGGAATTCACATCGGCCACGGAAGCATCATTCAAGAGCTGATCGAGCAGGAAACGGGAAAAATGCTCAAGATCGGCGACATAGACGTGCATGAGGTAATCCATGTCACCGGTCAGTGCGTGACAGGCCACCACTTCGTCCCATTTGGCAAGACGCTCCACGAAGCGCTCGATCGCCGCGCCTTCGTGCCGGGCGAGCTGAACGCGCACGAAGGCCTGCAACCCCAGACCGACCGCTTGCGGATTTACCTGGGCGGCATAACCCTCGATAACACCTTCGGATTCCAGGCGTTGCAGGCGGCGCAGGCAGGCCGAAGGCGACAGGTTCACGCGTTCAGCCAATTCGGTATTGGTCACCCGTCCCTCGGCCTGGAGCACCGCCAGCATGCGAAGATCGATCCGATCGAGCTCTGTCATTGCAATATTCCCGCATAAATACATTCATTGACGGATGAATATTGCACATTGAACCTGTGACTACACAATAAAACAACCATCATGCGCGATACCGGCCGTATGATTTTGCTTGCCACCTTTAAGACGCCGAACCGCCATGGAAAACGACACTCCCCGCCGGGTTGAGCATCAACAGACTGATCGCGGCTATGTGCCGGTGTATGCCACCGGCGTGGTCGAGCAACCCTGGGCAAACTACAGCCGCACCGATCATGAGGTGTGGGATACCTTGTACAAGCGCCAGCGCGCATTGCTGCCGGGGCGGGCGTGCCAGGAATTCCTGGAAGGCGTGGAACGCTTCGGCCTCGGCGATGGCGGTATTCCCAAATTCGCCGAACTCAACAAGCTGTTGGGCAAGGCGACGGGCTGGGAACTGGTGGCGGTGGAAGGCCTGCTGCCGGATGAGGTGTTTTTCGACCATCTGGCCAACCGCCGCTTTCCGGTGAGCTGGTGGATCCGCAAACCGGAGCAGCTCGACTACCTCAGCGAGCCCGACCTGTTCCATGACCTGTTCGGCCACGTGCCGCTCTTGCTCAATCCGGTTTTCGCCGACTACATGCAAGCATATGGTCGTGGCGGCATGAAAGCTTTCGGCATCGGCCCCGACGCGTTGATGAATCTGACGCGCTTGTATTGGTATACGGTGGAGTTCGGCCTGATCAACACGGCCGACGGCATGCGCATTTACGGCGCGGGTATCGTGAGCTCCAAGGGCGAATCGATTTACAGCCTGGATTCGGCGGCACCCAATCGCATCGGTTTCAAGCTGGAGCGCGTGATGAATACGCGCTACCGGATCGATACCTATCAGCAAACCTATTTCGTGATCGACAGCTTCGAGCAGCTGTTTGACGCTACGCGGCCGGACTTCACCCCCATCTATGCCACGCTGAAACAGCAGACCGCACATGCGGCCGCTGATGTGCTGGATAGCGATCGCGTGTTCCAGCGCGGTACGCGCGAAGGATTTGCAGCGAACGCAGATACCTGATTATTCCTGCTTCGCTGAAGGAAGCGATCAGCCCTCGATGTTGACCCATCCAGAAGCTGGGGCTTTGGCTTTCACTGGGGTGCCGGGGCCATAGGCTGGCGCGGTCAAGAGTTGCCGAGCCGATGGGCTTCGCCGCTAATCAAAAACGGATTTGCCTACCAGCCACATCAGCCCGCATGCGCATCCACCCACGGCTTGATGATGCTGATCCACAACGTGTAACCCGTCCGATTCATATGCAGGCCATCGGCCACAAACCATTTGGGTTGCGGCTGCCCGTCGGACCCGAGCATCGGCGTGAAGACATCGAGATAGGTCACGCCCGTTTGGGTCGCAGCGTACTTGCGCACCAGCGCGTTGGCTTCCTTGATCTTCGAGAGCAAGGCCTTGCGCGCCATGCTCGGCTTGATGGCGACAAAAGCGATCGGCACGCCCGGATCTTCCGAACGCGCCTTGCGCACGAAGGCCGCAAAATCATCGCGCACTTGTTGCGGGCTATGGCCAGCCCACAAGTCGTTGTCGCCGGCATACATAACGATCGCCTTGGGGTGATAAGGCGCCACGATACGGTCCGCGAAATACGTGGAGTCGCTGATTTCGGATCCGCCGAAGCCACGATTGATCACGTTCACTTCCGGAAAATCCGCCGCGACGGATTTCCAATGCTCGATCGACGAGCTGCCGATGAACAGCACCGCATGCTTCGGCGGCGGATTCACGCGGTCGGACGCTTCAAATGCCGCGATCGCCGAATCCCATTGGGCATGATTGGTTTGCGCGGCGCAGGTAACGCATGGGATCAAAGCAAGCAGCAGCGATAGCAGAATTTTCATGACACTCCCGAGGGACTAGCCCTTTCTCATGACGTATCGAAGGATCGTGAAGGCGTCGAAAACGATCTTCGGATGAGGACGCATCCACCGATCATAAGCCTGCCTGATAATGTCCATTCCTGACTGGAAATCAAGCGACCGCGATATCGTGCAGCCGACTTCGTGAGCAACAACCCCGCGCCAACCCTCCGCTGCACGCAGGGATCATCAACGGCGCTTCAGCTCGCTGACCTCCAACACCTGCGCGATGCGTTCACCATCCCAGCGATAAATCATGTGTTGCGCCTGCACGCACGGTGCCACCACGTCGGGATAGAAGGCTGCAAGGCATTCGCCACCCGAATGACGCACGCTGTCGTAGACGATGCCATCCGATCCTTCTTCACGCAGCCTGCGTGCCAGCTTGATGCTGGCGTTGTAGCTGTCAGGATCATGCGCTTCGCGCCACGCGCCACGGATGTCGTGCAATTTGCAGTCGACGCTGGTGCGGTAGCAGCGCATTTCGAGATCACAGGCGGGTTCAGAGGTGGCAGCAAGAAAACGTTCGCGGTGATACACCGTTTCCTCTACGGCGGTCATAACGCTATGCGCTGCGTAGAACACGCCCCATGTGCCATCGGAAAAGCGACTGCCTTCCGGATTGAGGTGCGTGAATGCCGCCATCACCGGCGTCGAGCCTGGACCGCTGATGCGGCGATCCTTCGGCACCCGTCGCAGCGCGTCGGCCTCCTCGCGCAAACGCGGATTGGTCAGCGCTTCGATCGCAAAAACGGCATCCAGATCGGCAGGATCGACGATGCGGTCGAACAGTCCGCTGGGCGGAAAGCGGCTCGGTACGATGCGGTAGGCGTGGGTCCAGCGAATGCGTCGGAGAGGAGGCGTATCGAGAGGCATGGCGTCTTCCGCGGCACGTCAGCGTGTCGTGTTGTTCTTCCCTGTCGGCATCGCATGATGCCTGGCTATGCTCTCGCTGGCTGCGACAGACGTCTTGGAAGCGCTCGCCGGAAGCCGCATTACCAGCCGCGTTGTGCGTCGAGGTATTGCCGCACGACGTACAGGTCGCTCACGTTGCCGGAAAGCATGCGCTCCAGCGCCGAGTGTCCGCCGAACAGTGGCGCCTGATTGGGCTTGTGCAGCCACGCATCCGCTTGCCCGGCATCAGGAAACAGAATCTGCAAGGCTTTGTAGATGCCCAGCAGATAGCTGATGCGCTCCAGTGTGTCGCGTCCCAAGGTGCCTTCCTGATGCCGTTTCCATTTGTAGAACGTGGATTCCGGCGGATCGCCCAGCAATTTTCGTTGCTCGGCAATACGCAGGTTCCAGCGGTCGGCCAACTTGAAAAAGGCGCGCAGGGCAGGGCCGCTCAATTCATCGGCTGGCATGGACTTGGGCAAAGCATGGGCAGCTGTCACACTTGACTCTCCCAATGAAGCTTGAATCCATACTACTTCACAGGTGAAGTTTTTGCCAATGACCCCAACTGGTACCTTCAGGGAGCGTTGCCGCTTTTCCCGCACTGGCAGCCATAATCCGGCTCCGGCCCCCCTTCGGCGATAAACCGGTCGATCCGCTGCGCCAGCACTGGCAAGGGCACCGAACCGGTGGATAGCACCGTGTCGTGAAAAGCGCGGAGGTCGAACTTCGGCCCCAGCGCCTTTTCCGCCTTGGCGCGCAGCTCCAGCAGTTTCAAGTAGCCGATCTCATAGGAGAGCGCCTGACCTGGCCAGCTGATATAGCGGTCCACTTCATTGGCGATCTCACGATCGGACAAGGCCGTGTTTTCCGTCATGTAGTCGATCGCCTGCTGCCGCGTCCAGCCCAGATGATGAATGCCGGTGTCGACCACCAGGCGGCAAGCCCGCCACATCTGGTAAGTGAGATAGCCGAAGCGCTGATAAGGCGTCTTGTAGATGCCCATCTCATTGCCGAGGTATTCCGAATACAAGCCCCAGCCTTCGCCGTACGCGGAAATGTAGCCGTTACGCCGGAAGGCTGGCTGATCGTGTTCTTCTTCGGCCAACTCCAGCTGCAATGCATGGCCCGGGTAGGATTCATGCAAGGTCAGCGCCGGCATGTTGTAGAGCGGACGCGACGGCAGGTCATACGTGTTGACCAGATAAACGTCCGGACCGCCGCGACCCGAGGTGTAGTACGGCGCGATGGCGGCCGGTACCGGCTCGATGGTGAAACGCTCGCGCGGCAGATGCCCAAAGAATTTGCCGAGCTGTCCATCGACTTCCTTGGCGACCCATGCCGTGCGGTCGAGCAGTTCCTGCGGCGTCTTGGCATAAAACCGCGGATCCGTGCGCAGGAAATGCAGGAAGTCGGCGAAGCTGCCCTTGAAGCCGGTTTGCCGCATCACTTGCAGCATCTGCGCGTGGATCTTCTGCACTTCCTGCAAACCAAGCTTGTGGATGGTGTCCGGATCCAGATCGAGCGTGGTGTATTCGCGGATCTGCTGACGGTAATAAGCCTTGCCGTCCGGCAATGCCTCTGCTGCAAGCGTAGTACGCGCCTCTGGCACGTATTCGTTGCGGAAGAAATCCAGCAGCTTGGCGTAAGCGGGAATCACGCCACGAAGGATTTTCTCGCGTGCATCGGCCTGGATGGCAGCAACGTCGGCAGCGGGGATGCTCGCCGGCATGTGCTGCAGCGGCGCATAGAACGTGGTCTGGGTGGGATCCTTGATATGGGCGACGGCGGCGATCGATACGTCGCGTCCCGCCAGCACGGCGCGCGGTACGCTGAAGCCGCGCTTCAAACCTGCCCGCATATTGGCGATCTCCTGATCGAAATACGCAGGCACCTGGCCCAGGCGCTCTACATAGCGCCGATAGTCCGCTTCAGTGCGCAGTCCATCGGTGCCGAGATCGTCATACAGCTCGCTCCAAAAGGCGGAATCACTGTTGAACGGCATTTGCCATTGCTTGAATTGCTGGTCGGCGATGAAGTTACGGATCTGCTCGCGATACACCGCATAATTCACCTGGTCTGCCCGCGAGAGCTGCTTCACGTCGACCATGTCGAGCTGCTGCATCACCTTCTGCCAGTAGTCGAGACGTTCCTGCTGGCTCTTCGCATCCACTTGGTCGAGGCGGCCGTTATTGGGCTGAGATTCCCCTGATGCGCTGATGCCGGCCTGTCCGGTGCGCCACGCCCACTCCTGCCGGTAAATCTGCTGGAAGTGTGCGTCAGCGCTCTGCTGCGCGAATACGGGCATGGCCATTACCAGGCCCGCGGCCAAGCCACCCAGACGCAGTGCAGTCTTCACTTTGTTTGATTCCCCGTTGCGGACGGCGTGTCCATGGATGCCAGCACGGCATCTTCCACGCTCCAGTAATTCAATGCCTGTGGCGAAAGCTGGGGCAGAGCGGCGCGCAGCAGCAGCGTTCGCGTGTCATCCTTCAAACGCGCCACGTGCAAACCCACGTCACGCGACTGCAGCCAGCGTGAAAAATCGCCGAGCGACTCAAGCGCCGTGCTGTCCAGATCCGGCGACGCCTCCAGGCTGAGCACGACCTGCTTCAAGCCGGGACGCCCTTCCACTTGCTTGCGCGCCAGGACCATGACGGACTCGGCATTGGCAAAGAACAAGGGTTCTTCCGGACGCAGGATAAGAATACCTTGCGGCTGCACCGCATCCGGGTGCTGCGCGATATCGACGAAATCATGGCCATTGGCGAGACGGCCGAGCACACTCAAGCGCGCTTCCGCGAACTGGCGCAACAGCAAGACCAGACTGAATACGATGGCGAGCAGCAGGCCGTTGAGAATGCCCAGCGATAACACGGCAGCGACGGCAGCAAGTACCAGCAGGCGATCGCGCTTCCATTGCAAGTAAGGCCGGAAGACGGCAAGCCGCCAGGATTTACTCACCGCATGGATGACGATGGCGGCAAGCACGGTCAAAGGAATGCGTTCGATCCAGCGCAGCAGTAGCGCCACCATCAACAGTACCGTTGCCGCCGCCACCAGCCCGGCCAAGCGCGATTGCGCCCCAGCGGCCTCGTTCGCAGAAGTGCCCGAGTACCCCGCGCCGACCGGCATTCCGTGAAACAGGCCGCACAACACGTTCGCCACGCCTAACACCAACAGATCGCGATTGGGATCGACACGGTCGTTGTGTTTGAGCGCAAAGCCACGGATCGAACTGTATGACTCGGCATACAGAATCAGCAGCAGCGCCGCCGCCAGTTCGATGCTGGGCAACCATTCGCCACTCGACGGCCACGCGGGCATGCCTAGGCTCAAATGCAGATCGATCGTACCTGTCAGCGGTACCCCATGCGATGCCAACCAACCCGACATCGCCACGCCCAGCGCTATCACCAGCAAGCTGCCTGGCAGGCGCGGCACGCGTTCGCACGCATAGAGCAGCAACAGCGCTACCGCCCCTGCACCCAAGGTCACCGGGTGAATCTGTGCGGATGTCCGCACCAGATCCGCCAACAGCAAGGGTACGAAATCGCCGTGCAAATCCGGCCAGCCCCCCAAATGCGGCAGTTGCTTGAGCGCAATGACAATCGCCAGGCCGAAGGTATAGCCGCGCAACACTGGCCGTGCGATGAGATGCGACATGCCACCTAGCCGAGCAAATCCGGCAGCAAGAAAACAACACCCACCGAGCACCACCAGCATGGCAGCGACGGCGACGTGCGATGTCGCATTCCCGGACAGCAGCAGTGTGCCAGCGGCCAGCACCGCTGCCGATGAGGAGGTGGACGATACAATCGCGAAGCGGCTAGTGCCCAGCAGCCCGTAGCAGATCAAACCGATGAACAAAGCAACGACGCCAGCCTCCGGCGGCATGCCTGCGATACCCGAATAGGCGACCGCCTCGGGCACCAATAACCCGGCGATAGCCAGCCCTGCCAACACATCAGCCACGCGCATCGGTGCTGCAAAAGCCGCTTTCATTGAATTTGGCCACTCCAGCCCGGCAAATAGGCTGTGTCGTGCGAATGCGCGAAGATCAACGCATCCTGCAATTGCTTTGCAGTCACACGCCCAGCCTTCAGTGTCATGTGGCGTCGATAGAAATCCGCCCACAGGAATTCCGAGTACGGCGTAGCGTCCTTGGAATAGCCCCCCGCCATGCGCACGCGCGCCGCCAGGGTTCGATACGGATCATCCGCCATCTCACCGAGCCGGCGCGGAATCGCGTCGTACGCCTGGCGGTCGCCATGTTCATTGTAAGGATGGGCCCAGCGGTTGAACTCCATGGTGCGCCAGAACACCGGCGGCTCCAGCCACGAGAAATCACGCTGAATCATCACCGGCACATGCTTCACGCCCTCTTCGAGCAGGGCCAGTCCGAGATGGTGGTGATCGACGATGAAGACCTGGTTTTTCGGACCGAGCACACCGGGAAACCAATGTTCGGCCAGCATCAGCTTGCGCTTCTTCTTGCCGAGCTTCTCCCATTGCGTTCGTTTTTCGGCCACCTCGGCCTTGCCCACCGTCATCTGAGTGGGGCGCAATTTTTCCGGTGCGATCGACAAAAGCGGGTGATGGACGCCTGGCATGGCGGGACTCCTGCGGCAACCGTTGGTTGGCGCAGGGTAGCTGAAGCAACGCCGCTCGCGGGATGGATGAGGCGAATACCGCTCTCAACCTTTACTCCAGTCCGGCGTAATACCCACGCATGGCCTGGAGATAGGAGGCGAGGTTGCGATCGGCTGGGCTTTCGAAGACCTCGCCGGTATTCTCGATGCAAGCAATGCGGTCAGGCCGAAAATTGCGGAAATCGCGCCGCAGCCGACACCAGGTACCAAGCGTCCATTTACCGCCCCAGAAGGCCAGGCAAAGCGGCTCGACATCGCGCTTACTTTCGCGCCCAGCCTCGTCACGGTAAAGCAGGCGCAACACGTGCTGCGCTTCGATCGCCGCATGCAGCTGATCGATACGCGCGGCGAAGGCGACCGATTCTTCATCACGCCAGATCGGCGCATAAATGCGCGTGCGCGAAGAGCGCTCACGCAGTTCCGGCGGCAGCACCGCTTCGATTTTCATCAGCGCCGCTTGCGCACCCGCAGCCAGCTTTTCTCCGGCAAAGGCGCGCACGAAGCGCGTGCCGACCACCAGCGATTCGAGTTCGTCAGCAGTAAACATCAGCGGCGGAATGTCCGAGCCTTTGCGCAGCACATAGCCCACGCCAGCCTCGCCTTCGATGGGTACACCGGAGAGCTGAAGATCGGCGACGTCGCGGTAGACCGTGCGCAACGAGACACCCAAGGTTTCAGCGAGCTGACGTGCCTGCAGAGCGGTCCTTCGACCGCGCAGGGCGTTGATAATGAGGAAGAGGCGATCGGCGCGTCGCATCCGTGCATGATCGCCCAGCTGATCGTATTGAACCAGCCTCTGAAGTCACATCTGTGCGTCGCAGCCGGTGAGAACGCTCTATGCATCAAGGCAGATTGAGCGCGTTTTTCTTTCACCGGAGCCAACGTCGGCAGAAGGCCGTGACCGGCGTGCCAGGCAGACACAACACGACCTGTCGCTTGTAGCCCCATGTCCCACCCTTCTCTATGGAGAAGAAGGGTGGGAAGGATTTCAGGCAGGGCGCTCATGCACACAGGAATATCAGCAGGGAAGAGACGAACATCGCGATAACGGGCTATAGCAATGACAGCGCCTCATCACAGATGCCGCGTTTCTGTCGGCGCGGATTGCCAGTTATTGTTACGCCCATCGGAAAAGTGCAGCGGCGCATCGATCAGCTCAGCAGGATCGACGTCGTCGAGGCAGAACACATTGACGAAATAGAAGTCGCCGCCCAACACATCCAGATGCCCTTTGCCGAACGGTCTTATCCCGCAATGGCGGCAGAACACGTGATGCATGCTGTGACTGCCGAACTGGTAATCGGAAAGATCCTCTTCGCCGCGATTCAGACGAAAAGCATCCGGCTTGACGATGACACCCCACTGCCGCGCCTTGGTGCAAATCGAACAGTTGCAGCGCCCGGTGCCCTGGGTGAGATCGATATCCGCCTCGAACTGCACTGCGCCGCAGTGACAACTGCCGTGATAAGTCTTTTGCATGATGTTTCCTTGAATGTCATGGGGTCACTAAGCATTGCGCAAGCCATTCAATGGCTCGTCTTGCTCTACTGCCTCCAGGTTTTCCCGTGCAGCACCGGGCACCGCCAGCACCCGCTGGCGTCCTGGATCGAATGCCGGTCTCAGGATGACCCGGTTGCCCTTCGGCGCTGGCGGCGGTTCTTGCTTGACGGGCAGACGGTACTGACCATCCATCAATAAACCCCGCAGATAGATCGGTCGGTACGCGGTCAGCATGCGATGTACGAACTTGCTCATGGCATGAACCTCACGCGACCTGGGCCGTTTCTACCAACTCGCCGGAAAGCCACGGGGGCGGCACGGCATGCTTGAACAGGCGGAACCAGTGTTCGCGGTCACTTGCGCTGTAAAGATCCAGTGTGTGGATGATCTCGCGGGCGAATTCGATGCTGCCCAGGTGACTGGCCGTGATCACGCCGCCATCACTGACGGCGAGTACATGTGCATCGTATTGTTCGTGTCCGGCATATGCCGGTGCTTCACGCGCAAGCTGGCCGGGCCAGCTGCCGGTATGGCGACAATGATCCAGCAGACCGGCACGCGCCAATGCGGATACACCCTCGCCAATCGCAGCAGCCGGTGCACCGGCGTCATACACACGACGCGCCAGCTCTGCGACCTGTTCAATCTGCCTTGGCAGCCACAAATGGCCACCAGGCAGCAGTAACAATGCTGCGGCATCCAGATCAAGCTCATCGATGCCGATGTCCGGCAGGACCTGCAATCCACTCATGGACATGACCGGTTCACGCGTAAATCCGACGGTGCGCACATCCCAATCGCCGGGTCGGCGGATTTCGGCCAAAGCCAAGGCCACCTGCCAATCGGCGAATCCCTCAAAGACCCATACATAAACCGTATCGCGCATGATCGTCCCTCCTTTTCGATGCGATGAGCTTGCGCGCCTGCTGCTGCCAGCGTGTTGTCAGCAGCAGTCTTCGCGGGAGTTCAGGAGCACGACTGGCTTCCGTAAGGCGGACCCGGGAAAATGGCGGTCCATTCGCCAGCAGATCCACCATGAAGCCCATTTCGCTGATTCAATTCATGATCGAGGAGCGACGCGCCGGACGCGTCAACGCCGAACTTTCCTTGTTGATCGAAGTAGTGGCACGCGCCTGCAAGCGCATCGCCGTCGCTACCAGCAAGGGGGCACTCGGCGGGGTGCTAGGCGAAGCAGGCACGGGCAATATCCAGGGTGAGGCGCAGAAAAAACTCGATGTGATCTCCAACGAAATCCTGCTGGAGGCCAATGCATGGGGCGGCCAGCTCGCCGCCTGCGCATCGGAGGAGATGGAAGATCCGCAACCGATTCCCGACATGTATCCCAAGGGCCACCACCTGCTGCTGTTCGATCCGCTGGACGGCAGCTCCAATATCGATGTGAACATCTCGGTCGGAACGATCTTCTCGGTGCTGCGCTGCCCGGATGGCGTGACGGAACCGAAGGCCGAACATTTCCTGCAGCCGGGCACCACTCAGCTCGCCGCCGGTTATGTGGTCTACGGCCCTGCCACTGTCTTGGTGCTCACTTTCGGTCACGGCACGCACGAGTTCACGCTCGATCGCGAAGTGGGCAGCTTTATCCTCAGCCGCCGCGACATCCGCATTCCCGAAGAAACCGCCGAATTCGCGGTCAACATGTCCAACCAGCGCCACTGGGAGCCGCCGATGCAGCGTTATATCGGCGAGCTGCTGGCCGGCAAGGATGGCCCGCGCAGCAAGGACTTCAACATGCGCTGGGTCGCCTCGATGGTGGCGGATGTCCATCGCATCATCACGCGCGGCGGCGTGTTCTTCTATCCGCTCGACGCCAAGATCAAGCACAAAGGCGGCAAACTGCGCCTGATGTACGAAGCCAATCCCATGGCTTACATCATCGAGCAGGCAGGCGGCGCCGCCACCACCGGTCGCGAGCGCATCATGGCGTTGCAACCGACGGGCCTGCATCAACGCGTGCCGGTATTCCTGGGTTCGAAAAAGGAAGTCGAGGTCGCCACGCATTACCACCTCGAGGCCGACGGTGCGCAGCGGGAGAGCGCGACGGCTTAGGCGATTTGCGGATTGAAGCGAACTTTAGGCGACATGCGTTTGTTGTTCGACACATTCAAGCGACCTACCCCGCTTGAACGCTACCTGCCGATCGTCGTGCTCGCGAAAGCAGATGCGCTTTTCAGCAGCGAAGAGGGTCCATCCATCTTCGCTGCTTGCATCGCAGCCGGCGGATTTCCGCCTTTGCGGGAATGACGACGGCCCCATCGGTACTGGGTCACCCCACAGCAAACGGCTTGGTCCGAGCAGTCCGCCTAACTTGCCGAGGTCACGGCTTCGCCATAGCGCCGCTGCCGCATCCACTTGGTAACGATCCACTTCTCGCCACGCGTCACCGGCGAACCGCCATGCAAGGTGAGACGATCGAGCTGGTTCTGGCTGTTGGTGTATTCGAAATAGACGGCCGAACCTTTTTTCGGCACGACTTCCAGCCCAATCTCCGGGAAGATGGTGGTGCCGCCCTCTTCCACTTCGTTCAAATACATCACCAGCGTGGACACGCGTTGACCGCCGATGGTCATCTGTACATGGCTGCCGGGGTCTTCTGGCGGGAAATAATCGAAGTGCGGCTTGTACTCGCCACCGGTACCGTAATGCAGGATCTGCAGGCCTTCACCGTGATCGATCGGCCAATGCATCACTTCTGAAATGCGCCGATCCAGAAGCGCGATAAAAGGATCGGCATTCAGATGGAAAAATGTACCTTCACTGCTGCGGTCCGCGATGACTTCGTGTTTGCCGCTGATGGGATCGACCGTGGTGGAGCGACGCATCTTGTCGGCGGAGCGCCGGATCAACTCGTCGCACTCCGCTTCGCTTAGTACGCCATCGAGCACCGCAATAACCGGCCGATTGACACGGGTCACGATACGAACATCGCGATCGGAAGTGCGGATCAGGTTGCCCGCAGGCAAACGCGGCTTCTCATAGATGTAACCCGTTGCCGGCTTGGGCCGTTCTTCGAACGGTGCAGTGAATGGCGTATCGCTCGTCATCACACCGTTGACTGCGGCGCGCGCGAACACCGGATCGAAGCGATTGCGCACCATGTCGTCGATCAGTGATTGCGGGGCACATCCCCGCGAGAGGTTTTCGCGAATCCAGTGATGCCACTCGGGCGGCAATTGCGTTATCGCGTTCATGGCAGATCCCCACATCCATCGTGTTATCGAATCGTCAGCCGGATAGCGCCGACGATACTGGCATGGCGGCGCGGGGACGATTGTGAACCCATTGGCGCGGGAAGCGCGAGCCCTGCACGGACCGATTCCTTTGCGCGGCGGGCGGCCCGAGCCGCCCGCTATGAAGCGGCGAAGCGCCTACGCCAGCCCGTGGCTGCGCAGCAAAGCCTCCGGTTCCGGCTTACGGCCACGGAAGGCGACAAAGCTTTCCAGAGCAGGGCGGCTCGCACCGACCGCCAGGATTTCGCGGCGGAACCGGTCGCCGATCTGTGCGTCAATCACGCTGTAGCCGGCCATCGCATGCTCCTCGAAGGCGCCAAAGGCGTCCGCGCTCAGCAGTTCCGCCCAGAGATAGCTGTAATAGCCTGCGGCATAACCGCCCGCGAAAATGTGGGTGAAGGCATGCGGAAAGCGCTGCCAAGCCGGGGGATGCAACACGGCCACTTCGTGGCGGGCCTGTTCCAGCACCTCCAGCGTGCGCGCCCCCTTGGCCGGGTCGTAGTGCAGGTGCAGCAGGAAGTCGAACAGCGCGAACTCAAGCTGACGCACCAGGAACAGGCCGGCATGAAAGTGACGCGCCGCCAGCATGCGCTGGAACAATTCATCGGGCAGGCGCTCACCGGTTTCCCAATGCCTGGCGAACAGATCCAGCGCCTCGCGATTCCAGCCGAAGTTCTCCATGAACTGGCTGGGCAGTTCCACGGCATCCCATTCCACGCCGTCAATGCCGCCGACAGAGGGCAATGGCACTTCGGTCAGCAGGTGATGAAAACCGTGGCCGAATTCATGGAACAACGTCAGCACGTCGTCGTGCGTGAGCAGAGCCGGGCGGCCCTCGGTCGGTGGCGCGAAATTGCAGGTAAGGAACGCTACCGGCAACTGTGATTGCGCCTCATCGTCGAAACGGGCCCGGCACACGTCCATCCAGGCGCCGCCGCGTTTGCCGCCGCGCGCATAGAGGTCGATGTACGCGCCGGCAAAGACGTGCCCCTTCGCATCGGCCAGGTCGTAATAGCGTACGTCCGGATGCCACACATCCACGTCATCGCGCGGGGTCAGCGAGATCCCGTACAGACGTTGCACTAGCCCGAACAGGCCATCGATGACGGCGGGTAGCGGGAAATACGGCTTGAGCTGTTCCTCGTCCAAGGCGTACTGCTTCTGGCGCAACTTTTCGGAAGCGTAGGTGACGTCCCAGGCTTCGAGGTTGTCCAGTTTCAGTTCCACCGAGGCAAAGTCGCGCAAGGTGGTCAGTTCGTTTTGCGCAACGGGCTTGGCGCGGGCCGCAAGATCACGCAGAAAATGCAGTACTTCCTCCGGCGTGCCGGCCATCTTGGTTGCCAGCGATTCTTCGGCCGCATTGGCGAAGCCGAGCAATTGCGCCGCTTCATGGCGCAAGGCCATGATCTTTTCGATGCGCGCAGTGTTGTCGTACTTGCCGGCATGCGGTCCCTGGTCGGAGGCCCGCGTCTGGTAGGCCCAATACACGCGTTCACGCAGGCCGCGGTTGTCCGCATAGGTCATGACCGCTTGCACGCTGGGCTGCTTGAGCGTCACCAGGTAACCATCCAATTCCCGCTCTTTGGCGTATTGGCGTAGCACGGCGCGTCCCGACTCGGGGATGCCAGCCAAGTCGCGTTCGTCCGTAATGTGTTCCTGCCACGCGTCGGTCGCGTCCAGCACGGCATTGGAAAATTCGGTGGAAAGCTTGCTCAGTTCCACGCCGATATCGCGGAAGCGTGAGCGTGCCGGCTCTTCCAGTGAGACCCCGGAAAGCTTGAAATCTCGCAGTGCGTGCTCGACCAGCGCGCGTTGCGCACGCGACAGGTCCGCAAATTCCGGTGCATCCGCCACGGCCTGCACCGCCGCGTAGAGAGCCCGGTTCTGGCCAAGCTCGATCGCGTGCTCGGTGAGCTTTTCTTCCGCCGGGCCATAGACCGCGCGCAAGGCTTCACTGTCAGCCACCGAGTGCAGGTGGGATACGGGTGCCCAGGCCTGGGCGATGCGCTGCTCGAAGCGTTCCTGCGGCAGCATCACCGAGGCGAAATCAAGCGGGGAGCCCGGCTCCGTCAATGCCGAAGTCTGAGCCCGGGCCTCGGCCAGCAAGCTATCGATGGCCGGAAGTACGTGATCGGGTTTGATGTGGGAAAACGCGGGCAGCGGGGTATCGGCCAGCAGGGGATTGTCGTTCATAGCTCACTCCTTCAGACCCTGAAGCGTGCTGGCGGCATGTCCCGAAATCAAGCCGACGCATTCACGCTGCCCGGCCGTCGTACCATCGGGCGCATGCTACCTGCCGATATCCCCGCCCTGATCGGTCGTGTCTCCTTGTTCGCGCATTTGAGTGATGCGCAGCGACACACTCTTGCCGGCTATTTGCACTGGATTTGCCTGCCCGGCGGCCAGTATTTGTTCCGCTCCGGCGAAGTGGCCGAAGCCCTGTACCTGTTGCGCAGCGGCAGCCTGGGTGTATTCGATGGGCCAACGGACCTGGTTCGCCAGATAGCCGCCGACGATTGCGTAGGCGAACTCGGCCTGCTCAGCGGAGAGGTATTGCGCTACAACGTACGCGCACTGCGGGATTGCGAACTGCTGCGTTTGGATCGGCAGCACTTCGAGCAGCTGATCGAACACCATCCGCGCGCCATGCTGGGCGTGGCCCGGCAAGCTGTCGACCGGCTGATCCGCCGGGAACGCCATGTCGAGCCGCCGGACAAGCCACGTACGTTTGCGATTTTGCCCGTCGATGACGGTGTACCGGTGCGCGGCTTGGCAATGCAGCTTGCGCAAGCGCTGGAAGCCTACGGCACCTGTATCGTGATCGACGCCGAACACGGTGCGAACCGCGGCAGCGACTGGTTTGCCGAGCGCGAGGCGCAGGTGCGCTTCGTGATTTATCTGGATAGCACTGGTGATCCGTCGTGGCGACTACGTTGCCTGCGCCAGGCGGACGTGCTGCTGTTGCCGGCCCTTGCAGCGCAGCCCAGCAAGCCGTGGCCGGAGAGCGCACCGGGGCATCCCGCACGGGTACGGCATCGTCCGCGTCATTTGCTGCTGATTCATCCCGCCCACCGTGTATTGCCAGGCGCAGCGCGACGCTGGCGCGCACAATTCAGCGGTGAAGTGCATCACCACCACATTTGTGGCGAAAGCGATATTTCACGCATTGCGCGCCTGATCAGCGGACACGCGCGGGGGCTGGTGCTGGCCGGCGGCGGCGCGCGCGGTCTCGCACACCTGGGTGCCTTGCGCGCCTTGCGTGAAACCGGACAGCACTTCGATGCCGTGGGCGGCACCAGCATCGGCGCCATTATCGGCGCGGGGGTCGCCAACATGTGGAGCATCGACGACATGATGCGCGTGTATTACGAGGCTTTCGTACGCGGCAAACCGCTTTCCGACTGGACCTTGCCGCTGGTGGCGCTGACACGCGGGCGGCGCGCGGCGATCATGCTGCGGCGCGCATTTGGGGCGATCGATATCGAAGACCTGGAACTGCCGTTCTTCTGCGTCACCGCCAACTTGTCCGGCCAGGGCAAGGTGGTGCATCGGCATGGGCCGTTATGGTTGTGGCTGCGCGCAAGCAGTTCCATTCCCGGCATCCTGCCTCCCGTGCTGCATCGCGGGCAGGTGTACGTAGATGGTGCGCTGGTCGACAACCTGCCGACGGACGTCATGGCGGATGACGGTGTCGCCCATATCACGGCCGTGAGTATCCGGGCCGACATCGAGTTGCGCGCGCAGACCGAGGAATTCGCCACGCCGCCATGGTGGCGGCTGTGGTTGCGCCAGCGGCGTGGCACCGGCTGGCCCAGGCTCGTTTCCACGTTGACTCGCGCCGCTATGGTGAACAGCGAGGAGAACGGCCAGCACTGCCATGAGCTGGCCGATGTCTTGATCACACCGCCCTTGGAGCACGTAGGCATGCTGGCGTGGCAGGACTGGCAACTGGCGGTGGATGCCGGCTACCAGGAAACCATGCGCGTATTGGAAGCACGGGAACGGACAGCGGCGAACACACTGACGCGGCTTCCGCGCGAAGAGCTCGGCCTTAAACGCCGCTGATTACGCGCCATCAGCTTTAGCTATCGAAGCAAAGTATTTCGCCGGAGGTTTGCCCAGGGATTTCTTGAACATTGTGATGAAGGCGGCAACCGAGTCATACCCCAGCGTTTCCGCAACACGCTGGACGGAATGGCCTGCGGACAGCTGCCGCAGCGCAGTGATGAGATGCAGCTGCTGCCGCCAGCGGCCGAAGGTCAAGCCGGTTTCCTGGCGAACGAGGCGAGCCAGCGAGCGCTCGCTCATTGCCAGCACGTTTCCCCATTCCGCCAAAGTACGGCGATCTGCCGGATCGGCGGACAGCAGCTTCGCAAGCTTGCGCATCCTGGGTTCGTTCGACGTGGGCAGATACATGTGCTCCACCGGCATGCGGACCAATTCTTCCAGCAGCACGATGGCTTTACGCCCGGTAGGACTGTCCGGCGAATACGTGGGTGGCTGTTCCGCCATGTGCAAGACCAATTCACGCACCAGCGGTGAGATCGATAGCGTGCAGCACTGCTCCGGCAGCGGCGCCGCATCCGGTTGCACGAACAGATAGCACATCCTCGCGTTGGCGGTGACGCGAACGCTATGCGGCATTTGACCGGGAATCCACACAGCGCAGGAAAGCGGGACCATCCAGATGGCCTTGGATACCTCGCACATCACCCCGCCTTTGAGCGCAAGCACCAACTGCCCCAGACGGTGCTGGTGCACCGGTATCTCGCTCTTGTGGTCCGCCACCTCGACATGCATGCCCACCGCCGGGACACAAAGGTTGGTGTCGTCGAAATGGTGAATCACGGATTCGAGCAGCATGGGCGTCCTGTTGGCCGTTTTTAGTGACTCCCTGTCATCTCATCGTAATTCACGACGTGGTCCGGTCAGTACCCTTTCGGCTCTCTTCGTGGCTGTTTCCCGGTAAACCCAATGAATCATCGTGATGCAACGATTGCAGTTTCGCGGCCGTCCCTGGTGATAACGGCTCTCTTGCTTGTCGCTACCACCTTGCGCGCTCCCATTACGGGCGTCGCGCCGATTCTCGACAATCTTCAATCGCTATTCGGCTTATCGCCGACGGAAGCGGGCTTGTTGACGACGCTGCCTTTGCTGGCCTTCGGCGTGATCTCGCCTTTTGCTGCGCTTTTTGCCCGGGAATACGGCCTGGAGCGTTCCTTGTTCGCCTCCCTGTTGCTGGTTGTCATCGGACTTGCCATTCGCTCGCTCGGATCCGTCGAATGCCTGTATGCGGGTACCTGCTGCACGGGCGTCGGCATCGCCGTCGGCAATGTTTTACTGCCCAGTCTCGTGAAACGTGACTTCCCGACGAGAGTGCCCACCATCACCGGGGCCTGCACGCTTGCCATGGGCGCTGCCGCGGCAGTGGTCTCGGCCTGTGCCGTCCTGCTTAGCGACGCTTTCGGCTGGCAAGCCGCCTTGGGCAGCGCCGCGATATTTCCCCTCGCCGCCATTCTCATCTGGACAGCTCAACTCGGCGCGCACACCGCCCCAGCCCGGGATACGGCAGCGCCTCCGCACGGCGGACGCGTCTGGCATTCGGCGCTGGCCTGGCAGGTCACGCTGTTCATGGGTATCAACTCCCTGCTCTATTACGTGCTCGTCGGCTGGCTGCCGTCGATCCTGACATCAGAGGGATTTTCAGCCGCCATGGCAGGCTCGGTGCACGGCGTGATGCAGCTTGCCACGGCTATGCCTGGCATCGTGCTGGGCCCGATCGTCAATCGCATGAAAGACCAAAAACTGATGGCCGCGATCATGGGCTCCATGATGGGTCTTGCGTTACTGGGCTTTCAGTTTGCGCCTGCGTGGTCGATGGCATGGGCCTTTCTTTTTGGCGTCGGCTCGGGTGGCGGTCTGCTGCTGGCATTTATTTACATGGGGCTGCGTACCGGCCATGCCCGTCAGGCCGCCGCGCTTTCGGGGATGGCGCAGTGCGTTGGCTACTTGCTGGCCGCCTGTGGACCGACTTTGGCCGGCGAGCTGCATGACCTGACCGGAAACTGGCATGGTCCCTTGAATGTTGGCGTCGTGCTCAGCGTCGCCATGATGGTTTTTGGCGTACTCGCCGGACGATCCCGCCACATTGAGGCGGTACCTCACGGGGCCAGGCAGCATTGATCTGATTTCGACACAGCGAAAAGCACGCAAAGGCAAAGCGGCCTATATGATTCCGCGATCTGCAGTCTTTGCGAAACGCGTCTGCGTGATCACTCGCTACGATGTGTCGACGGCATCTAAAATGCGGAGCATGAGCTCTCTACGTTCTTTCAAAGGTGTTTCGCCCACGCTGGGCGCCCGTGCTTACGTCGATCCCGCGGCCACCGTTATCGGCGATGTTGTGCTGGGCGATGATGTTTCCATCTGGCCCGGTGCGGTGCTGCGCGGCGACGTGCACGCCATCCGTGTCGGAGCGCGCAGCAACGTTCAGGACGGCGCCATCGTGCATGTGACGCACGATGGCCCGTATTCGCCGGGCGGCTTTCCCGCACTTATCGGCGAAGGTGTCACCATCGGTCATGCTGCAGTGATCCACGCTTGTACCATCGGGGATTACTGCCTGATCGGCATGCATGCCACCGTGCTTGACGGTGCCGTGGTGAAGAAATACGGCTTCGTAGGCGCAGGCAGTGTGGTGCCGCCGGGTAAAGTCGTCGGCGAACGTGAATTGTGGTTGGGCAATCCTGCGCAACGGGTACGCCTGTTGACGGACAAGCAAATCGAGCAGCTGCATTACTCAGCTGATCATTATGTGCGCCTGAAAGACATCTATCTGGCTGGCTGAAGCCTCTGCGTGCGAAGAGGCGACGATCAATTCGCGCTTGGTTGTCCGCCAGCTGCCTGTTCGGCCTGGATGCGCGCAGCTTCCGCTTCGTGCCGGCGCCGCTCAATCACGCGTTGCGCGTCGAGCACGCTGCCTAACAAGGCCAGCTTGTAATTGTGCGGATCGTACATGCGCAGCAAATAAAGCTCGCGCTGCGCCTCATCCAGATTGCCTGAGTTAATCGTGCTTTCAACGACATCGCATGCGGGTTTGAATGCTTCGCGCAAGCGTCGCTGAGCCACGACGTTGTTGGGGTCCAGCTGCAATACGCTGAAATAGAATTCGTAGACGTTGCTGCCGACCGGCGCGACCAATCGCTTCTCGCGAAACGCCTGATCGGCCAGGCCCATCATCACGCCGACCTCGCTGCCGTCGTTGGCGGTATGTTCCCCGGCGGATTTCATCGCTGCGCGCGCGTACCAGAATACGCCACCCGCAACCACCACGATGACGGCCAGTACGACAAGAATCAGGCCGCGCCGATTCGGTGCGGAGATAACGGAAGAAGACATGCTGACCCGCACATACAGAGATTTGTATGAAAGACGTTCGCCCGGGGATGAAGCGAACGCCGCTGTGGGGTCAGGCTAACCGGGCAACATGTCAGCAAAATGACTCGGATTTGTCGAATGTGACAGTGCCCGGCCGATGGGCTTTTTAATGAAAGTCGCCGCCGACGATGTGACCGTCCTTATCCAGCTGCGGAAAGAAACGGGAATTGTCGAAGCGCATTTCCATCGTACTGATGGTCCCTGGCAGCATCAGTTGCACGCCCGGATACATCTTCTTGAACTGCTCCTGCGTCGGATGCTTGGCAATGAAGTCCTCGAACGACACCATGTCGGTGACGCCACCCTTGGTCACCCGTGTACCGTCCGGACGCGTGGCGTGATGGCAACCGGCAAGCGCGACAGCCACGCCAAGAACGGAAAGGGCAAGCAAACGGATACGCATCGGTAACGGACTCCTGGAGCGCAATGCTCTGTCATATACCGACAAAATTAGCATGCCGGCACCCCCTCAGACCATCTGAGGGGGTGCGGGTTCAAGCCGTGACTACCAAGGCAGCAAACGATCGCCCTGATAAGGCGAACCATCCGGATGCGTGAACCAGAACAGCCGATTGCGATGCCCGGGGCAGCCGTGGCCGCTGCTATAAGCCGTCACCACATTATTGGCGGAACTCACGCTGCCGCCGTAGCAGCCGCCTAGCGAATCGTTGAACGTAAAGGTTTGCGTGGCCTGCTGACCGCTGTGGCTGAGGATGTGATATCCGCTGTCTATGACCAGCGTGTCGGAGCCCGCCACCTGATTGTGCACATCCGCTGCATACACGGGGAAACCACTCACGCTCAAGCCCGTGTGCTGATCGTAGCCCTGGCGGATGCTGGTGAGGATCGAATAGTCGCCATCGGATTGCGCGGTTTCATCGGAGTCCACATGCAGCGGGTAGCTGAAATTTGCCTTGAACTCACCGCTTACAAACGGCCCGATCGTGCTGCGGCTCGACCCTTCCACGCTCGTGAGCTGGTCGCTGATCTGATGGTATTCGGTGGCCGTGATCGTAAAGCCTTGCGTATCGGCAAAGCTCACCGTCTGATTCACGGTGGTATCCACCCGGCCACGCGAAGTGTTGACGTAGCCCTCGATCACGAAGCGCCGACTCAGGTTGGTGGTGACATCGCCACTGACATTGCCCGATCCATCCTGCGCCAAAGTGCTGCCGATGGTGGGCGTGGGCGGTTGCCCTGCCAACGTATTGCGCACCACCGCACCGCTTACTTGTTTGGCGCGGGCGTCCTGATACACCAACAAGCTGGCCGTCGCTGAAAAATAACTGTTGGCACCCTGCACGCTCACGGCAACGGTATGTGGCGAACCATTGCTGAGCACGCCAGCGAAGGGCGTCAGATCGACGCGGTATGGCATGAAGTTCAAGGTCTGCACGCCGGGCGTGGGTTTCCAGATATAGAGGTCGACGCCGCCCGTGTAGATCCATGGATAGACCGGCGCTACACCCGCCGGCTGACCGTCGATGCTGACCTCTGCCTCGCGGAAATTGCCGCCGCCGCATTCGCCGGTTTCAGCCGAATATGGATCCGGTACGCAGGTGTACCAGAACTCATCCGCGCTCTGGCTCTGCGTGAACACATCCAGATAAGCCTGCACAACATTGCGTGGCAACGTCAGCGTGGCAGAGAGCTGGCTGCTGGAATCGTTTAGCGTAGCCGTGCTGCCGATCGGATCGCTTCCCAGTGGATATACCGCATCAGGCACACGCGGTGCGGGTGCCACGACCGACGCCGGATAGAACAACAAGCGCGCGCTACCGTGGATCACGCCGGTATACGTGCTGTTGACGATATTGCCGATGAACACCTGGCCCTGGCTAGCGCTGCGAAACAACGCGCTGTAGTCGGTGAGGTCGCGCTCCACATGCCAGCTGCGGCCTTCGGTCGAGGTCGGCTCCTGCGTCGTGCCGAAATACAGATTCACACCCCCTAAAAAGATGGTCGCCGTGCGGTCATACTGCACACCTGCCGTGATCGAGAAATCACCCTCCAGCACTACCTTCGACCAGTGCGTGCCGCAACCCGATGGCGGCGCGTAAGTGAAAGGGCGCGGACTGTAATCGTCGAAGGTGTCGCCGCTAAATAACGGCACCACGCATGGCTGGCCTGGCGGACGCGGTACCGTAGGATCGGCGACCGTCACGTTGCCCGAACCGACGGGACTGCTCGTATCCGGCGCTGCCTGCGCCGCACTTGCCACCACGACCCATAACCCGGCAGCCGCCAGGCTAAGACGGAAAAAACCCTTAGGCAACATCGCGCAACTCTCCCCACGAAATGATGCCCCCTGTTTACCCAAGCTAGCACGGGTGATGTTTTGGAGATGCCAAATCGTCAGGGAAAGAAACGAGTCGTCAAGCTCCTCGCGTCGCCTCTTCCAGATGCGATAGCCAGCGCAGGGTGTGCTCTGCGTTCAGTCCGCACATCGCCGGCTCCGGTTGCAGGTTTTTGCATACCGCCGGACGACGAGGATCGCCGAAGATGGCACATCGTTGTCTTCGCCCAGCTGGATACACCGCATGCCTGCCGGCTTGCCGTTCGGCATGCCGGGAATGGGCGAGCTGATTGAGGGAGCAATGCAGCAGGCACCGCAACCGGGTCGACATGCCATCGCCGCATTCATGCCGTCTGCGCGCGTAGCGATTGATAGACGGGTTCCGTGTCCGGACGCTTGCCGTGCCACAGCTCGAACGCGTCCGCGGCCTGTTCCACCAGCATGCCGAGGCCGTCAAAGGCATAGCGGGTGCCGGCCGCACGAGCCCATGCCAGGAAACCGAAGGCGGATTTGCCGTAACCGAGGTCATAGCAAGCTGCACGCGAGGCAGCGAGCGAAAACGGCAGCGTAAGCGATTGACCCAAGGTGCCAGCCGAGGTGGCGTTGACGATCAAATCGAAGCTACCGATGTTGCCAAGATCCTCCCAATAGCGCGTATGCACGCGTGCTGGTTCGCCGATGGCATCGGCCAGCGCGTCGGCGGTCTCCGGCGAACGATTGACGATGGTCAGCGTTTGTACCCCCGCTTCGAACAGCGACCAGGCAACCGCGCGCGCTGCGCCACCGGCGCCGAGCAAAAGCGCATCGTGTCCACGCAGATCAAGGTCGTGCCTATCGGTGAGATCACGCACCAAGGCGACGCCGTCGGTGTTATGGGCGGATAGACGTCCATCTGCAAGACGCGTTAACACATTGGCCGTTCCCGCCCGCGTGGCTGCCTGCGTGCGCTCGTCAGCCAATGCAAAGGCCGAGGCCTTGTGCGGCAAGGTTACGTTCGCGCCGCGACCATCTTCGTCATGAAAGAAGCGATTCACCGCCTCGGCGAACGCCGAGGGTTCGGCATCGATGGGGCGATATTGCAGATCGATGCCGAATTGCCGCGCGAACGCCTGATGAATCTGTGGCGACAAGCTGTGTGCAATGGGATGGCCAAAGACAGCGAACAGTAAGGGTCGGGACATGCGCGCGCTCCTGCATAGCCCACCATTGTAAGGGCTCTCCCGGGCCGGATTCGTCCATCACAATCAAGCGAACGACCCATCGCAGTCTATGAGATTGGGGCGAGGCAAGCTTTGCCCATCGTCCGCTCTGGAGTGCCTCATGCGCCCGCAGGTTGTTGATATGGAACGCCGCTCGAAGTTGCTTGCGCTGTCGCTGCTGTGGTTGCTGGGTGGCAGCCTTTTGCTGGCGAGCACCTTGGTGCCGGCCTATACGGAGTGGCTGGGCTGGACGCCGTTCTTCTGGCTTTTTGTCGCGCCGCTTGCCGTCGCACTCACTCTGGAACCGAGCCTGCCTCGTCAATTGATAAGCCTACTCAAACCGCGTCGTCGCAACGCATCCCGGTTGATCTGGCATTGATGCATCCGCTTGGCAGTGGAGCCAGTGCGGCCGGAGCGCCGCTCAAGGGATGACCGCCAGCTGATTTAAAGGATCCGGTCGCAGCTGGCGGCCAGCGCGAGGGACCGCGCCTACGATTCCGGCCTGCTCAGGGAAGAGGAGGCCGGAATGACCCGCGGGAGTTGCGGAAGCCTAGCTGTTGATGCCCATGCGCTTGCGCTCCATCCGGCGCAGGAACTCCTGCATGATGCGTCGGTAGAGATCTTCGCCAAGGTAGGCATCTTCCACGCCGGCATCGATCGAAGGGTTATCGTTCACTTCGATCACCACGGCTTTGTCGCCGACCTGCTTCAAGTCGACGCCGTACAAACCGTCACCGATCGGGTTGGTGGCCTTGAGCGCGAGTTTCACCACTTCTGCCGGTGCATCGCGCGCGGGAATGGTTTCGAAACCGCCAGACTTGGCGGTGCCCTTCGCACCATGGTTATAGATCTGCCAGTGCCCGCGCGACATGTAGTACTTGCATGCGTACAACGGCTCGCGATTCAGCACGCCGACACGCCAATCGAATTCGGTGTAGACGAATTCCTGCGCCAGCAACAGGGCACTATGCTGGAACAACTCGCTGGTGGCCTTCTCAAGCTGGTCTTCGCTTTCCACTTTCACGACGCCGCGCGAGAAGGAACCGTCAGGAATTTTCAGTACCAGCGGATAACCAAGCTTGGTAGCGACTTCTTTCAGACCCTTGGTATTTTCGCGATAGAGGATCTCGGTTCGCGGCACCGCGAGTTTTCGCGAGATCATCAGATCATTGAGGAAGATTTTGTTGGTGCAGCGAAGAATCGAACTGGGATCGTCGATTACCACCATGCCTTCGCGCTCGGCGCGATGTGCAAAGCTGTAGGTGTGATTGTCGCTGGCCGTCGTTTCGCGGATGAACAAGCCGTCGTATTCCGCCAGACGCTGGTAGTCATTCTTGCCGATGGGATCGACTTCGATCCCCAGCTCCTTGCCAGCGGAGATGAACGATTTGAGCGCTTTCTTGTTTGAAGGCGGCATCGCTTCGTTGGGATCCACCAGCATGGCGAGGTCATAGCGATACAGCCGCCTGGCGCGAGGTTTTCGCCACAGCTTTTTGGAAAAGCGGTCGAGCTCGGCCGCGAACGCATCTTCCTGCGCATCGTCCAGCGTGTGCAGGCCCACCGGCTTGACGGAGCTGATCTGCCACACGCGTTCACGCTCGAACTCGATGCGCAGCAGCGGGCAGGGAAACATTTCGAAGACTTGGCGGGCCAGATCCTGCAAGGCGGGGTAAGCGGTCTCGCCGAAGTAGACGAGGATGCCGAAGTCGGTGGTATCGCGCGCGCCTTCCGGCAGGAAATGGGTGAGCTTGGCGTTGAGGTCATCGATGGCCAGACCGTACAGCGAGCGTCGCCGCAGATCGTTCACCGTACGCACGGACGGCATCACGCGGTGGCCGCGGGCTTCCGCCAGCAGCGATACGTAGTAGCCGGTGCCAAGGTATTTGTAGCTTCGGCACAGGTTGATGACATGGGTGCGCTCATCGTCGCCACCCACCGGTTCACGCAGGTAGTCCATCGCGGTAACCACGTCGACGGACGGATAGTAAGAGCTCCAATCGGAAGCTTTCTCGACGACGATGACGAGTCGGGTCATGACACCTCAAGGCAAAAGACCGGCAATGGGACGTCGTCGCGTGGGGAACGAGGCGGCGCAGCGCAAGGCGGCAGTGTCTTGCACCTCGGCAAGGCGTACAAGAGCAAGCACTGAAGCCGGAGTAAACGTCGCTCGGGCCAGGTGCAGCAGATGACGCCAACAGGATGATTTCCTGCGCGCAGTGCACTAGAGTGCCGCGCTTGCTCGCACCCACGGCGAGCCACCGTGATCCTCGGTGTCCGGCCCGCTACCGGCACTTTTTCGATTGAGGGCCTTTGATGATTGCTAAGCCAGCCACCGCCCCCGTGCGGGTGCGCCGAGCCGAACTTTCCGATCTCGATGATCTGGTCGCCCTGGAACAGGCTACGTTCGACAGTGACCAGATCAGCCGCACACAGTTTCGCCGCCATCTCGACAGCGACAGCGCACGTGTGCTGGTCGCCAGCGCCAACCATCGTCGCTTTCTGGGCACGGCCCTGGTGTTCTTTCGCAAGGGCAGCCGCAAGGCGCGCCTTTACTCGATTGCCAGCCTGCCGGAGGCGCGCGGCAAAGGCGTAGGCACGGCACTGATCGAGGCGGCGGAGAGCATCGCTCGCCAGCGGCGCTGCCAGACGCTGCGTCTGGAGGTACGCACCGACAACGCCAGCGCTATTCGGCTTTACGAGCGGCTGGGTTATCACCGTGCCGGACTCGAACAAGGCTTCTATGAAGATGGCAGCGATGCCTACCGTTACGAAAAGACGCTTGTGCGGGAATAGTCGGGAGCAGTAAGAAAGGCCGGAACCGTTCGATGGGTTGGTGATGCCGCGGCCTGATCTGCGAAGGTCTCCGGGACCCGGTCAAGCGCATCTTGACGGCATAAGGTCTTGGCACCGCCCCATTCTGCGCGCTGGGCCCGCGCGAATCCTCGCTTGCATAAGTCGCCGGAAACAGTCTCGTTCCCCTGCATGCAAGGGAAGGAGATGCGTGCGGCTGTAGTCCGATACGAATCAGGTTCCAAAGTCGGAGGGCGTAACGGTACGACCTCGGCTTCAATCCCCTAACGGCTGACCGATGCGTTGCGCCGTGGCGTCATCGGGCCGCGCCACCAGTGCACCGGTACGCATCAGGCTGACGGTGTAATGACCGCCGTCGACCAGCGGCAGGAAAGCACCACTGCCGAACACCGTATCCACTTCGGGCAGCCAGCGCGGAAATTGCCGTTTGAGGTCCAGCAAGTCGCCTTCGCCTGCCTGGTCGAAGTCGACTACGGTGCGTTCGTCGTGCATCTCCTGCGCGGCATCATCGTAGCGCCCGGAAAGGCGATCGAGCCGATAGAGCGGCGGCAGGCCCGCCAACATCGCGGGTAGCTTCCATTTCAGCACCACTGCGTCGACCTGAAAGTCGTCACCGGCAAGCATGACGGTGCGCGTGGCCCCATCCGGCCAAGTCAGCAACACCGACCAATGCTGCGGCGAGAGGATGTGCGCGTCGATCTGCACCACTGGGGTCTCCTCGCTGAGGAAACGGTAACCACGCAACGACATCGCGATGATCCCCAGCACGCTGCCTAACAGAATAAAGACCAGCATCAACAGCGTATGCCCGCTTGCCGCGAGCCGGCGGCGCTGGTGCAACTGCTGCCGCGCCGCGAGCAACTGAACCAGGGCTACCAGCAAGACCAACGCAGTCAGGATCGCCAGCAGCGTACTCGGCAGGCGCAGCAATTCATTCCAGTTCATCGGGCACTCCAACGGTCTGCAGTCCCTTGCAGCGGGCCTATATGATAAACGTTGCCGGCGTCGCGGCTTGGCTATACTGCGGGTGTTTTCCCCAGGGTTCTTGCTCATGCGCCGAATGATCCTGCTGCCGCTTTGCCTCGCCTTCATCGCGATCTCGGGCTGCGGCAACAAAGGGCCTTTGTATATGCCGAGATCGACGCCGAAACCCGCGCATGCCCATCACGCGGCCGCGCCGGCGCATGCGTCGACGGCAGCGGCCCCCGCCAACGCAAGCAGCACGGCGGCGCATCCGTCGAGTGGAAACTAATGGTCCGGTTCGACGCATGACTTTGCGTTTTTCCAAGATGCACGGCAGCGGCAATGACTTCGCCGTGATCGACAGCCGCGACGGCCCGCTCGCTCTTGACGCCGCATTCATTCGATCCATGGCCGACCGCCACACTGGCATCGGCTTCGATCAGCTGCTGAGCGTTGAACCAGCGCGCAACGACACCAGTGCCTTCTATTACGGCATCTGGAATGCCGACGGCTCGCCATCGGGCCAATGCGGTAACGGCGTGCGCTGTGTCGCGGCATGGCTGCATCGCGCCGGGCAATTGCCCATTGGCGAGACCGTGCAGATCCAGAGCCCTTCCGGGCCGGTCACCGTGCGGCTGATCGACGCTCGCCGGGTAACAGTGGACATGGGGGAACCGGTGTTCGAACCGGTACGTATCCCCTTCGATGCGCCACACGTGGCGGACCGGTACAGCCTGGAACTTGAGCAGCAACGTGTGGAAATCGGCGCAGTGTCGATGGGCAATCCCCACGCCGTGATGGTCGTGGACGATCTGCAGGCGCCAGCACTGGCGCAGCTCGGCCCGGCGCTGACAGCCCATGCGCGTTTCCCCGAACACGCCAATGCCGGTTTCGTGCAGAAACTCGGTCCCCGGCATGTGCGCTTGCGCGTGCATGAACGTGGCTCGGGCTGGACCCTGGCCTGTGGCACCGGCGCCTGCGCGGCGATGGCGGTGCTGCGACGGCGCGGCGAGGTTGACGCGCATGTGCAGGTCGACCTCCCCGGCGGAAGCCTGCATATCGACTGGACTGGCCCTGGCGAACGGCTCTGGATGACCGGTCCGGCCGCATTTGTCTTTGAAGGGGAGTGGCTGGATCCGCGAGCGAGTGATTGATGCGGAGGCGCGTCCATCGCACACTCAGGGTAGGGGACCAACATCCTACGTTTTTCGGCTCGAGGTTTCGTGCATGACCAACGCCCTGCTCGATGACACGCTCAAGGCCAGTGATGTCGCTGCGTATCTGCGCAAGCATCCGGGTTTTCTCGGCGACTATCCTGAATTGGCCACGCTGCTGACGCTGCCGCGCGAACAGGGTGCCGTTGCATCGCTCGCGGCGTATCAGTTGCAAGCCCTGCGCGAGAAGAACGAAGAACTGGAGCGCAAGCTAAGCGAATTGACGGCGATTGCTGCCGAAAACGAGCGCCTGATGCTGCGCGTGCACGACCTCAACGTCACCGTGCTGCGCGCCAACACGCCAGCAGTTGCCGCGCGCAGCGTCGTGGCCACGCTTTCAAAAGACTTCGGCACCGATCAGGTTCGCATCGTCTTGTTCGGCAAACTCACGCTGCCGCCAGCGGACTGGTTGATGCATGAGCCGGGTGGCCGCGCTGCCATGCCGGAATTTGCGGATTTCCTCGCCCATCATGAACCCCTTTCCGGACGCCTGTCCCCGGAACGCCTGCAGCGCTTGTTCGGGCAACAGGCCCCCCATATCCGCTCGGCTGCGCTGATGCCCCTGGGTGAACTGGGATTGCTCGCACTCGGCAGCCAAGATGCGGATCACTTCCAACCCGGCATGGGAACGGCCTTCCTGAAAATGATCGCGGCCACCGTCACCGCAGCGCTGGCGCGCCTGCAGGATGGCGCTTGAATCGGATCATGGACGCACAAGCCCAGGTCGATGCATGGCTCGCGCGACTGGCTAGCGAACGCAAGGCATCCCCACATACCGTCGCCGGTTACCGGCGCGATCTGGCGAAGTTGCTGCACTACATGCAGGCGCAACAGATCGCATCTTTCGAGTTGCTACAACCGCACCGCATGCGCGGCTTCGTGGCCGCCGAGCACCGCGCCGGCCTCTCGCCCAAAAGCCTGCAGCGCCTGCTTTCTTCTTGCCGCAGCCTGTTTCGTCAACTCACCCGCGAAGGTGGACTGACGCACGATCCACTCGCCGGCGTGCGCGGACCGAAAGTGCATCGCAAATTGCCGCAGGTGCTGGACGTCGACGAGGCCACGGCACTGGTGGTGGGCGATGGCAAGGATGATGCATTGGGCGTGCGCGATCGCGCCATGCTCGAACTGTTCTATTCCTCCGGATTGCGCTTGTCCGAGCTGATCGGATTGCGCTGGATAGATCTGGATCTCGATGCGGGCGAGGTCCGCGTGCTCGGCAAAGGTCGCAAGACGCGCATCGTACCTGTGGGCCGCCATGCAATCGCCGCATTGCGTGCATTAGGCGATGCCGAGGGATGCGTGCCGGAATCCCCGGTGTTCCGCGGTCGCCACGGTGCACCGATCAGTCCGCGTACCGTGCAGGCACGCATGAAAACGCTGGCTATGCGCCAAGGTTTTGCCAAGCACGTGCATCCGCACTTGCTCCGCCACACCTTCGCCAGCCACATGCTGGAATCATCCGGTGATCTGCGTGCGGTACAGGAGCTGCTCGGGCATGCCGACATCGCCACCACACAGATTTATACGCACCTGGATTTCCAGCACTTGGCTAAGGTTTATGACGCCGCCCATCCGCGTGCGCGCAGAAAATAATCATGGCCATGTGTTGAAAGCATGAACCTCTTTGCGAAAGCCCTGATCGGTGCATGGATGGTGCTGTTGATCGGGCTGTTGGCGCGAACGCGCAACTATCACATCGCTGGCTTGTTGCCGCTGTTTCCAACGTTCGCACTGATGGCGCACTACATTGTGGGCAGCGAACGTGGTGTAACCGAGCTGAAGGCAACCATCGTATTCGGCATGTGGGCAGTGGTGCCCTATCTGGCCTATCTGGCAAGCCTTTACTGGCTGGTCGACCGCATGCGGCTGGTGCCTGCCTTGCTGGTCGCGCTGATGGCCTGGTGCGTCACGGCAGCCGGCGCGGTGCTGCTTTGGCAGCGGCATTGAGCTTGCCGCAACAGTTCGAAGAGCCGCGTCCCTCTAGCGGCTTGGATTTCCGACCGGCGGCCCCACGTTTTCGGTCTTGGCTTTTCCCGGAGATGTTCATGGAATCCTTTCACGCCACAACCATCATCTCGGTGCGCCGGCACGGGCGCGTCGTGATCGGTGGCGACGGTCAAGTTACGCTGGGCAACACGGTCATGAAGGCCAATGCGCGCAAGATCCGCCGCCTGGGCAAGGGCGATGTGCTCGCGGGATTTGCCGGCGCCACCGCAGACGCCTTCACCCTGTTCGAGCTGTTCGAGCAAAAGCTGGACAAGCACAGCGGCAACCTCACCCGTGCTGCCGTGGAGATGGCCAAGGAGTGGCGCACCGATCGCCGACTGGGTCGCCTCGAAGCGATGCTGGCGGTGGCCGACAAGGATGCTTCATTGCTGATTTCCGGCAATGGCGACGTACTGGAACCCGAACATGGTCTGATCGCCATCGGTTCCGGCGGCCCCTACGCGCAATCCGCCGCGCTGGCGCTGATGGAAAACACCGAACTCGATGCGCGCGCCATCGTGGAACGCGCATTGAAGATCGCTGGCGACATCTGCATCTACACCAATCACAACACCACGATCGAAGAGCTGTAAGGAAGGCGCCTCACCGTAGCGAAAGTGCATCGCTGTCGGCACGTTTCCTCACTATCGCAGCAACTATCGCGCTGCGTTCCCTATCTCCGCATTTTTGGTTCCGGACCATGTCAGAACTCACACCCCGCGAAATCGTCAACGAACTCGACCGCTACATCATCGGCCAGCACGACGCCAAGCGCGCCGTCGCCATTGCGCTGCGCAACCGCTGGCGCCGCATGCAACTTGAACCGGCATTGCGCGAGGAAGTGACGCCTAAGAACATCCTGATGATCGGCCCCACCGGCGTGGGCAAAACCGAAATCGCGCGTCGCCTTGCGACGTTGGCGAACGCGCCCTTCGTCAAGGTGGAAGCCACCAAGTTCACCGAAGTGGGTTATGTCGGCAAGGACGTGGAATCGATCGTGCGCGATCTCGCCGATGTGGCCTACAAGCTGACACGCGAGCTGGCGATGAAACGCGTGCGCACGCAAGCCGAAGATCGCGCCGAAGATCGCATCCTGGATGCATTGTTGCCACGCCGTCAGACGGCCACCGATTGGACGCACGACCAGGAACCTGCGCCATCTATCGAAAGCGACACGCGTCAGAAACTACGCAAGCAGCTCCGCGAAGGCGCACTCGATGACCGCGAGATCGAACTCGATGTCAGCATGAACGTCGGCGTGGAGATCATGTCGCCACCCGGCATGGAAGAGATGGGTCAGCAACTGCGCCAGATGTTCCAGAACCTGGGCGGTGCGCGCACGCAAAAGCGCAAGTTGCCGATCAAGGCCGCGCGCCCGCTGCTGATCGAGGAAGAAGCCGGCCGCCTGCTCAATGATGATGAAATCCGCGCCCAGGCGATGGAAGCCGCGGAGCAGAACGGCATTGTCTTCATCGACGAGATCGACAAGATCGCGCAGCGCTCGGAATGGGGCGGCGCAGGCGTCAGCCGCGAGGGTGTGCAACGCGACCTGCTGCCGCTGGTAGAAGGTTCCACCGTGTCCACCAAGTACGGTCCGATCAAGACCGATCACATGCTGTTCATCGCCTCCGGCGCGTTCTCGTTGGCCAAGCCCTCCGACCTGATTCCGGAGCTGCAGGGCCGCTTGCCGATTCGCGTGGAGCTATCAGCGCTGTCAGTGGAAGACTTCAAGCGCATCTTGCGTGAGCCGCACAACGCGCTGACCAAACAGTACGTCGCCCTGCTCGGCACCGAGGGCGTGACCCTCACCTTCGACGAATCCGGCGTAGACCGGCTGGCCGAGGTGGCCTTCCAGGTCAACGAAAGCACCGAGAACATTGGCGCCCGCCGCCTGCATACGGTAATGGAGCGGCTGCTGGAAAAGATCTCCTACGAAGCTGCGGATAAATCCGGCGAAAATTACCTGATCGACGCCGAATATGTGGATAAAAATCTCGGAACGCTGGTCAAGGACGAGGATTTGAGCCGCTACATCCTCTGAACCCGGCCGTCTATTGCAACTATTTGAAAAACATAGGTATCCATCGGAAAATCCAGCGCTTAGCGGGCTGTAAACAAGCGGTCGGACCCCCTCTGGTAAAATATCGGCCATGGGCAACATCATTGAACTGAAGACCACCGGTCAGCGTGCGCAGCTCCGCGAAGCGCAACAAAAACAGCAACTGGTGCGTTTATGGCGCGGCGATCTCGAACACGGCAGCTTCTGCGGGTATGTCGGCGGCGTGGGTAGGGAGTTTTTCCTGCTATGGGTCGTCGGTGACGGCGTTACCTACGATGGCATGTATGTGATGCGCCATCGCGACGTTACCGAGCTGGAAACTCCCGACAAGCATCAGCTTTTCATGGAGAAGGCGCTGGTGCTGAAGAATCTGGTACCCCGGCTGCCACGCAGCTTCCCCTTGGACAACATCCGCGACGTGGTGCAGGCCGCCAGCGCGATGGCGCCGGTGATCGGTGTGCATGTGGACAGCGAAGAGGAATCCGAAGTCTGCTACATCGGCCGCCTGGTAAGCGTGGAAGAAGAAGGCTTCAACATGCAGGAAATCACCCCCGACGCGGAGTGGTTGCATGAGGCATCGTTCTTCGCGTGGGATGAAGTTTCCACGGTGACGATGGAAGACGGTTACGCACAGTCCCTGATCGCCGTGGCCGGCGCACCGCCGCCGCTGTTGCAGGGTGATTCCGGCGTGGGTCGCGCGCATTGATAGGTTTGAACAGCTGCAAGCACAAAGCCCGCCGAAAGACGGGCTTTTTCTTTGCGATGATCGGTGAAGCACATGCATGGGCCTACAGCATGAGTAGACATATCCTGATGGACACATCACGCCATTCAACAGAAAGTGTGGCAGTCGGGTGTGCCCTTTGCTCTGGGGATCCACACACCCGACGTATGAGGTAAAGCGCGGATCGCATGAGTAGCAGCTCACACGATCCGCTGACCACTAACAACTAAACTGGAGTTGCTGATGGCTGTCCTGAATCATACGGCACTTGCGCGCTGCGGCGCGTCCTTCCCGTCAATTATGCGCTTTACGGCCACGCTGCTTGCGTGGTGTCAGGTGGTCTCGGGTACTTAGTCGCCGGCGCCTTGCGGCGTTTTCGATTTCGAAGCGGGGCATTGCCCCGTGCCCATCACGCCGCGTGCAATGCGCGGCGTGACCTGAAACATTGGAGCTTGCATGGAAGATTTATCCGCCACACTGCTACACCGTTTTTATTATCTGCTGCCACCCACTGGCCACGTAAAGTTGCTGGAAATACGCGATCACTTGTTTCTGCTCACCTCATTCATCACGCCGAATACGCATGAGGAAAGCCACACGCTCATGGAACTCAACCGCGCCCAGCTCGCCGAATGCTTCGAGCGCTTCGCGCTGGAGCTTGAGGATGTATTGAACACGGTGAAAAAATCCGACACGGCGCTGCATAGCCAACATTGAATACGGCCTTGGCTTGGCGAATGGTTGGCCCTTGCAGGCAGCACCTTTTGCTGACGTGATGGCTGGGAGAAGCATCCAGGTTCACGATTTTCCGCCACAGATTGCGACTGGCCTTAGCCGGCCGCAAAGCAGCGAGATGAAGCGAACGGCATGCTCACCGCGGGTCATGGGCTTACCGCGTCATGAGGGGCTTCACCCTGCCCCGTCCTCCCCTGCTACACGTAGGGGAGGGGAGCTAAGTAGCGCGGGCGGTTGAAGCACAGGCGTCACGTGCGGAAGCCACCCTGGCCAAAATCACTTTCATCCCTGCATCCAGGCGGGATGAGGTTGCTTACGTTCGCCCCTTGGGAAAAGAGTTGGGGTGAAGAGGCCACGCTTGCTTCAAACGTCTCTCACGCCGATACATGCACGTCACCAAGTGCTTACACATTTCGGCGTTCCTTCCCAAGAACCAGAAGGAAGGAACAAAGCGTCTTGCGTGCAAAACGCGCGCTCGTCAAAGCACTTCACCGGCCGAACAAATGGCGCCGCGCTTCTTCATCCGTGCGCAAGTCCGTCCTGCCTTGAATCGTGTCAGCTATTGCATATGCGCGACGTGTCGCCTCGCGATCGCGAATGTGCTCGAACCACCGCTTCACATTCGGAAAATCTTCCAGCTTCATGCTTTGGTTTTCGTACGACACGATCCACGGGTAGGCGGCCATATCTGCGATGCTGTACTCGCTGCCAGCTACGAAGTTGCGCCCTTCGAGCCGCTTGTCCAGCACGCCGTACAAACGCTGCGTTTCACGCACATAGCGGTCGATCGCGTAGGGAATCTTCTCCGGCGCATAGCGATTGAAGTGATGGTTCTGACCCAGCATCGGCCCGAGACCACCGACTTGCCAGAACAGCCACTCCAGTACTGTCGTACGGCCGCGTAGATCCTTCGGCAAAAAGCGTCCGGTCTTTTCAGCCAGGTACTGCAAGATCGCACCGGATTCAAACACGCTGATCGGTTCACCACCATCGGCCGGTTGCGTATCGACAATGGCCGGCATGCGGTTATTGGGCGAAATCTGCAGGAACGCCGCCTCGAATTGCTCACCTTTGCCGATGTTCACTGGCTTGATGGTGTAGGGCAGGCCGGTTTCTTCCAGAAACAGGGTGATCTTATGGCCGTTCGGCGTGGGCCAGTAATGCAGGTCGATCATGGCAGGCTCCATGGGGCGGGAAGTATGAAGCGTCGGGGCCGTTGGGGAACCTTTCAAGGCTTTCAAGTAAACGCCGGATACGTTTCTTCGTTACCTCATCTGTCGGCCATCGACCGATGGCCTTATACCCAGGGAACCCCGGAGACACCCATGAACAAATTAGCCTCGCGTTTTGCCCTGCTCGGCCTGGCGCTCGGCGTGGCCAGCCTTGCTCCTGCCGTGTTCGCACAGGCCAGCGGTACGGCGGCCGGCTCGGATAGCATGATGCGCCGCGCCCCCGATCCGCAGCGGCAGGCCACGCGTCTCGCCAAGCATCTGGGCCTTAGCGATGATCAAACCGCCAAGCTCACGACAATTTTGCAGAATCGTGCGCAGCAGCTCGCTGCCGTGCGCAATGATTCATCGCTCGCCCCGCAGGATCGCCACGCCAAGCTGCGTTCCATCCAGCAAGATGCCGATACGCAGATCAACGCCGTGCTTACACCGGACCAGCAGAAGGAATACGCCACGCTGAAGCAGAACATGCGGCAACGCTGGCAGAACGCGCACAACGGTGGCGGTTCCGACAACGGTTCCGATTGACGGTATTCACGGATTCGCAAGAACGATCCGCGTTCGCACACAAGCGGGCGCGGATCGCTACGTAAGCTACCGCTGCCTCGCATCTGCCTTTACGCTCTCCTTCCTTGGCAGTTACCTCGCGAGAGCCTCATGACCCGCATCGTCGTCGTCGGCAGCATCAATATGGATTTGGTTACCGTGGCGCCACGGTTTCCCGCGCCCGGCGAAACCCTGATCGGCGAACGGTTCCTTTCTGTACACGGCGGCAAAGGCGGTAACCAGGCTGTCGCTGCCGCACGACTCGGTGCGGAAGTGCACATGGTCGGCGCCGTCGGCGACGACGCCTTCGCTCAATCGCTATGCGATGGCCTGGCGGCAGAAGGGGTCGGTCTCGAACACGTCGCGCGCATCGCCCATTGCAGCAGCGGCACGGCATCCATCACCGTAGCAGTCGGCGAAAACGAAATTGTCGTCGTTCCTGGTGCCAATGCGTGTGTGACGCCCACGCACATAGTGCAAGCACAAACACTTATTGGTAGCGCCGATGCAGTGCTCGTGCAAATGGAAATTCCACTCGAAACCGTGGAAGCCACGCTGCGCATCGCCCATACGCAACACGTCCCCGTCATCCTCAATCCCGCACCGGCACAGCCACTTCCCGCCGCATGGCTGCAACTCGCCCGCTACATCACTCCCAACCAGCACGAACTCGCTACCCTCCTCAGCGCCGATCCCAACGAAGACTTCCGCACTCTCATGCAGCGCGCACCCGCTCCCGTGGTCCTGACCCGAGGCAGCGAGGGCGCTTGGTTCCGTGAAGAAGGCGAACCGCAGCATCAACCGGGCTTCGACGTAGAAGTCGTCGACAGCACCGGCGCCGGCGACACCTTCAACGCCGCCTTAGCCGTATACCTGCATGAAGGTTTGCCCATTGCTGTGCGCAAAGCATGCGCGGCAGCGGCATTGTCCGTGACCCGACTTGGCGCACGAGGCGGGATGCCGCATCCAGCGGAAGTTGAGGCGTTGCTAGCGAGGCAGCGCCTGTAATACCTGCAAAGGGCGCGTCCCGTAACAACGCAGATTGCTGTTACTTTTTTACATCGGGAGCTTCATTGCGCTTTTTTTAAAACTGCCGTGCTACTTGCCAATACAAAACGAACTGAAGATGGCACCCAGTAAATCATCACTGGTGTATGTGCCCGTGATTGCGCCCAACGCATGTTGTGCCTGGCGAAGTTCTTCCGCGGCAAGTTCGCCCGCATGCGTATCTATGAGCACACGTGCAGCGTGATCCAGGTGTTCTGCTACTTGCTCAAGGGCCACGATATGTCGGCGCCGCGCGCTGAAAGCACCTTCGCCGCTGCCGGCGCCGGCCAGTTGCTTCAGCTGTTGTCGCAGTGCTTCAAGGCCTTCGCCTGTTTTGACGGAGAGCCATAGCCAGGTGGCACCGTTGCCGATTTCAGTATGTGGTTGCGTATCGCCAAGATCGATCTTGTTGATGACGACCCTGCGTTCGACGCTTGCAGGAAGATCCCGCAACCAGGCCAAGTCTTCATCGGCATGTTGCGCATCGGTCACGAGCAGTACAACGTCCGCGCGTTCGCGTTCGCTGTGCGCGCGACGCACGCCTTCGCGTTCAACCGGATCGTGGGTATCGCGCAGCCCAGCGGTGTCGGCGAGTTCCAGAGTGATGCCGTCGAGCGAAATGCTTTCGCGCAGCACATCGCGAGTCGTGCCGGCGATGTCGGTGACGATGGCACGTTCGCTGCCGGCGAGGGCGTTGAGCAGGCTCGATTTGCCGGCATTGGGCCGCCCGACGATGGCGACGCGCAAGCCGTCGTTGAGGCGCACGCCACGTTGGGCTTCGCGCATCAGGTCCGCGAGCTGTTCGCGCAGGGTCTGCAGTTTGTGGGTGATGGCAGGGTCGGCGAGAAAGTCGATTTCTTCTTCCGGAAAATCGATGGCAGCTTCGATGTGTACGCGCAGTGCTATCAGCGCTTGCAGCAGTACCTCAACTTTGCGGGAGAACACCCCTTCCATGGACTGCAGCGCAGCGCGAGCGCCGGCCTGCGAGCGGGCGGCGATGAGATCGGCGACGGCTTCGGCTTGTGCGAGGTCGAGCTTGCCGTTTAGGAATGCACGTTCAGTGAATTCGCCAGGACGCGCGAGACGCGCACCCATTTCGCAAACGCGGCGGAGCAGGGTGTCGAGTAAAATCGGGCTGCCATGGCCCTGCAGTTCCAGCACGTGTTCGCCGGTGTAGGAAGCCGGAGCGGCAAAGTACAGCAAGAGCCCACGATCAATCAGTCCACCGTCTTTGTCGTGGAACGCAGTGAAGTGCGCGTAACGCGGTGTAGGTGCCTTTCCCAACAAGGCGCTTGCGATAGCAGGGACGTGTGCGCCGGAAACGCGTACGACACCGATGCCTGCTGCGCCGGGTGCGCTGGCGACAGCAGCGATGGTGTCTTCATGCAAGGCCTGAACGGTCATAGCGATCAGCATAACCGCGACGGGCGGCAAGAAGCCGCCCGTGCTGGAGGGAACTCAGGCCGCTGCTTTCGCTGCAGCCATTTCGCTGCGGCGATACATCCACCACTGCTGCAGCAGACGGCATAAACCGTTGACGACGTAGTACAGCACCAGGCCGGATGGGAAGAAGAGGAAGATCACGGCGAACATCAGCGGCATGAACTTCATCATCTTCTGCTGGGTGGGATCCATGCCGGGACTGGCTGGCATGAGCCACTGCTGAGCCAGCATCACAACGGTGTAAAGCACTGGCAGCACAAAGTAGGGATCGGCTGCGGAGAGATCGTGGATCCAGCCGAAGAAGGGCGCCTGACGCAATTCGACGCTATCACGCAGGACGTAATACAAGCCGTAGAAGATCGGGATGGTGATCACCAACGGCAGGCAGCCGGCAGCTGGGTTGATCTTCTCCTTCTTGTACAGCTCCATCATCGCCTGCTGCATCTTCTGGCGATCATCGCCATAGCGCTCTTTCAAGGCGTCGATGCGCGGCTTGAGTTTGCGCATCTTGTTGGCCGACGCGAATTGCGCGTTGGTGAACTTGAAGGTGGCGAGGTTGATCAACAGCACCAGCAGGATGATCGATACCCCCCAGTTGCCGGTGAGTTTGTCGAGCTGGGCCAGGATCCAGTGCAACGGCTCGGCAAAGATTTTCAGCCAGCCATAATCGATGGTGAGCTGAAGGCCCGGCGCGATGGCTTCCAACTTCTCAGGTAGCTTGGGACCGATATAGAGCTGCGCGGTGCTGCTTGCTTGCTGGCCAGGAGCAATGCTGATTTGCGGTCCGACACTGCGGATGACGTAATGCGGGCCGCCTTGTTGTTCATTCACCACCGTGGTGGAGAAGGTGTCGGTTTCCTTGGCCGGTGGAATCCATGCGCCAAGGAAATATTGCTGCATCATCGCCACCCAGCCACCGGTGACCTGGTTTTGCAGCGGATCCTTCTGGAATTTGTCGAAGGCCAGCTTGTTGAATTTCTGCTCGGGGCTGTACCACACGGCACCGAAGAATCCGTAGCGCGACTGATCGGAGATGCGCTGGAGGAAATTCTTGTATTCCGGGGTGGGGCGATCGATCCGTTGCAGCTGACGGTACGCGTTGCCGTCCCAGGTTTTGCCACTGCCGTTGTCGATCTGCTGGTCGAGGGAGATGACGTAGCTGTCGCGATGCAAGGTATAGCGCTTGATGACCTTGACGCCGGACGGGTCGGTCCAGGTGAGGTCGACATTCAAGGCGTCCTGACCAGGGGCCAGCGCGTAGCTGGTTTTCGCTGCCTGGAAGATGGCGCGATGATCGGGCGCGGCGCCGTCAGCACTTACCAAGCCGCTTTGTGCAGTGAAGTAATCGGAGCCACCATCATCGAGAAGACGAATCGGAGCCGGGTCGGGGTTCTTCTTCGTATGCGGTGCGACTGGGTAGTGCAACAGCTCCGAACGCACGATGCTACCGCCGCGTGTGTCGATGGTGAGGCGCAACACATCGGTGGTAACGGTAATGAGCTGGGCGCTACCAGCCTCGGCATTGCCGCTGGCGATGGATGGTCCGGCACCCGGCGCAGGGTTGTTGATCGCAGCGGTGCTGCTGGCGGAAGTCGTTGCTGCCGTTTCAGGCGGATGTGGTCCGTAGTCTTGCTCCCACTGCGTCCACAAAAGGTAGGCCACGGCCAGCAGGGCAAAGAGAAGGAAGGTGCGCGTTTGGTTCATCGCGTAGCGATCCGGAGATGGGCCTCGCCATGGCGGGCCAGGGGAAGTGGAAACAGGAAGGTCAGCGGACCATTGTGGCGGTGTCGCCCTCGTGCTTCAACGGCGGAAGTCTGCGCCAGAGGGCATCGAGCTCGGTCAGTAGCACTGCGCCGGGGGTATCGCACGCCTGTTCCCGCGCCATCACCATGAAATCGAAGGGTGGAAGCTGACTGCGGATGCGACGAAACGACTCGCGTACCAATCGCTTGATCCGGTTGCGATCCACTGCGCGCTTGGAGACCCGCTTGGAAATGGCGAGCCCGAGGCGGGCTTGTCCCGCATCGTTTTGACGATAGCGCACAGAAAAACAGCGGCCGCTGAGGCGGCCGCTGGCTTGTCGCAAGGCTGCGAAGTCACCGGCTCGGCGGATCCGCGCCTCGCGCGGCAGGCCGGCAGTGCCCACGGCTGTGCCTGTGCTTACGGGATCAGGCGCTTACGGCCCTTGGCGCGGCGTGCGCTGAGAACCTTGCGACCGTCGGCCGTGGCCATGCGTGCACGAAAGCCGTGCGTGCGGGCGCGCTTGAGCTTGCTGGGCTGGAAGGTCCGCTTCATGGCTTCCTCCTGTTATATGGGTGAAAAAGGTTGGAGATTATGAAGAGCCGCCGCCGGTCCTGTCAAATCCTTCCACCTTGCAAAGTTGTGGATATCCATGTGGATAGCTGGCCTACTGGTGCTGGTAGACTTTCTGGTCCACCCTGCGCGAAAGCGCCCCTGCTGTGGTTAAAAGTATCCATGAGTGATCTGTGGCGGCGCTGTCTGGAGCGTCTTGAAGGTGAATTGAGCGCCGAGGACCTGCACACCTGGCTGATGCCACTGCAGGCACGTGACGATGCGGATGGTTTGCAGCTTTACGCGCCCAATTCCTACACGTTGGACGCTGTTCGCGAGCGTTACCTGGTTCGCATTGAGGCGGTACTGGCGTTATTGACGGGGCGCAACCTGGTGGTGCGGTTGGAGGTGGGGTCCAGCGCGGCTGTCGTGAATCATCGTCCTGCTTCGGCGCCCAGAGCAGCGGTAGCGCCGGTAGAACCGGCACCTGTGAATTTTCATCACAACCTGGATCCTCACTACACCTTCGAAACCTTTGTCGAGGGCAAATCGAACCAGCTGGGTAAGGCAGCGGCCATGCAGGTGGCACAGAATCCTGGGCGCGCATACAACCCGTTGTTGCTTTACGGCGGCACGGGCTTGGGCAAAACGCATTTGATGCACGCTGCCGGCAATCTGATGCGGCAACATAATCCAAATTTCAAAGTGCTCTACCTGCGGTCCGAACAATTCGTCGGCTCAATGATCGAAGCCTTGCGTACTAAGAGCATGGATGAGTTCAAACGGCGCTTCCGTTCCGTAGATGCATTGCTGATCGATGACATCCAGTTTTTCGCCGGCAAGGACACTACGCAGGAAGAGTTTTTCCATACGTTCAACGCGCTGTTCGAATCGAAACAGCAGATCATCCTCACCTGTGATCGCTATCCGAAGGAAGTGGACAAGCTGGAGCCGCGCTTGAAGTCGCGCCTAGGTTGGGGTTTGTCGGTTGCAATCGAGCCGCCCGATTTTGAAACGCGTGCGGCGATTTTGCTGGCTAAAGCACAGGACAAAGGTGTCTTGGTGAGCGAGAACGTGGCCATGTTGTTGGCTAAACGCATTCGGTCAAACGTGCGGGATCTTGAAGGCGCGCTCAATACGTTGGCGGCACGTGCAAATTTTTATGGTCGCCCGATTACGACCGAATTTGCAGAAGAAACATTGCGCGATCTGCTCGCCACGCATGCGCAAGCGGTAACTGTGCCGAACATTCAGAAGATCGTCGCCGATTATTTCAGTGTTCGCTTGCAGGATTTGCTTTCAAAGCGGCGAGTGCGGTCGCTGGCACGGCCGAGGCAGATTGCTATGGCACTCTCCAAGGAATTGACGGAACACAGCCTGCCCGAGATCGGCGATGCTTTTGGCGGCCGCGACCACACGACGGTGCTGCATGCTTGCCGGACCATCCGGAAACTTTGCGAAACGGACACGCGCATGCGCCAGGATTGGGAGCAGCTGATTCGGACTTTGACGGGCTAAGCGGCCTTATGGAATAAGTGCTTGAAAAGTGGGCGCACATCCTGTGGATAATACGTAGATGCCTTGGCGGTCAAAAGTTATCCACTAACAATACACATGTCACAGGTGGTCCCAGGCACAGGGGTGTTTCCAGTAACTCTTTGTTTTGAAATGATAATCTTGGCTTATCAAGTTATCCACGGGTCCAGCTACAGCCACCACTCTTCTTTTAAAAACAGAACTGCAGGATTAGGGAAAGCACCAACATGCAATTCAGCATCCAACGAGAAGCGCTGCTCAAACCCTTGCAGCAGGTAGTCGGTGTGGTGGAACGGCGTCAGACCCTTCCTGTCCTCGCCAATCTTTTAGTGAAGGTCGGAAGCGGGAAGCTGTCGTTTACCGGCACGGATCTCGAAGTTGAGATGGTGGCGTCGACTGACGCCGAGGGTTTGGTGGACGGTGAAACCACCATTCCGGCGAGAAAGTTGTTCGACATCGTTCGCGCTTTGCCCGATGGGGCCAAGATCGAGCTAAAGCAAAATGGCGATCGTGTCGCATTGAATGCGGGCCGTAGCCGATTCACCTTGGCGACGTTACCTGCGACGGAATTTCCCACTGTCGAGGAGATCGAGCTGGTCGAGCGAGTAAGTCTTCCTGAGGAGGTTCTGCGCGACTTGATGGAACGCACTGCATTCGCGATGGCTAATCAGGACGTGCGTTATTACCTCAATGGCATGTTGCTGGATTTACAGGAACACGCGCTTCGCTGTGTGGCGACGGACGGTCACCGATTGGCGCTGAAGGAAACCCACTTGGAGAGCAAGGTGTCCACGCGGCGCCAAATCATCATCCCCCGCAAGGGCGTGAATGAATTGATTGGCTTGCTTGAATCGGGTGACGGATCGGTCGAACTGGAGTTTGGTCGTAACCATCTGCGCGTTCGTCGTGGCGAAGTGGTGTTTACGTCTAAATTGATCGACGGACGGTTTCCTGATTACGAAGCAGTCATTCCGCTGGGGGCAGACAAAAAGGCGACGCTTGATCGGGAAGTGCTGCGAGGTGCGCTGCAGCGCGCGGCGATTCTGTCGAACGAGAAATATCGTGGCGTCAAGCTAGAGTTCTCGCCGGGCAAGCTACGCATCGTTGCGCACAATCCTGAGCAGGAAGAGGCGGTGGAAGAGGTTGAAGCCGATACGCCTGTGTCGGATCTTACCGTCGGCTTCAACGTGGGGTATTTGCTCGACGCGTTAAGCGCGTTGCGAGGAGAACGTGCGCGCTTGAGCTTGCGTGATGCCCAGTCCAGCTGTTTGGTGCAAGAAGATGAAAATGAGCAGTCCCGTCATGTGATCATGCCGCTACGCCTTTGATGTTTATCGTGTCGAGTGAGCATGCGGTGTGCGGGATGCGACGCCGGGGCCTTGAGCTCCGGCGTCGTTGTTTGGGCGTTCTTTTTTTATGAGGCTGCAGCGTCTTCACATCAGAGGTCTACGATGCATTGTGGATCAGGCTCTGGAATTCGCGCCTGGTTTCAATGTTTTGATCGGCCCGAACGGTGCTGGAAAGACATCCGTGCTTGAGGCGGCGTTTTTGTTGTCCCATGGAAGATCTTTTCGGAGCGGTGCCCGTGATGCATTGTTGGCGAGGGGGGCACCCGAGCTAAGCATTTTTGCGGAGGTCAGTCATGACGATGGTCAGGTACATCGTCTTGGCATGGGGAAGGAGGCCGGCCGTTGGCAAGCTCGCTTGGATGGGCGGGACGTTTCCGTGGGTGAGCTGATCCGCGAGTGCGCAGTTGTTTGCTTTGAGCCTGGATCTCACGCGTTGATCGCAGGACCTGCGGAGGAACGTCGTCGTTTTCTCGATTGGGGCGTGTTCCACGTGGAACACAATTTTCTAGTGGCGTGGCGTCGTTATCAGCGGGCCTTAAAGCAACGGAATAGCTTGCTCCGGCTGGCGCCTGCCGACGGCAGTCTCTTCATTCCATGGGAGCTGGAGCTTGCAAAGACAGGCCTGCTGATTGACGAGTGGCGAAGGGGGTATTTGGATGCGTTACTACCTCTGCTGAGGGATGAGGCCTCGACGCTCCTGCCGGAGCTGGGGCGGCTCGAACTTCGCTACCGAAGCGGGTGGCCGGATGGGGTCGACCTGGCGGAGACGCTCGCGAACCAGCGCGTTCGGGACACGGGCAAAGGGCATACCTCTGCAGGTTCTCATCGGGCTGATTGGAGCCTTTCTTTCGAGGGTGCTCCTCAACGTGAACACTTGTCCCGCGGACAGGAGAAGCTCACTGCGCTTGCTTGCGTGCTGGCTCAGGCGCGGTTGGATGCTCTGCGCCGGGGTGAGTGGCCTATTGTCTGTCTTGATGATCTAGCTTCCGAGCTCGACCAAAGCCATCAAGCCGCGGTAGTTCAAAGGCTGGTAAACAGCGCCGCCCAAGTTTTTGTCTCCGGCACAGGGGTTCCTGAAACCATGGGGGGGCAAACCAAGGCATTGTTCCACGTGGAACAAGGCAAATTGGCATCACTGCTATAATTACTCGGTTGTATCCGACCCGGTCTCAATAGGCGCTATGCCAGGCGGATTACTAGCGTCGCCACACGGTTATTGCATGAACGCATCCTACGATTCGAACAGCATCAAAGTACTCAAGGGCCTTGAGGCGGTGCGCAAGCGCCCAGGCATGTACATCGGCGATACCGATGACGGCACGGGCTTGCATCACATGGTGTTCGAAGTCGTCGATAATTCGATCGATGAGGCGCTGGCCGGCTATTGCGATCGCGTCATCGTAACCATCCACGATAATGGCTCGGTCAGCGTGGTGGACAATGGCCGGGGTATCCCGGTCGATACGCATCCGGAGGAGGGCCGTTCGACCGCCGAGGTCGTGATGACGGTGCTCCATGCCGGAGGAAAGTTTGACGCAAACTCCTACAAGGTTTCCGGCGGTTTGCACGGCGTCGGCGTGTCCGTGGTTAATGCGCTCAGTGAACACCTCTGGCTGACGATCTATCGCGATGGTTACGAATACCAGCAAGAGTATTCGCTAGGAGAGCCGCTTTACCCGATAAAGCAAGTCGGAGCATCCGAGAAACGGGGCACCACCGTTCGCTTTCTACCTAGTCCGCAAACGTTCACGCATATCGAATTTCACTACGACGTGCTCGCAAAACGCCTGCGTGAACTCGCCTTTCTCAATTCGGGCGTCACCATTGAACTGCATGACGAACGTGGGGAAGGGCGCAGCGATACCTTTGCCTATGAAGGCGGCATCAGATCGTTCGTACAGCACCTGGCCCAGCTGAAAACGGCCCTGCATCCGAACGTAATCAGCCTTAGCGCTCAACAGGATGCCATTACCGTTGAATTAGCCATGCAGTGGACCGACTCCTACCAGGAGACGATGTTCTGCTTCACCAACAACATCCCACAGCGCGACGGTGGCACCCATCTCACCGGGTTTCGTGCCGCACTGACTCGCGCGATCCAGGCGTATATCGAAAAAGAGGGCCTGGCCAAGAGCGCCAAAGTGATGCTGTCCGGTGATGACATGCGCGAAGGCCTGATTGCGGTGCTTTCGGTCAAGGTTCCCGATCCGAAGTTTTCGTCACAGACCAAGGACAAACTGGTCTCTTCGGAGGTCAAAACGGTCGTCGAGCAGGTGGTCTACGAAAAGCTCGGTGAGTTCCTGCTCGAGCATCCCAATGAGGCCAAAGCCATTGCCTCGAAGGTGGTGGACGCAGCGCGCGCACGCGAAGCGGCACGCAAGGCCCGCGAAATGACCCGCCGGAAAGGGGCCCTTGACATCGCTGGGCTGCCGGGCAAGTTGGCCGATTGCCAGGAAAAAGATCCGTCCCTGTGCGAATTGTTCCTGGTGGAGGGCGACTCTGCCGGCGGCTCGGCCAAGCAGGGGCGTAACCGCAAAACCCAGGCTGTGCTTCCCTTGAAGGGCAAAATCCTCAACGTGGAAAAAGCGCGTTTCGACAAGATGCTTTCATCGGCCGAAGTCGGCACTTTAATCACCGCGTTGGGTACAGGCATCGGCAAAGAGGATTACAACCCGGATAAGCTCCGCTATCACCGCATCATCATCATGACTGACGCGGACGTAGATGGCTCGCATATCCGCACATTGCTCCTGACTTTCTTTTATCGCCAGATGCCAGATTTGATCGAGCGTGGACACGTCTATATCGGGTTGCCTCCGCTGTACAAGCTGAAGCAAGGCAAGCAAGAGCTTTATTTAAAGGACGACGCTGCGCTCAACGCCTACCTGACGGCCAGTGCCGTCGATAATGCCGAGCTCAGTTACAGCGCAGAAACGCCGCCCATTAGCGGCGAAGCTCTCGAAAAACTGTTACGCGACTACCAGCAGGCACTCGACCAAATCGACCGTCTTAGCCACCGCTTCGATGCGAATGTGTTGACCGCCATGCTCGAACGCGCTCCGCTTGAGTCAAGCCATTGGAGCGATAGCACTGCCATGCAAGCCTGGCTGGATGGTGTTGCCGAGAGTCTTGCATCCAGTGGCTTGGGCAAACCGCGTTATCGACTTGCCCTGCGGGCCGCCCAGGGTGAACAGCCGGCAGCGATCGAAGTGGTTCGCGATCAACACGGTTTGAGCCACACGTGGTTATTGCCTCAGCCCTTCTTCGCCAGCTCGGAATTCCGGCCGATCCTTATGGCGAGTCAGCAACTGGCCGGGCTGATCCAGCCTGGTGCCGTCGTTCGGCGCGGTAACGGCTCGCGCGGAGTGGTCAAGTTTGCCGATGTGCGCAGCTGGCTGCTGGAGGAAGCGAAGAAAGGGCGAATGATCCAACGGTTCAAGGGTCTGGGTGAAATGAACCCCGAACAGCTATGGGAAACGACCGTGAATCCGGAAACCCGCCGCATGCTGCAAGTCGGCGTCGAAGATGCCATCGCCGCGGACCAGATGTTCTCCATGCTGATGGGCGAGGCTGTGGAGCCGCGCCGAGACTTCATCGAAGCCAACGCGCTTAAGGTCGCTAACCTGGATATCTGAAGACGAACATGCCCGGCACACGATATCCGTGCCGGGTATCGACGAGCAGCGCCATACTAATGTATTAATACAACGAAACAGACGTAGACGCGCCACTCACGGCGATAACAAGATCCTCAAACGCCGGTCGCCGTACTTTCGTCGTACAAAATGCGGCCGCGTATGGGGCTAATATTATAAGTGCATGATTTAACTAAAACTTTCTTGCGGCGATGCAGCTTGTTATCGATAGCAAGCTCGGGTTAATCTCAGTGATCCCCCCGCACGAACAGTGCGTGAATTCGACTCTTGTCATTTTGAGGAACGCCATGAAACACGCTTCCCTGAAGATGCTGGCCGGCGCAGCGTTTGCGTTGATGTTGGCAAGCACTCCGGCGCTAGCGAGCGACAACTCGTCGAGCGGTCAGCAGAAAGCGGCCCCGCAGTATCCCAATGCGACCCGTAAAGAACCCAAGCTTGATCTGACCGACAAGAAGGAAGCGGATGCGCTCAACAAAGGACTCGATGCTGCGCAGGCCAACAACAAAGATGACGCTGAGAAATTGCTGCAACCCATCGCCGACAACAGCAAGAGCAAGTACGCACAGGCATTGGCGCTGCAAGGTCTTGCTCGCTTGCATGCAATGAATAACGATCTGCCTGGTGGTATCGAGCTGTTGAAGCGTTCACTCGACAACGGCGTTCTCCCAAACGACACCTACTTCACGCTTGAACTCGAACTGGGTCAGTTCTATCTGCTCAACAAGCAATACCAGCAAGCCATTGATCAGATCGAAAAGTGGCGTGCGGAAGGCAAGAAAGAAACACCCGACTCATACGCAATGGAAGGCGAAGCGTACTATTACCTGCAGAAATATCCGGAGTCGATCGCGGCGATCAAGAAAGCGGAAACGCTGACGAACAAGCCGGATCCACGCTGGAATCAATTGCTGATGCTGGATTACAACGATTCCGGTAACAAGGCTGAAGCAGCAGCGCTCGCCAAGCAACAATTAAGCGCAAGTCCGACGGACCCCACCAGCTTCCACAATGCGCTGAGTCTGGACATCCAGTTGCAGAAGTACGACGACGCGTTGAAACTGATGGAAGACGGCAAAGCGAAGGGTTTGGTCAGCACTGAAAGTGACTATGTGACCATGGCCAAGTTGTACATGAATGAAGCGCAGGATCAGTCCACGCAGGATCCAGGTCCTGATGCAGACAAGGCCGTACAAGTGCTGCAGGAAGGCATGACGAAGGGTGTCGTCAAGCCCACTGCTGAGAACTACGAGCTGATCGGCGATGCGAATATGATCGGCGGTAACGCTGATGCCGCTGCTGCTGCATATAAGAAGGCCATTCCAATGGCCACCGATGGGGAAGCGGCATACAAAGCCGGTGTCGCGCTCGTTACACAGAACGAATACAGCGCCGCCAAGCCGCTTCTCCAACAAGCGATCAGCAAAGGTGTGAAACACAAGGGCAAGGCCTACATGGCGCTCGCTCAAGCGAATATAGGCCTCAAGGATAAGGCCGCTGCAGCCGATGCAGTGCTGGAAGCTGAAAAGGATCCGGAAACCGCTGCTCAGGCCAAAAAATGGCTGAAGCAAGCGAATATCGGTAACTGATCCCTTGATACTTGGCGTTGGATAAGTAGGTCAGATGGACGTCCAAAAGTTTGTCGTCTTTCACTTACACAAAAGCTATACAAACGCCATGTGCTGTTGTACCGTTGGACTTTTCCCGCACTGTCCAGTGGCAAATGTCACCCTATTTGGGAACGGCTTTGCCGCTGAATGCTGCGACCACGTCATCCCGATTGACTAGCTCCTGATTGAAAGCGACAGATGGCCTCAAGTAACCAAGATACCGGCGAGAAGCCGTTCAGTTGGGGGCGCACATGGGCGCTGGCGGTAGCCATCGCGCTTCATGCGTTTGCGTTCCTAATACTGATCGCACCTGCAGCACCGCCGAAGACAGCGGAAGTGCACAAAGAAAAGATCGTGCAGGTGAACTTCATCGAGCCGCCTCCGCCTCCGCCTCCGCCGCCGCCACCGCCGCCGGAGCCGCCAAAGCAGCCGCCGCCGAAGATCATCAAGCAGGTGATTCCACCACCGACGCCGCCGCCACCGGCACCGCCGCCGGCTGTGGAAGAACCTTCGACCAACCCTGCTCCTTCGCCGCCGCCAGCGCCGCCAGCACCACCGGCACCGCCAGCAGACATTACGGCGAGTCAGGACATCAGCTACAACAGCCGTATGCAGCCGAGATATCCGCCACAGGCAATTCGCCAGCGGCATGAGGGCACGGTAACGTTGTTGATCTTGGTGTCCGTGGATGGCACGCCGAAGGACATCAAGGTCGAACAGTCCAGTGGTTATCGCGAACTGGATCGCGCAGCGGTGGAGGCGGCACAGAGGTGGCGCTTCAATCCTGAAGTTAAAAACGGTAAGAAGGTTGAAGGTTACGTGCGCGTACCCGTCAACTTTAATCTCAATCAGCTGTAATACCCATTACAGTTACAGTTCACGCCTGACTTCCAAGGGTAGCGTTTATGTTCCAACAGACTCCTCCGGCTCTAGGTGGCAATGCCAACGCCCAAGCCATGCAACAGATGGGCTTCGGTGACCTTATCCATAACTTCGATCCGCTTGGCTGGATCGTTTTCATCGTGCTCGTGGTGATGTCGTTCTCCTCGTGGTACTTCATCATCGCCAACGCGATTCGCAATGCGATGGTTCGTGGTCGCGCCGACGGCGTGATCAACGGCTTCTGGTCCAACAACTCCACGCAAGATGCCATTCGTGAGCTGGAAGCCCAGCCCAAGGGCGAACCATTTTCCAAGATCGCTCTTGATGCCGCTTCTGCAGTGGCGCATCACCAGCAGGCTTCCGCCGGTGGTGGTCGTCTTGCCGAGTCGCTGAGCCGTTCGGAGTTCATTGACCGCGCCCTGCGCCAGGCTGTCGCTCGCGAAAGCCTGCGTCTGGAAGGCGGCATGACGCTGCTTGCTACCGTTGGCTCCTCGGCACCGTTTATCGGTCTGCTCGGTACGGTGTGGGGCATTTACCACGCCTTGATCCGCATTGCAGCGTCCGGTAACGCTTCGATGGAGGCTGTGGCCGGTCCAGTGGGTGAAGCGTTGATCATGACCGCGTTCGGTCTGTTCACCGCTATTCCTGCGGTGCTTGCCTACAACTTCTTTACCCGTTCGAATCGCCTGACCTATGCCCGCTTCGACGAATTCGCGCATGATCTGCACGACTTCTTCGCAACCGGCGCTCGTGTCGAAGGCGTCGCTCCGACGCAGAAGTGAGGATTGATCCATGGCGATGAGCTCCGGAAACGAATCCGGCTCGCCGATGTCGGAAATCAACGTCACGCCGCTGGTTGACGTGATGCTGGTGCTGCTGATCATCTTCATGATCACAGCACCGCTGATGTCGCACCGGATCACGGTGAAACTGCCCACGGCGAATCCTCACCAAGAGGATACGACGCATACAGTGGAGCCGATTGATCTTGCCGTTAAGGACGATGGCAGCATGTACCTCAACGACAGCCAGGATCCGATCAGCGAAGTCGAACTGAAGTCAAAGTTCCTGACCTATGCACAGCAATCCCCGCAGCCTGAGCTGCAGATTCGTGCGGCGAAGGACACTGAGTTCAAGATCGTTCGCAAAATTCTTGGCGATGCCAAGGCTTCGGGAATGGTCCATGTCGGCTTCATGACCACCGGCAAGGAGTGACGAGCCATGGCATTTAGTAGTGGAAGTGGCAAAGGCCCCATGGCCGACATCAACGTTACGCCGCTCGTCGACGTGATGCTGGTGTTGCTGATCATCTTCATGATTACGGCGCCGATCTTGACCCATAAGATCAAGATCGACTTGCCGCAACCGAATCCGAACGTGATTCCGCCGAATAATCCGCCGGAGCCGGTGCATTTGAAGATCGACCAGTCGGGTGCGTTCTACTGGAACGATACCCCGGTGGACGAACAGCAGTTGAAAACGCAGATCGCGGTCATTGCGACCAAGAGCGAAGCCGATCAGCCGGAAGTGCAGATCGACGCAGCGGATGAAGTGCCTTACCAGGTTGTGGCTAGGGTGCTTGCCGACGCGAAGAGCTATGGTCTGAATAAGATCGGTTTTACCGATAACGGCGACCAATAACTAGACTGGTTGAATCGGAACAGTTCAACCACTTAGTAGCGTTACCCATGGAAACCCCCGCTCAGGCGGGGGTTTCTGTTTTTGAAGAAGGGAGGTTGCCAAAAACCAAATGTGATTCAGCTATCTAGACGGCTAAACGTTAGCGAAGAATTTGCAAATAGTTGCGCACCGTATGGGCAAGCCCCTCATAAAGCGCTTCGCCAATCAGCGCATGTCCAATCGACACTTCTGCAAGACCCGGAATGGCCGCACGCAATGTGCCTAAATTGGCCTGACTAAGATCGTGGCCCGCATTGACGGCCAAGCCAGCCTGTTGCGCTCGACGGGCTGTATCCACGCACAACGCAAGTTGCTCCTTGGCGTCACCCTCGGCAAATGCCTGAGCATAGGGGCCCGTATAAATCTCAATACGCTCGACGCCAATGGCTACTGCATGCTGGAAGCCACTCGCTCCTGGGTCTACAAAAAGGCTCACTCTGCAACCAAGATTACGCAGCTCTGCCACCAACGGACGTAGGCGTTCCGCGTCGTTTGCCAAATCGAATCCATGATCGGATGTAATCTGTCCATCGCTATCAGGCACCAAGGTCACCTGCGTTGGGCGCACCTCGTGCGCGAGTGCTATCAACCCAGGATAAGCGCCTCGCGGCGCCGCAAATGGATTGCCTTCGATGTTGTATTCAACCCGTCCACGAAGTACCGCGGCCAATGTGCGCACGTCATCCGGTCGTACATGCCGCATGTCGGGGCGAGGATGCACGGTAATGCCACCGCAACCAGCTTCCATACAGGTTATGGCTGCGCGGGTGATATCGGGTTCCTCACCGCCACGCGAATTGCGTAGCACGGCAATCTTGTTGAGATTCACGCTAAGCAGAGTCATGGATCACAAAGAACAAGGGGATGGGCCGGACACAGTGCTCCGTTCAAGCAGCATCGGCAAGTGTCTGGATGAGGACCGAATGCGCCGCGCCACGCCACGCCACGCTGGCTATGTAATCGGACCCGAGACCGATCGTGTGCAGTTGCCAGGAACCGGCGTCGTCGCCATCCAGCCACAACAGTCGCGCGCAGGCCGGCTCTACGGAAAGGCGCAAACGATCGAGCCCGAAGGCAATTCCTCGTCCCAAGGCCTTGAGAACAGCCTCTTTGCCGGTCCAGAGCCGAAGAAAGGCAACTTCCCGTTGTCTGGGGTCGAGCTGTGCGAGTGCTGCGCTCTCTTCCGGATGAAAAAACCTCTCGGCAAGAGCCATCGCGCGTGGACGCGCGCGCACGTGTTCCACATCGATTCCCGGAGCAACATCGCGGGCAACGGCAACCAGGGCGACATTTCCGCTATGCGACCAATTGAATCGCAGGGAGTGGCGCCAAGGTTCCGCGAGTTCCGGCCGTCCATGCGCGCCTTCAACAAGATGCACGTCGCGGGATGGCAAACCCAGGTACACACCAAGCAATGAACGAAGCGGCTCACGTCGTGACGCGCGCTCATATCGCATTCGCCAAACATGGATCGTCCCTGCCTTCCATGCGGCGACGATGCCCGCAACATCCTGATCTTGATCGGTTCGCATGCACACATGCTGCCGAAGGCCACGGCGTGGCACAACCTGTGCCCACGCCGTGGCCGGAGTCGGGCACCACCTCAGCGAATCAATCGTTCGTCCACCAGGCTCCTGACCACGCCGGGATCGGCCAACGTGGAAATATCACCGAGCTGGTCCGGTTGGTTTTCGCCGATCTTGCGCAGAATGCGGCGCATGATCTTGCCCGAGCGCGTCTTCGGTAAGCCAGGTGCCCACTGGATGTAATCCGGCGTGGCGATCGGCCCGATCTCCTTGCGCACCCAGGCGACCAACTCCTTGCGCAAATCATCGCTACCTTGCTCGCCGGCAACCAAGGTCACATAGGCGTAGATGCCTTGCCCTTTGATCTCGTGCGGGCAACCCACTACAGCCGCCTCCGCTACTTTGGGATGCGCCACCAGCGCGCTTTCGACCTCGGCGGTACCGATGCGATGCCCGGATACATTGATGACGTCGTCGACGCGGCCCGTAATCCAGTAATAACCGTCCTCGTCACGGCGTACACCGTCGCCGGTGAAGTAATTGCCGGGATACGCTTTGAAATAAGTATCGATAAAGCGCTGGTGGTCGCCATACAACGTGCGCATCTGACCCGGCCACGAATCGGTAATCAGCAAATTGCCCTCGGCAGGCCCTTCCAGCACCGCGCCCGAGGCATCGACCACGGCAGGCTTGATGCCAAAGAACGGCAACGTCGCCGACCCGGGCTTGGCGTCGATCGCACCTGCCAGAGGCGTAATCAGAATGCCGCCGGTTTCCGTCTGCCACCATGTATCGACAATTGGGCAGCGGCCGTCACCGATCACGCGGTAATACCATTCCCATGCTTCTGGATTGATGGGCTCACCCACCGAGCCGAGCAGACGCAAACTCGCTCGCGAGCATTTTTTTACCGGCGCTTCACCTTCGCGCATCAATGCGCGAATGGCTGTCGGCGCCGTGTAGAACAACGAAACCTTGTGCTTATCGACGACCTGCCAAAACCGGCTGAAGTCGGGATAATTCGGCACCCCGTCAAACATCACCGTGGTGGCGCCATTGGCCAGCGGCCCATACACCACATAGCTATGCCCGGTAACCCAGCCCACGTCGGCGGTGCACCAATAGACGTCGTCGTCGCGCAGATCGAACACCAGTTCGTGGGTGTAGCTGGCGTAGACCAGATAACCTCCCGACGTATGCAGTACGCCTTTGGGCTTACCTGTCGAACCGGAGGTATAGAGAATGAAAAGCGGATGTTCCGCTTCCATAGGTTCGGCAGGGCAATCCGCAGACTGCCCTTCCATCAGGACGTGATAATAGCGGTCACGGGGTGATTGCATGGGCACCGCCGAACCGGTACGGCGCACCACGATCACGGTCTCTACGCTGTTCGTGCCGGGGCGTTCCAAGGCGGCATCCACGTTGGCCTTCAGCGGGATTCTCTTGCCGCCGCGCACACCCTCGTCGGCCGTCACCACCACCTTGGCCGTGGAATCAGCGATACGGCCTGCTAGCGAGTCGGGAGAGAAACCGCCGAACACCACGGAGTGAATCGCACCGATGCGGGCACAGGCCAGCATGGCGATGGCTGCCTCGGGAATCATCGGCATGTAAATCGCCACGCGATCGCCTTTGGCGACACCAAGGTGTTTCAGCGTATTAGCGAACTTGCAAACTTCCGCGTGCAACTCTCGGTAACTGATGCGACGCGACTCGGATGGATCGTCACCCTCGAAGATGATGGCAGTCTTATCGCCCCGCGTCGCCAAATGACGATCCAGGCAATTTGCCGAAACATTGAGTTCGCCATCCTCGTACCAGCGAATATGCAGGTTATTCGGATCGTAGGAGACATCGCGGATCCGAGAGGGCTGCTTGATCCAGGCTAGTCTTTCGGCGACACGTGCCCAAAAGCCCTCGGGATCCTTCACTGACTCTGCATACGAGTGTTCGTAGTCGGACTTGCGCAGGTGCGCCTTAGCTGCGAAGGCGGGATCGACCGGATAAACCTTTGACATACTTGCCTCCTGCTCACCGGTCTGCCGGGAGCGTGCTCAGTGGAAAGCCGCCCGACACGTTGTGCCGTGCCATTCGCAGGAGTGTACCGTTTGGGCGGCTAAACAGCCAAAGTTGCACTGCAACATCAAGCCGATGGAGGCTCATCATGCTGATCGTGATGCTGCACCAGTTCGATCGTGGCTTCCGGGCGTGCCTGGGCATCGATGTGCGCCTGCGCAAACGCTAATGTGGTCGCAATCATGCCAACGATGCCGAAAAACAGCCCCATGGCCATAATGTTCGCGCTGTCGCTCGTAAAGCAGACTATCCATGAAAGCAGTGTGGCGATCAGCATTAGCGAGCGCATGACGAGCCCCGTGACATGCCGCGGCAAATTCTCATAGCGCCTCCCACAAACGCGATGTGTGATTAATCTACTCCCGCTGCAGGCGGCGATCCGTAAGATGAAACCCATCGCGACACGCCCCGAAACGGAGAGCAATGGCTGATCGACATCCACCCTTATCCATCCTGCAATGGGCGCGCCGTACGTGGCTGAGCGCCCTGGATGGGATGGGGATTATCCTGGATCACTGCAAGCCGATCCGCGTTTCATTGCTGCTGCTGGCGCTCGCTATCTTGATCATCACCAACGTAGATCAAGCAGCAGAGCTCTTCTTGATTGCCATGTGGGTGGACCCTAGCAGCACCCGCTACCTTTTCTTACTGGCCACCAGCGCTCTCGCTGGCATCGCCATGTGGTACACCGCCTACCAAGCCTATCGCTTGACCTATCCACGTTGGCCGGCATTGCAAGATCCCCGTGCGGTGGCTTTGCGCCAATGGGTGCCGCGAGTGCTGGGCATTCTGGTGCCGCTGCTGATGCTGTTCGGCTACCTGATGGCGCTGCGAACTACGCCCCATGCGATATGTGCCACGCATGCGCAATGCCGGCGGCGCGACTTTCGCACGGCTGGCCTGCTCATCGAAGCGGCGGCGATGATTGTCTTCTTCATCGGGAGAGAGCGCCTACTGGCTATCGCAGCTCGGCGCCAGGCCAACCTTAGCTCCCGCGGATTGCGCCTGACCTCGATTACGACACTGGGTACTGTGCCACTCAGTGTGTTTCTTGCCGTGCTCATGCTCAACGTCATGATTACGGTACTCGTCGCCTTCCAGCCCCGTCAGTTCGACGGCATGGGTTCGCTGGCGGTGCTTCTGATCACCGGCAGTTTCTTTTGCATGAGTGGCGGCTTTCTGTGCATGCTGGCCGACCGTCGCGGCGTGCCCTTGCTTAGCCTGCTGGTATTGATGGCAGGTGTTCTGCACGTCCTGCATCTCAACGACAACCATCGCGTTCGCCAATATCCGGCAATGAGCACGCATCAGCGACCGGCACCTGCCCCGGCCGATCATCGTCCCGATTTCGATGCTTATGCGAAAGCGTGGCTCGCAAGCCGGTGCAGGCCACAGCGCGCTTGCCCTCTCATCATGGTCTCAGCCGAAGGTGGTGGCCTACGTGCTGCTGCATGGACCGCCATGGTCCTAAGCCGTTTTACCGCGCTCATCGACGTATCGTTTCCGCCAAATGGCAGCGAACCGCTATTCGAGCGGTACTTGTTTGCTGGAAGTGGTGTATCGGGTGGCAGCCTAGGACTGGCCACCTACGTGGCCGCGCTCAGCAAGGCACCCGGGACAGGAATCTCCGCGCAGTCTCGGAGCGAACAAATCCTTGACCACGATTTTCTCGCACCGCTCATGGCCAATGCATGGTTTATCGACTTCACGCAACGTTGGCTGCCCGGAGCCCTCTTCAATGATCGCGGCCGTGCACTTACCCGTGCCTGGGAACAGGCGGCGCAGGAAGAAGGTATTACGGCATTTGCCCGTCCTTTTTCAGAACTCTATGAAAGCGAGAACGCGACCGGCAGCACCCGCACGCCGGCGCTATTCTTCAACAGCACCACGGTGGGGCAAGGCTGGCGCTTCATCCAAGACCCTTTTAGACCTTTTGCCCATTCGCCCTGGACTACCGCATACGATGGATCGCGCTGGCTGGACCCGCGCGTGCCGCTGAGTGAGGTAGTGCTCAACAGCGCTCGTTTCACTTACCTCAGTCCAGCCGGTACGTTGCAGGCCGTTTCCAGTGAGGATCCGTCGGTATCGTTGCCCACGCTACAACTGGTCGACGGCGGCTATTTCGAAAATTCAGGCACGACGACCTTGCGCGAGCTGATGCAACGCGTTCGCGCCATGGCTGCGTCGGAAGGCCAGCCCGTGCAGTTCATCGTGATACACATCAGCAATGATCCAAGCCTGCACGATTTTGTCGATCAACATAATCCGGCCAACCCACTGCCGCTTTATTCCGCCGCCTGTCCTCGCATACCCAGCACGACAGAGCGTAAAACGTATGGCGAAGCCACGGCCCCCATGGTGGCGCTCCTGGAAACGCGGGATGCGCGTGGTGAGTTTGCGCGATCCGAATTGATGGCCTCGCTGCACATCGATGCGATCAATCCCGGTGACGGCGATGTGTTATGGCACATGCGTCTGTGTCCGGGAAATTACCCGCTTCCTCTCGGCTGGACGATCTCTTCTCCCGTTTTTGGAGAAATGCATCGTCAGCTTGAGCAGAACTACCCGATGGCGGCCATGGCGTCCTGGTTGGCGGACAAGCTGAAGAGTGCAAAACAACCCTGAATGTCGCGTCGCCTGAGATAGAGTTGGCGCATGATGGGCACATGTCCGATTCCTCCCAAGCAATCAAAGGCCGAGGCGCTGCGTCCAATCCAGAGGGACGCTTCGAGACAGTGCGACATCACGCCGAAGACGATGGTTGGCAGCGACCGGATGCTGGGGAAGAGGTATCGCGACCGCGTACCGAAGTGACCGAAGAATTCGCTCGCAGCGTCATTACACACAACGATTCGCCTGACATTCCTTTCACTCAGGCAATGAATCCTTATCGGGGATGTGAGCACGGTTGCGCTTATTGCTACGCGCGTCCTAGCCATAGTTATCTCAATCTTTCCCCTGGACTGGACTTCGAGACCAAACTGCGTGCGAAAACCAATCTGGCGGAGGTACTACGCCATGACCTCGCCAAACCAGGTTATGTGCCGGCTCCGATCATGATCGGAAGCAATACTGACGCTTATCAACCCGTCGAAAAAAAGTGGCGTCTTACCCGTGCCGCGCTCGAGCTGTTGGCCGAATGCCATCATCCCTGCACCATCGTCACCAAGAACGCATTGGTGGAACGCGATCTTGATCTGCTGGTTCCGATGGCGAGGGAAAATCTTGTCCAGGTATTTGTGTCGATCAACACGCTCGACAACCACCTGGCGGCAAAACTGGAACCACGCGCAAGTGCACCGCATCGGCGGCTGAAGAGTATGCGTATGTTGGCGGAGGCGGGTGTACCTGTAGGCGTATTGGTGGCGCCGATCATTCCCGCATTGAACGATCGTGATGTCGAAGCGGTGCTTGAAAAGGCTGCTGATGCAGGAGCCCGTTGTGCGGGCTACACCACATTGCGCTTGCCACATGAATTGAAGGATTTATTCCGCGAGTGGTTGGCTTTGCATGTACCTCAGCGCGCCGCTCATGTCATGAGTCTGGTGCAGCAAATGCACGGCGGCAAAGATTACGACAGCGACTTCGCCACTCGCATGCGCGGTAATGGGGTTTTCGCGGAGTTAGTGAGACGGCGCTTTGAACGGGCTTGTCATCGCTACGGGCTTAACCGCAGCCGCGATTTACGCTTGGATGTCTCGCATTTTGTACCGCCCCGCAAATCCTCGCCGCAGGGCGAACTGTTCTGACGCTGTGTTGACGTCTCCCGCAGTATCCGCCCAAGTTCAAAACGAGCGGGTCGGCGGTGGGAGTGGCAAGTCCGCTGCTCGTTGCAACGTCTGCGTGGGCCCTCCCACCGCCCTTCGTTCGTCCCTTCATCTGACGGATGCATATGCGCCCGGCAGCGATGAAGACGGCTTTCTTATTGCCCCGGCGGCAAATACTTCTCGAACCAGTTCAATGCACGCTGCAGCACGTCGCGCTGATGGGCGGGGTTGTAAAAGTGATGTCCCTCATTCGGATACACCACGAGCGACGTAGGTACGCCCAGTGTGCGCAAGGCGTGCCAGTACTCGAATGACTGCGGTGCCGGACATTCCGCATCACGCTCGCCGACCACGATCAGCGTTGGTGTCTTCACTTTCTTGATGAAGTTGATCGCAGAGCTTTTTGCATAGACAGCCGGGTCGTCATACACGGATGCACCAAAGAACGGGATCATCCATTTGTCGATCAGGTTTTCCCCGTAATAGCTCTGCCAGTTAGCGATACCGGCACCAGCGACCACGGCACGGAAGCGCTGTGTTTGCGTAGGCGCGAACATGCTCATGAAACCACCGTAGCTCCAGCCGGTCAGGCCAAGGCGATGGTCGTCCACCGGCACCATTTTTTCCACAGCGTCCACGCCAGCGAGCGTGTCGCGCAGGTCACCGTAACCGAAGTCCTTGCGATTGGCCTGTACGAAAGCCTCACCCTGGCCAAAGCTGCCGCGCGGGTTCGTCATGAAGACAAAATAGCCCAGCGAAGAGAATGGCGCTGCGCCATAACCCACCGACGGCCAATGCGGGATGACAGCGGCGGACGGACCGCCGTGCACATTGACGATCATCGGGTAGCGCTTATGTGGATCGTAATTGACCGGATAAAGCAGCCAACCTTGCACGTGGAACCCCTCGTTGTCCCACTCAACCGAGCGGGCCTTGCCCCAGCTGGGTTTCAAGTTGGCGTTGATGGCGGTGATCGCGTGGGGCATCTGCGCACCGACCGGTCCGGCATACACCTCTGGTGCCGCCTCAAACGATGACTGGCTGAAAGCCATCGATGTGTGATTCGCGGACAAGGAAAGTGCCGCGAGCGCGCTGCCGTCGCCCATATAGCCGGGCGCAGTGAACAGCACGCGCTGCTGCTGGGCACGATGGCCTTGGACGGCGTACTCGGCAACTTGCAGCTGGCCATTGGTGACCTGGTTTACCAGCATGGATTGCGGCGAGGTCCAGCTAAACCAAGCCGGCGTCACATGGATGCCCGGTGTCAAATCGACTGGCGCGCCGCCGCTTGTTGCTACGCTGTAAAGGTCGCCACCGGTCGAGCCTTGATCGCTCATCAGGCCGCCGATGAAAGCTATGCGCGAGCCGTCCGGCGACCAGCGCGGCAATGCAATCTGCAACCCATGCAAAGAACCGCTCACGGTATTGGGATCCACCAACGCCGTACGTATCGCGGCAGGGCGCGTGCCTTGTACGTATAGCTGAGCGATCCACCAGTTGTTGTCGCCAGGCGCAGGAGCCGCTACGTAAGCCAGCCGATTGCTATCGGGCGCCCAGCTGAATTCGTACACGTAGCTATCGGCCGGCGTCACCTGCACGGGTGCTCCGCCTTGTGCGGAAACGGTGGCAACGCGCTGCACCTCAATGCCTTCAACCCCGATTTCGCCGGTGGCGGGTTTGGCTGCGGCGAGCGCACTGGCGCGGCGGGTGGCGCCTTCCACGTAGAGAAAGCCCAGGGTCTTTCCGTTGGGAGACCAGCTCAGGGCGTGCACGTAGCCATTGAGCGAAGCCAGGTGTTCCGGCTTGGTTTGGGAGAGGGTGTCGAGTACATAGATATCCGGCTGCTTGCTGCCGCCCATGCCGGCACGGGTGCTGGCGCAATTCGACAGGAAAGCCAGATGCCGTGAATCCGGCGACCAGGCCAGGTTCGATTCGCTGCACGTACCCGGTTTTGTCATCAAGCCGACGCTGTGGGCATGCTTGCCGTCCGCATCAGCCAACATGATGCTCGGCTTGTCCTGGGTTTCCACGACCCAGGCCAGCTGGCGGCCATCCGGCGACAGCGCCACTTCATTGATGTTGCGAACTTTTCCTAGCTGGGTCAGCAAGGCTTCGATACGCGGGTCGGTCGTAGTGTGCGTATCGGCGAAGGCGGCCGGCACCAGGAGGGCGGCCACAATGGGTAGCAACAGGCGGGCAGGTTTGAGCATGACGAACGTTCCGCGGGCACATGGAAGCCCTAACGCTAGCAGCTGCAAGTGCCATTACCCATGTGCATGAAGGCACTTATCCCCTCCGAGCCCGGCCGGTAGCCATCTCTCATCCCTTACAATCCGAGCATGAAAATTGCCTCATGGAACGTCAATTCGCTAAAGGTGCGCATCCCGCACCTGACCCAGTGGCTGGCCGATGCCCGTCCGGATGTCGTCGCACTGCAGGAAACCAAGCTGGAAGACGCGAAATTTCCCGTGGATGAGCTGGCCGCCGCCGGTTATCAGGCGGTATATGCCGGGCAGAAAACCTACAATGGCGTCGCCGTGTTGGCACGCAATGACGTGAGCTTTGTTTTCGAGGACGTGCTGACCGACGTTCCAGGGTTGGATGATCCGCAACGGCGCATCCTGGCAGTTACCGTTGGCCGCGTGCGCGTGGTCGATCTTTACGTGGTCAACGGCAAAGCCGTAGGGGACGAGAAATACGCCTACAAGCTGCACTGGCTGGAACAGGTACGCGCGTTTCTGGCGGACGAGATCCGGCGTTATCCCAAGCTGGTCGTGCTGGGCGATTTCAACATCGCGCCGGATGACCGCGATGTCTATGACCCGGTCGCCTGGGGCGAAGAGGTGTTGTGTTCGCCGCCCGAGCGATCCGCGCTGAAAGCCATCCTTGAGCTGGGTTTGCATGACAGTTTTCGGCTCTTCGAGACCAGCGGAGGCCAGTACAGTTGGTGGGACTACCGACAAGGTGCATTCCGGCGCAACATGGGCCTGCGCATCGACTTGATCCTGCTGGGCGACGCCCTGAAATCATCTGCCAAGGCCGCCGCCATTGACCGCGAACCACGGCGTTGGGAACGACCCTCCGATCACACGCCGGTCACCGTAGAGCTGGATATTTGATAACCATGAGCAATACCAAGACCGATTGGCCCAGTTCATTGGACGACAGCGAACTCGACGAGCTGGACGCTTACCTGCGCACCCATGCGCAAGAGGGTCATTTGCTGCTCGATGGCGTGCACGGCTTGCTCAGTGCACTGGCAGTGGGACCGACCCAGGTGTTGCCCGAGGAGTGGCTACCGGAAGTACTGCACGAGCCCTTTGCCGATGAAGACGAGGGCAACCGTGTGCTGGCCTTGCTGGCGAAGCTCAACGACTCCATCGGCGCCGAATTGGGCGTGGAAGCCTACGAACCCATCCTGGGCGAAGTGGAAACCGAAGCCGGACCGGCATTGTCTGCAGCAGGGTGGTGTGAGGGTTTCAGCCGCGGCATCGATCTGCGCGCCTCGCTGTGGGAAAAACGCCTTGCCGACGATTCCTCTTTGATGGAATTGCTTGGTCCCGTGATGGCGCTCGCCGTCGACGAAGGCATCCTGAGCGCCGATGCCGAATTCGAAAAACTGGGTGACGAAGAATACGACGAATGCCTGGCCCAGCTACCGGCCGTGCTCATGGCTGTCAATCAGTATTGGTACGAACACCCGGCAACTGAAGCGGAACTTGATGCGCTCAGTCATGCGAACAAGGAAAAGAGCGAGCCCCCCGCTCCGCCGCGGCAGCGCAGCGGCCACTGGGTGCACTAGACGGCGAAGGCACATAGCGAGCACGCGGGCTCGCTGTCGCGACCATCATGGGCGCCTTGCTTTTCGAGCGGCACTATGCGTGCGGCAATGCGTCTGATGCTTGCGTCTTCATCGGCTTTTCCATCGGGAAACAATCCGTTCACTTGGCGCCACTTGGGTGCGCCCGCCGATGCGCTCATCATTTGCTACAGATCTTTACTTCGTGGAGCAAGCCATGACCGAGCGCCGCATTCTTCGCCGCATCCGCGGCATTGATACCTCGGACGGAGCAGGCGTCAAACTCAAACGCATCATCGGGCAGCCTGGACTGGACATGCTTGATCCTTTCCTGCTGCTGGACGAATTCCGTTCCGATCAAGCGGGTGACTACATCGCCGGTTTTCCGGAACATCCGCATCGCGGTTTCGAAACCGTGACCTACATGCTTGCCGGCCACATGCAGCATGGCGACAACCATGGAAATCGCGGCGACCTCAAGCCCGGCAGCGTGCAGTGGATGACGGCGGGCCGCGGCATCCTGCATTCCGAAATGCCGCAGCAGGAAAACGGCTTGATGTGGGGCTTCCAGCTATGGGTGAATCTGCCGGCCAAGGACAAGATGTCCGCGCCGCGCTATCAGGATATTGATCCTGAGCGCATCCCGGTCGTTTACCCGGCTGACGGCGTGACGATAAAGGTCATTGCCGGGACCCTAGGTGACGCAAACGGGCCGGTATCCGGCATCGTGACTCAGCCTGTTTACCTGGACATCACCATTGAGGCTGGGGCGTCAGTCGACATCCCTCTTCCTGAAGGGCATCACGCATTTGCCTATGTGTTCGATGGTGCTGACGCCAGGGTCGCCGGGGAAAAGCTTGCGCGCAGCGAATTGGCGGTGTTGTCCGACGGCGGTGGCGTGCGGATTGCGGGGGGCGAGGGCGCGGCGCGCGTGTTGCTGGTGGCTGGCCAGCCCTTGCATGAGCCGGTCGCCCGTTATGGCCCGTTCGTGATGAATACACCGGAGCAGATTCACGAAGCGATCGCGGATTTTCGCGCCGGCAAGTTCTAATTCCGCCCCCTCTTTAGACCCGACGCCGCCCTGCCGATATTCCATCGGCGGGGCGATCTTCGTTCTGGGGGAACCCCGGCACGTCCTATGCATCACTTTCATTAAATAGAAACTGTTAAGAGTTTGAATAGTGATGGGCTTGCGAAGCCCGGGGAACTCTCGTTAAATTAGGATTAATCCAAGCAGGTTCATATGCCTGTAAAATGATGCTTCGTAAAGTTTTTAGAAATAAACCCTAAACCATTGTTTTAACAGATCATGACTGTCCTGACCTTCACTTTGATCATTGCAGTTCTCGCCCTCGGCGGGATAGCGGTGAAGCGTGTACCCGCAGGGCAAGTCCATAGCCTGTACCGCCATGGCAAGCCGGTCCGCCTGCTGCAACCCGGCACACATGTGGTGATGCCGCTGCTGGATCGTGTCGGTCATCGCATTGACCTGGGTGGCCGGATGCTCCGTTTCGACGCTTCCCTGGCCGAAATGCGCGCAGTGCGCGGCACGGTCTACTGGCAGGTGCTGGAGCCGGAGCGGGTGGATGCGGTGATCGAGCAGGCCGACCAGTTGATTCGCCGGTGTGCCCTGGAGGCTTTGCAAACGGATGCGGAATCCGAATCCGAATGGGATCGTTACCGGGAAGTTGCTGCTGGCCTCAAGTTGACGCTCAACAAAGAACTGCGCGAACGCGGCGTTATGGTGACCCGCGTGGAGCTGGAATCTGCCTGAGAGGCAAACAACCCGCCAGGTAGCCCAAGAAGCACCGGCTCAGGGGAATGCTGAAATATCGACCCGCCACGGCGGGTCTTCTTTTTGACGCGCGCCGGAGCAGGGCCGTACTACGCCCATCCGCAGCGCGGCCGGTACCGGAACTTGGCATTCGCCGCTATCGGCATAGATACTGCGCGGCCGCGCCCGAGGATCCCTGATGACAGAACGCTCCGTCCTGCAGACCCAACTTGAACAGGGCCTTCATACCCTAGGCCTTGTGTTGCCGGCGGATGCAGTGGCGCAGTTGCTCGACTATCTCGCCCTGCTGCAACGGTGGAACGCGGCTTACAACCTCACCGCGATTCGCGAACCCGGCGAGATGGTCGTCAGGCATTTGCTCGATTCGCTGGCCATCCTGCCTTATGTAGAAGGGCAAACACTGGCAGATCTGGGTACCGGCCCCGGTTTGCCGGGCATTCCGCTCGCGATAGCTCAACCGGGCCGGCAGGTGCTGCTGGTGGATTCCAACGGCAAAAAGGTACGTTTCCTGCGTGAAGCTATCCGGGCGCTAAAGCTGGATGGCGTACAAGCCGTGCAATCGCGTGTGGAAGCCGTGGAAGGTCAGTTCGATTGCGTCACGGCACGCGCCTTCGCCAGTCTCTCGGACATGCTCACGTGGGGTGGTCATCTGCTGGCACCTCATGGGGTCTGGCTGGCGATGAAGGGAAAGGCATTGGACGAAGAGCTGCAGGCCGTACCATCCGCTTTCGAGATACGCGGCATCCACACGCTAAAAGTTCCTGGGCTTGAACCGGCCGAGCGCCGCTTGATCGTGCTGGGACACGCGCCAGGGCCGCAGGGATCGCTGGCCAAGGCATGAAAACCCATACGCGGCGGGCCGTTTCGCCCCCTTCCTGCTAATCTAGCCACCCTTTCGAACCTATCCAACTCACGGTACCGGACGAGACATGGCGCGTATCATCGCTGTCGCCAACCAGAAAGGTGGCGTCGGCAAAACGACCACTGCTGTCAATCTTGCCGCAGCGCTCGCTGCGGCAAAGCGCAAAGTGCTGCTGGTCGATCTCGACCCGCAAGGCAATGCGACCATGGCGTCCGGAGTGGATAAGCGCGATGTCTCACCCAGTGGTTGCGAGGTGTTGCTAGGCGAAGCACCTATTGAACGGGCCATCGTTACGACGGAAGCGCACTACGACTTGCTACCGGGCAACGGCGACCTCACTGCGGCCGAACTCAAGCTGATGGATGCGCTGGCGCGTGAGAATCGCTTGAAGGAGCAGCTCGCCAAAGTCGACAGCAAGTACGACATCATCCTGATCGATTGTCCGCCTACCTTGCACCTGCTCACCGTGAATGCGCTTACCGCGGCCAACAGCCTGCTGATTCCTGTGCAGTGCGAGTATTTCGCACTGGAAGGTTTGTCCAGCCTGCTCGATACCGTGAAAGCCGTGCGCCAGCATCTGAATCCGCAGCTGGAGATCGAAGGCCTGCTGCGCACCATGTACGACGTGCGCAATAACCTCGGCAATGAAGTATCGGCGCAACTGACCCAGCATTTTGGCGACAAGGTGCTGCGCTCCATCATTCCGCGCAACGTGCGCCTCGCCGAAGCGCCCAGTCACGGCCAGCCGATCCATCTCTATGACCGCAGCTCACGTGGCGCCATTGCATACATCGGCCTGGCTGGCGAAATCATTCGCCGCGAGCGCGGTTCGCAGGCGGCGGTAGCGGCGTTGCACGCCATGCATGGCGATTCACCCGAAGCCTCGGTGGAAGCCTCGGCACATCTCGATCAGGAGTAAGCACTAAGTGTCTGCCGCGAAAAAACGTGGACTTGGACGCGGGCTCGATGCCCTGCTGGGCGGTGGCGATGCCGGCGCTCCGTCGGTGATCGAACAGGAAGGCGAGCTGCGTACACTGCCGATCCAATACATCCAGCCCGGCAAATATCAGCCACGCCGTCACTGGAACGACGAAGCGCTGGATGAGCTGGCCGCATCGATTCGCGCACAAGGCCTGATCCAGCCGGTGGTCGTGCGCGCGATCGGCAAGAACAGTTATGAACTTATCGCGGGTGAACGTCGCTGGCGTGCGGCGCAGCGCGCGCAACTCAGCGAGATTCCCGCGTTAGTCAAAGATGTGCCGGAAATCGCCGTGCCGGCGATGGCATTGATCGAAAATATCCAGCGCCAGGATCTCACACCGCTGGAAGAGGCGGATGCGATCAAGCGCTTGCTCGACGAATTCGATCTCACGCATCAGCAAGCTGCTGACGCGGTGGGCCGCTCGCGTGCTGCTGTATCCAATATGCTGCGCCTGATCGATCTACCGGCTTCCATCAAGCGCCTGCTCGACGACGGCAAGCTGGAGATGGGTCACGCCCGTTGTTTGCTCACCTTGCCCGAACGCGAGGCTGAAGCGCTGGCGCTGGAAGCGGCGCGTAACAACTGGAGCGTACGCGAACTCGAAGATGCTGCCCGCAAGGCGCAGACCGCACCTAAGGGCAAAGCCAAGAGCGCTCCGACGCGTGATCCGAACATCGATGCGCTGGAACGCGAGCTGGCCGAGCGCTTTGCCACCAAGGTGGAAGTTGCACATAGTCGGGGCGGTCGCGGCAAGCTGGTGATCCACTACCACAGCAACGACGAGCTGGAAGGGATTCTCGGCAAACTCCGTTGAACTGCTCATTGCCTTCTCTCTTTCGAAGAGAAAGGGCCGGGGTGAAAGGACAATCTTGCGAGGAAACGGGAATTTCTCGCACCGCCGCTCGGACGGCGCTTCATCGCTATCCCGAGGCAAGATCGACTGTTCACCCATCTTCTCTCGCAAGAGAGAGGGCTTAAAAACAACAGATTCGCATCACAAGGCTAAAGCCATGCCGCAACTTTCCGTCGTCGTGCCCGTCTTTAACGAACGCGACAACATTCCACCGCTGCTCGCTGAAATCGCTGCTGCGCTACGCGGCCGGCTGGACTTCGAAATCGTCTACGTCGATGACGATTCCAGTGACGACAGCCGCGCGATCTTGCAAGCACAAAAAGCCACCTATCCAGAGCTGCGTGTGTTGCATCATGTCAATCGTAGCGGACAAAGCACGGCCGTGTGGAACGGCGTCCGCGCTGCGCGGGCAGCCTGGGTTGCGACGCTCGACGGCGACGGACAAAACGACCCCGCGGATATCCCTAAGCTGCTCGCTGCACGCGATGCTGCGGAACCCGATATCAAATTGTTCGCCGGCTGGCGCACGACGCGTCGCGATAGCTTCAACAAGCGTATTTCTTCCAAGATCGCCAATGCCGTGCGTTCACGCATGCTGCGGGATGCGACACCGGATACGGGCTGTGGGCTCAAATTGTTCGAGCGCGAGGTGTTTCTGCGCCTGCCTTACTTCGATCACATGCATCGCTATCTGCCTGCCCTCGTAAAGCGTGCGGGATTCCGCAGCCAAAGCGTGCCGGTCGGGCATCGTCCGCGTACTGCCGGCACTTCCAAATACGGCATGCTCGATCGACTCTGGGTGGGGCTGGCGGACCTGCGCGGCGTGGCCTGGCTGATGCGCCGGGCCAAGGTGACTCGCGTCGAAGAATTCTGAGCATGGTTCGCACGCGGGCGGAATAAGCATTTTCCGGCCGGAAATCGCATCGGTTCCGCCACCAAGGCGTATGCTTACAACGATGTAGCCCCTAAGTCTGGAGGGCCACTCGTGAGCATTGCCGTCAAACGTGTCTACGAACCGGCCGACCGATCCGACGGTTATCGCGTACTGGTCGATCGTTTGTGGCCACGCGGTTTGAAAAAAGACGAAGCCGCCTTGGATGTATGGGCGAAGGAACTGGCGCCCAGTACCGCGCTGCGCAAATGGTTCGGCCACGATCCCGCGCATTGGGAAAGCTTCCGCCATCGCTATGCCAGCGAACTGGACGCATTGAAAAGCTTCTGGCAACCCCTGGTGGTTCGTGCCGAACGCCACCGCGTCACGCTTCTCTACAGTGCTAAAGACGACGAACACAATCAAGCCGTGGCGTTGAAGATGTATCTCGATAACTGGATGAGGGCGAACGGACTGCGTTGAACCGATTTCCGTTCCAGACGGTCTTCGCGTCATCGCGATCCTGGATTCCAGCCTTCCAGCGCCGTTCGCATTTTTTCCCGCCCCAACTCGATCAGTTCACGCGCACGGTGGAACGCATAGACCGTCGATACATTGCGCGCTAATTGCACCAGCAGGTCCGGTTGATAGGCGGCCAGGCGCAGGCGTGAAAGATTGGCCTGCATCAGATCCATGGATTGCCCGAGTAATTCCAGTGCGCCCGGCTCATGCGGCTTGGGTGTTGCCGATCTGGAGTCGCTGCCGATGAGCAGGCGTCCCAACAGGCGCCCGATGCCACCCCTGGCTTTTGTTTCACCCGCGGAGATTTCCACCGGCAGGGTTGCTTCGGCAGGTCCATCGATGCTGACGGCGATCACGTAATCGGCTGAGTCGCGAATCAGCGGCGTGACAGGAACCGGATTGAGCAGTGCGCCATCCACGAGCACCCGTCCGTCGACGGAATGGGGGCGAAATAAGGTAGGTATGGCGATCGATGCGCGGATGGCATCGAAGAGCGAGCCGCGTGTCAGCCATACCTCGCGTTCGCGCTCGATATCCGTGGCCACGGCGGTAAAAGCCATCGGCAGTTCTTCAATGCGCACATCGCCAATCAAGTCGCGCATGGTGCCGATGATCTTCTCGCCTTTGATGAATCCACCGCCGGCGAACGAAAACGACCAATCGACCAGTTTCAGCACGTCAAACTTATCCAGCGAGCAAACCCAGTCACGATAGATATCCAACTTGCCGGCTGCATGGACGCCGCCGATCAATGCGCCCATGGAGCAGCCGGCGATGGCAACGATCTGGAAACCTTGTGCTTCGAGTTCTTCAATCGCTCCGATGTGCGCCAGCCCCTTCGCTCCGCCAGCACCCAGTGCAAGTGCAACGGTGGGCTTGCGGGTTGCCTGTTCGGGCGAGGGCTCAATCTGATTCATGGACAGAAGGATGGAAGGCTGCACGGAAGGAATGAGGAATGTTCACACTTTGCGCCGTCGTGATGTACCAGTCTTGATCAGGCATGCACGTGCGCGCGCCTGTCATTCGTTCTGGATGTTCTTATTGATATCCCGTCAGCGCGAGCTGCAACATGATCTTCATTTCTTCGCGCAATGGCAGTGGCGCGACGATCTCGGCGTCAGGTCCATACTTGAGCACGTCCATCAGCAGCTCGCGTGAATTGGAATAGGGTAGCTGCAATTCATAACGCCCATCCGGCAGCCAGGTTCCTTTTTGCTGCGAATGCCAGTGTTCATCCGCGACCCAGCGCGCCGCGTGAGCGGAGAAGCGGATGGTGGCCCAAGCCTTGGGTTTGCCGGCGAAGATACCGTAGCTGGAAGCCAGCAACTCGTTGAGATCAGACTCTGCCACGTCGATGGCCTGCTCATCCATGGCATGGGGTTCGGCAATGCGATCGACGGCAAAGCTGCGCAGCGCTTCGCGGTCATGGTCCCAGGCATCCAGGTACCAATTGTCGCGGTAATGCGTCAGACGCTGCGGCGAAACGGTGCGTTTGTTTTCGCTGTTAGTGGTGCGTGCGCGATACAAGAAGCGCAGCTGTTTGCGGTCCAGCACCGCACCTGCAGTGATACGAAAAACCTGCTGATCGAGCTTGCGCTCACCCCATGGAATCACGCGGATGCGCTCCACCGGCAAGGCTTTGCCGCTGGCGCGATCGGAAAGCAGATGCTCGATGCGTGCTTTGAACGGCGCCAGCGCGCCGGCGAGCACGCCCGGACCGCTACGGCCGATCAGTTCGTTGAGGGCCAGCAGTGCAGCCAATTCGTCCGAGGTCAGCCACAAACCGGGCAGCTCGAAACGTTGTCCTTCGGTAGCTTCGTAGCGGAACGCGGCGTGCTCTCCACCCGCGCTCTCGATCGGAGCGCCGAGCGCATCGCGGAGAAAGGCAATATCTCGATAAAGCGTGGCACGCGAGCACTCTAGCTCGTCCATAAGCTTGGGCAACGGCACCGGGTAGTGGGCCGATTTCAGCAAGCGGTGCAGGGTAAGAATGCGCTCGTAACGATCCATGGGGACATTCAGCAACCGGTTTTTTGTGTAGCATGGCCATGCTACGTGACGCTCGCAAGCGTGCGTCGGACTTTCCCCGGTCCACATGGATAAATCCACCCTTCCACCGCAATCGTTCAGCGGCGATCCGGCGGCTCCGCCCGCAGGTTTGGCGCCCATGATCCTGGAGGTTCTGGCCTTATGCGGCTATGGACTGTGGATGCTGCTTGGGTTGGCCCTGGCCTTGGGAATCTACAACCCCGGTCGCTGTAATGCGCTGGTGCCGCTGGCCTTAGGCTGCGCATTCGTGAGTGCGGGTCTGCTCGCCGCCACCGTGCATTGGCGGGCCATGCCGGAATGGCACGGCTGGTACATAGGCCATAAGCAGCGACCCACTCGCGAGGCCTTGCTGGCCCTGGCGACTTATCTGCCCATGCTTGGCCTGGCAGGCCTGGTCCGCGGGAATGAAAGCTTTTGGGCCACTCGTCTGATCAGTGTTGCGCTCATGCTGTGCAGCCTGTTCTGCCTGGTGTCCAGTGCTTACGGCTATCGGACCCGCCGTCTCGCCAGCCGGGCGGGGATAGCCACGCAACTGCCGGTCAGCCGCGTGCTGTCCGCCTGGTACGGCGGTGGCCTGTGGCTGTGGGTATGCGTGATGTTCCAGGCCGGTCCTCTCGAAAGCGGGCTTACTCCCCGGCCCTGGGTCATCGGGCTGTTGTTGATGGCCATGCTGCTTGGCCTGGTGGATGGCGTTGCCTGGCACTCTCTGCGTGGCTCAAGACTGGGAGATCCCTGGCGACGAGCCCAAGGGTTCCAGGCGCGCCGGTTTTTGGCCGCCGCACTTATTTGCGCGGTGCCGTGCCTGAGCTTGCCCTTGGTATCCGTGGTTCCGGATGGCCGCTGGCTGGCGCTGGGCGCAGCGATGGCCTGCGTGATCGGAAAAAGCCTGGAGCTATGGCTCTACGATTTCGCGCTGATCCGCTTTGCGCTAGGTGTGGGTGAACCGGAGCCCATCGGGTCTGAAATCAGGCATTAAGATCGCTCTAAATATTCACAAAAGGTTCAAGCCCTCCAGTTAAAGTGTCGGGTCCAACAGCTTTTTAACAATCCCCACCACTAGGACCCCCAGCGATGAAAACTTTGCTGATGACCAGCCTGGCGCTCGCCACCCTGGTCGCCTTCGCTGCCCAGGCCCAGGACACATCCTCCGGTACCCAGACCAGTTCGGGTAATTGGACAGGTTCGGGCGAGCTGGGCTTTGCCTCGACGACCGGCAACTCCCGTTCGCAGAACGTGAACGCAAAGCTGAACCTGAGTCAGGAAACCGACCAGTGGAAGAACAACTTCTTCCTCGATGCGCTGCGTGACAAAGGGCAAGTGACGGTGACGAACGCCCAAGGCGCTTCGGTCAGGCAGTTCGATACCACGGCCAACCGCTATGACTTCGGCGCTTCGGCTGGCTACAAACTTGACCCGCGCAGCTACATTGTGACGGCGGGCCGTTATGACCATGACGACTTCGGCGCCAATCGCTGGCAAGGTACGGTCTCCATCGGCTATGGCTACATAGCGCTGAAAACAGAACGTACCCAGCTCTCCTTCGAAATCGGTCCGGGTTATACCGAGTACCAGCCGGCCACCGGTACCGAGACCATCAACGGACAGACCGTGCCGCTCGCCGAGCCGAGGCAAAGCGAAGTGGTCGCGCGTGGCTTGGTGAACTACAAATACCGCCTTACGGCAAACACCGCATTCGACGATACGCTCCTCACCGAAGCCGGCACCAAGAACACCTATCTGCAGAACGACGCAGGTCTTGCCGTCAGCATGACCAAGAAACTCTCGATCAAGGTGGGTTTCCAGGTACGCCACAACAGCCAAGTGCTGCCCGGCATCCGCAGAACCGATACATTGACGACCACCAATCTCGTCTACAACCTGTAATCGGCGATAGCCAATTTTTTATCGACCCTTCTGCGCGCGACAGGCGCGGAAGGGTTTTTTTATGGGCATGGCCATGCAGTTCCGTACTTCTGCTGTGGGGCGTCAGTGGAGAGATTCGGCGCCTCACACCTGTTCCAGCCTAAGTGGGTGACGTTTTCGCGTCTGAATGGAGCAGTGTCGCAGCACCTTGCGCAAATAAGGCCTGGGCAACTGTCTCTCCCAGGTCCGCCGCATTCTGATTGGCGATGGTTGCCTCAGCCAGCAGCAAGCGTCCACTCGATGCATCGCCCACCATGCCACGCAGATGCAAACCACGTTCCGTCACCGTGCACCACGCACCGACGGGAACGGTGCAGCTGCCGCCCAGCGCCTGGTTCATGGCGCGCTCGGCTGTAACAGTCATGCGTGTGTCCGCATCATCCAACACTTCCAACTGTTCTCGCGTTGCGAATTGATCCGCGCGGGCCTCGATGGCAATCGCGGCTTGTCCTGGCGCCGGGAGCCACGTCGGTGCCGTCAAGCGACTGCGAATGCGGTCATGCAAGCCAAGTCGTTCCAGTCCCGCGCAAGCGAGTATCACGGCGTCATAGTGACCATCATCCAGCTTTTGCAGACGGGTTCCGACATTACCGCGCAAATCGAGCAACTCGAGATCCGGACGCATCGCGCGCACTTGCGCCTGCCGACGCAAGGATGATGTTCCGATCCGTGCGCCTTGCGGAAGCGCAGCAATATCAGGGAAATGATTGCTTACGAACGCGTCTGCCGCGTCGGCCCGGGGGAGGATGGCAGGCAACACGAAGCCGGGTTCCAGTTCCGACGGCACATCTTTCAAAGAATGCACGGCGAGATCGGCGCGGCCTTCCAGCATGGCGATTTCCAGTTCCTTGAGGAACAGGCCTTTTCCGCCAATCGTCGCCAGTGACCTGTCCTGAATGTCATCGCCGCGCGTCGTCATCGGCACCAGCTCCACCCGTAGGCCGGGATGAGCCGCGCGCAGCAGGCTCGCCACGTGCTCGGCCTGCCACAAGGCAAGCGCGCTCTTGCGTGTAGCGATGCGAAGAACAGAAGACGGCATGGGAACTCCGGGCGTGGCGTCTGCGACCATTGTCGCGCAGCGCTCAGCCCATGCGAAGAAGTTTGCGCAAGGCCGGCAAATTGCGGCGGCTCACCTCGGGACAGACATCGGTACCGGCCAATCGCGCCAGTACGCGACCGTCGGTCAATGTCTTCAGGCCGATCAGGCGGTGAGACGGTACAAGGCAGTTGCGATGCAGCCGAACCAGCTGTTCCGGATATGTCTCTTCCAGTTGGCGCAGCGATTCGTCGAGCAGCAAGGTATCCCGGCTGCGGTGAGCGGCAACATATTTCTCGTCCGCCAGCAGGTAGATCACGTCATCCAGCGGGATACGAATCGGCTCACCCCGGACGCGAGCGTGCAACCAGCCGGCAGCTTCCCGGGGCTGAGCGTCCAGGCGCAGACGTACGCGCTTGAGTGCATCGCGCAAGCGCTCCGCACGCACTGGCTTGAGCAAATAATCCGCCGCACCAAGATCAAAGGCATGGACGGCATGGGCTTCATAAGCCGTGCAAAAAACGATTTGGGGCCGTAAGCGATGGGCCAGTCGCGCGGCGAGCGCGTTGCCATCCAGGCCTGGCATATTGATATCCAGCAAGAGCAGATCCGGCTTGGTGTCCGCTAGCACGGCCAATGCAGCTTCGCCATCACCCACGCTGCCGACGATATCGATGTCTCCGCACTCCTGCAGCAAGGCAGCGAGACGAGCCCTCGCCAGTGGTTCGTCATCGACGATCAGAACGCGCATGGCGTACCTCGACAGGCAAACGCAGCTTTACTCTGAAGCGATTCTCATGAGGGCCGGCTTCCACGCTTGCACGCGGTCCGTAGTGATAAGCAACGCGCTGGCGCACATTGTTCAAACCATGTCCGGCACCGCCGGGTGCGGGGCTACCAGCAAGCGGATTGTCGATCTCGATCATCATCATGCCGCCTTCGTAGGTGCCGCGCAGCACAATGTCGCCACCTTCGCGCAAGGGTTGGATGCCGTGTCGTACGGCGTTCTCCACCAATGGCTGCAGGAGCAATAGCGGCAATGGCGCGTCTTGCGGCAGATCATCGATCTCTCGCCTGACATGTAAACGCTCACCAAGGCGAAGTTGTTCGATCGCGAGGTAACGATCCACCAGCTGCAGTTCTTCTCCCAGCGTGCCCATATGTGTATCGCGTTCGCCAAGCGCCGCGCGAAATAGCTCCGACAGGTTTTCCACCGTACGCTCGGCAGCCACCGGATCCACGCGCACCAGCGCTGCTACCGTATTCATGCTGTTGAACAGAAAGTGCGGCCGGATGCGCGCCTGCAACGCTTCGACCTTGGCGTGTGCCACCGCCGCCAGTCGCGCTTGCCACTCCGCCAATACATAAAAGTAGCGCAACATCGCGGCACCCAATAAGGCAGCAATCAATGCGTTATTGACCACAAACACATCGGTGTAGTCGCGAATCAGCTGCATCTCCAGCACGCGATCCATCCATTGCGCCAGCACGCTTCCCAGCACCACGATCACCAGCATGATCAGCCAGACACCGGCATAAGGCAGCAAGCCAGGCAGGCGTAACAGCGATGGACGCAGCTTGCACAAGGCCACGCCCATCACGGTTGTCAGCCATTCCACAAATAGCATGCCGACGCTATAGCCGCGCCAGCCCCGTGTGCTCTGCGGTGCCAGCCATGCCAGGGTGACGCACAGCGCACCCACCACCCACAGTGCGGAGATCACCGGCAAGCTGCAGAAGTCCGGCAGCGGACTGTGCGACGAGCGGGAGGTCGGAATGTCGGATGCCGGCATGCGCGCAGTATGCCCCCTGACTACGCGTTTTTCAGCGTAGCCGATCGCCGATCCAGCAACGCAAATCGGCGATTTCATCCGGGCAGACGGCATGTGGCATGGGGTAGGTATGCCACGCTACGTGATAGCCGAGCGCTTCCAATGCCATACGTGAATCGGCACCGCGTTGCAGGGCCACGACGGGATCAAACGTTCCATGCCCCCAGAAGATGGGCACATCGGTATGGGTGGCGCTTCGTTCGGCGGCGAGTGAATGGGCGATCGGCAGATAGGTGGAAAGCGCAATCATGCCCGCCAGTTTCTGCGGATGACGCAGTCCGGTTGCCAACGCGATGGCGCCGCCTTGGGAAAACCCCGCCAACACGATGCGCTCGCTTGGTACGCCGCGCTCTTGCTCACGGGCGATCAAAGCTTCCACTTGGGCCATGGATTCACGTATGCCGGCTTCATCCTGCCGCGCTACCAGGTCAAGGCCGTAAAGGTCATACCACGCACGCATTGCCATGCCGTTGTTGATGGTCACCGGCCGCACCGGTGCATGCGGAAATACGAAGCGAATCGCTGGCCATTGCGGTGATACCAGCTCCGGCACCATAGGTGCGAAATCATGCCCATCAGCGCCCAGGCCGTGCAGCCAGATGATGCTGTAGACAGGGTTTACGGCGGTCTCGTTTTCGACGGCGGGGAGCAGGCTCATGGGATATCACAGGCAGGTAACCGAAGGCGCATCGTAGCAGTCCCTGGTGCCTCGCCTGTCCCCTTTTCCCGCCGGGGGGGAGGGGCGGCATGAAAAAACTTTTCGCGAAAAGATCACTGCGAATCCGCCTCGAATAAACGACGGCGGACCGCAGCGCCTTCGCGCTAATGCTGCGACGAAGGCAGCCCCAGTTCGGACGCAAAGAACGTCAACATGATCGCCGTATTGCCAACGCGCTGACTAAACGGGGCACCAATGCCGTGACCCGCATTCATGCGCGTGAGCAACAAAATCGGCTGGCCGGATGTGGTCGCGTTCTGCAACGCCGCGGTGAATTTGCGTGATTGCCAAGGCGCTACGCGCGGATCATTCGCACCTGTGGTCATCAGCACGGCGGGATAAGCTGCGTGCGGTTTGACGTTCTGCAGCGGCGAATAAGCCAGCGTGGCCTTGAATTGAGCAGGGTCGCTCACCGTGCCGTATTCGCTCACGTTGTAGGCGCCGTTAGCGAAGTTGGTCTCGTGACGAATCATGTCGTAAATGCCGACCATCGAGACCACCGCCCGATAGTCGCCAGGATGCTGGACAAGCGATGCACCCATCAGTAGTCCGCCATTGCTTCCACCCAAGATGCCCAAATGCTGGCGATCGGTCCAGCGTGCATCGAGTAGCGCCAATGCCGCGGCGTGAAAATCGTCGAACACATTCTGCTTGTGCAGCTTCTGGCCTTGCGCGTGCCACGTTTCGCCGTACTCATTGCCACCGCGGATATTGGCAAAGGCAAGTACGCCGCCACGTTCCAGCCACGCCAGTTCCGGGCCAATGAAATGCGGCGCAATGGGAATGTCGAAGCCGCCGTAGCTATAGAGAATGGTCGGGCGACGCCCATTGGGCGTGATGCTGGGCATGGCCAGTACGGTTACTGGAATTTTCGTGCCGTCTTTGGAAACGCCCTCGATGCGCCGCACCTGGATCTGGCTGTAATCGGCGGCCGGCTTCACTTCCAAAACAGTACGCAAGGTTCCGGCATTAGCGTCGTAGTCCGCCCAGCGCGCCGGCAGTGTCCAACCGCCATAGGTAATCAACGCATGGTCTTGGCCCTGTTCGGCGGCGATCCCCTCAATACTGATCCCGTGTTGCGGCAACGGTATGCGCCGCACGAATGTGCCCTTCGCGTTGTACTGCTCTACCCACCAATCCGGTCCCCAGCTGCGCGTGACTAGAAAACCGTCCGCAATCGGCGTTACATCCTGCAAGGCACCATGGCGCTGCGGCACCACGGTGCTGATGTGGCCCTGCGCGTCAACGGCCATGACCTTGCCTCGTGGTGCATCCGCAAAACCGGTTACGAATAGCCGTTGGCCCACCCATGCCGCGCTACGCACGTTTGCGTCATCGCCCAATACCTTTTTCCACTGCGTACCCTGGCGCAGATACACCTCAGCCGGTCCACCGTCGCCGATGTTGGCGAGCACGGCGAGCTGCGTGGCGCCCGGCGAGGTCAGCAGGCGATATTCGGCGACTTTCGAATAATGCGTACCGAATACGGTTTCATCGGCAGTTACGGACTGCCCGAGCCGGTGATGGACCAGCACGGCGTCGAACTGCTTCACTTCCGCTCCAGCCGGCGGCAGAGGGAAACGTACATAGGTGAAACCCTGTTCGTTCGCGTCCCACGCCACACCTTGCGGCGTGGTACCGCCACCCGCGTAGGGCAACGTATCGCTCAAGGTCTTGCCGCTAGCGACATCGAGCACATGCAACGTCGTCAACTCACTGCCGCCTTCAGCGGTGCCATAGGCGAGATAGCGCCCACTTGGCGAAGGCCAATAGCCGGTAATGGCTAGATTGCCGCCGCCCGCATTGAGATCCACCAGGACCCGCGCTTTGCCGCTCGGCCATGCTTGCGCCATCAGTTGCGGTTGCGGTTGCGGTGGCGTCTCCTGCATGTAGAACAGGGTGCTCCCTGCCAGTAGCGGCGAAGAACGCGTCGTCGATGTAATCGCCAGTTGCTGCACGCGCTCCGTCATGGCCTTGCCGTCGGGCATGGCCGCAAGCACCGCATCCGTGTGCGTGTTTTGTGCCTTGATCCAGGCCTGCACAGCAGGATCCTGAGGGTTTTCCAGCCACCGATAAGGGTCGCTTACCGTCACGCCATGCAGCACGCTCGCCGTCGATTGTGCGGGTGATGCGGGGGGCGGTGCGTTGCCGGCATAGGCGGCTGCAGCCATGGTCAGCGCGAGAACGGGCAGGTAGCGCAATAGGGCAGGCATAGACGTATTCCCCTTGAGGCAACGCTATTTGGCGACGGGACAATCCCTCAGCCTAATGTGCATGCACGGGCAGCGAAACAGGACCCTTGGCGCTTGCCACGTCGGCTCGCTTGGCTATGCTGGCCGATTTCAACGATGGAGCGTTTTCCATGCGCCGATTGCTGCTTGCCGGCCTCATAGCCCTTTCCGTCTTGCCGGTGGCCGCGGAAACCGCGCCAACCCTTGATCTCGACACCGTCATGGCCAACCCCGATTGGATGGGGCATGCAGTGGAAAATCCCTACTGGAGTGCGGACGGACGCAGCCTTTACTACAGCCTCAAGCGCGATGGCAGTCCGGTGCGCGACCTTTATCAGGTCGACCCTGTCAGTGGGCAGAGCACCAAGTTGGATGCAGCAGCAACCGCGCATGCGGAAGGCGCCCCGGTGTACGACCGCACACATCAGCATGCAGCCTATATCTTCCACGGCGATGTCTTTCTGATCGATCTGGCAAGTGGCCGCCGCACACAGGTCACGCGCAGTCCCCAACCGGAATCATCGCCGCAATTTTCGGCGGATGGACGTTCGCTGCAGTTTCGCGATGGCAACACTTGGTATGTGTATGACTTTGCCACCGGCGTGACATCGCCCGCGGCCGTGCTGAAATTCACCGATGATCCGCAAGCAAAGAAACCCGATGCGCTCGGTCGCGAACAGCTCGACTTGTTCAAGACACTGCGCGAAGACAAAGCCGATCAGGACGCGTTGCGCGCCGACCAGCAAGCGCTGGCGGCGGCCGATCCCACTCGCGCACCGCAACCGTTCTACCTCGGTGACAAAGACCAGCTGATCGACACGGAGTTGTCACCCGATGGACGCTGGATGCTGCTGGTGACGCAGCCGGCGCACCATGACGACGGCAAGGCGCCGGATGTCATCCATTACGTGACCGATTCCGGCTATACCGAAACCGAGGCGGCGCGGACGTACGTCGGACGCAACGATCCGGCCCCGCAATCGGTGGTGTTGCTCGATCTCGTCGCACACAAGTCGTATCCGCTCTCTACAGACGATTTGCCCGGCATCAAAGACGACCCGCTCAAGGCGATCCGCGACCAGACCATTGCCGCCCTGCGCAAGGCGGGCAGGGACGATGAGGCCAAGGCGCTGAAAGCACCGGACGTTCGCCCTGTAACGCTCTACACGATGGACGGTACCAGCCCCGACATCGCCTGGAGCGACGATGGCAACAATGTCGCCCTGGAATTTCTTTCCATCGACAACAAGGATCGCTGGATCGTCAGCGTGGACTTCGCGCGTCATGCATTCGTGCCGCAGCACCGCTTGCATAACGATGCCTGGATCAATTGGTCGTACAACGACTTTGGCTGGCTCAAGGACAATCACACGCTGTGGTATCTCAGCGAAGAGAGCGGCTACTCGCAGCTATACGTAAAACCGCTGGATGGCAAAGCCAAGGCGCTGACCTCCGGCAAATTCGAAGTCAGCCAGCCCCAGCTCTCCTACGATGGCAAGTGGTTCTATGTGCGCACCAACCGGGAAGCACCCTACAGCTATGACGTGTATCGCGTGCCGTCGAACGGGGGTGAACTGAGCCGCATCACTCACTACGGCGGCATGGATCAATTCCTGCTGTCGCCGGATGACCGGCAAGTCGCCGTGCTGCATTCTTCGGCTTACGTCCTGTCACAACTGGCCGTGCAAAATGCAGAAGGCGGTACACCGCACGAACTCACTCACACCATGAAGCCGGCCTTTACCGCGCACGCATGGATTGCGCCGAAGTTCGTCAAGGTGCCGTCCTCGCACGGCGCCGGCGTCATCTACGCCAAGTACTACGGACCGGCCAATGAAACCGATGCGCCCGATTCGCGTCCCGCAGTGATCTTCGTGCACGGGGCCGGCTACCTGCAGGATGTGACGGAATCCGCCACGTATTACGAGCGCGAGCAACTGTTCAACAATCTGCTGGTGCAACAGGGTTACGTGGTGCTGGACATGGATTACCGCGCCTCCCAGGGCTACGGCAGCGCATGGCGTACCGCGATTTATCGCCAGATGGGTCATCCCGAGCTGGAAGATCTGCTCGACGGTAAAGCATGGCTGGTGAAGAACCACGGCGTCGATCCGAAGCGCGTCGGCATCTATGGCGGCAGTTACGGTGGCTTCCTCACCGAAATGGCCCTGCTGCGCGCACCGGGTGAATTCGCTGCAGGCGCAGCGCAGCGTCCGCCGGCTGACTGGACCACCTATAACGGCGAGTACACCTCCGACATCCTCAACGACCCGCAACTCGATCCGGAAGCCTACAAAATCAGCTCACCGATCGAATACGCCGCCAACTTGCGCGATCCGTTGCTCATCAACCATGGCCTGATCGACAACAACGTGATGGCCAGCGACTCCATTCGCCTCTATCAGCGCTTCATCGAACTGCACAAGAAGAATTTCTGGATTTCCATCTACCCGCTGGAACGCCACGAATTCGAACATGCCGATTCCTGGTACGACGAATATCGGCGCATCGACGAACTGTTCCAGACGTGGCTGAAGCCGGGCGCGGTCCATTAGACATCCGTGCTATTGACCACCAGATTAGCCCCTCTCCTCAGCTTAGACTCAAGAGAAGAGGGGCCACTCTTACCAGAAAAGCCAGCGTATGTGTTCAACTTAGGCTCTCCTTTACGCGATAAGACAGACCCTATGATCCTGGGTGCTTAATCTCTCATACACGCTACCTCGTGCGATTCTTTGGAATCCTACGCTCAATGCGATGGCGAAATACGCCTCCTACGTCTTCTGTGAGGTGGCGTAAATATGAGATTTTGATGTTAATTCTCGTTTTGTATCGAAAATTGAAAAGGTATTTCAGGCTGGACAAATTGAAGTCGAATCGTTTTTCCGATGGGAATAAAACGCCCATCCGTAAACGTATAGTACGTCATGAGCAGACCGATACGAGAGGCCTGAGCATGGTCGAAGATGTAGCTGTTATTTGGAAAAGCGAGCTTTCCATCCTTGGTTTTTACTATCGCGCGACAGGACGAAAGTAGACTGGGCAAATGCAAAAGAGCTCTTTTATGCTGGGTCGCTAGAGGGTCTATTAGCAGATAAATCTGGGCATGACGATCAGCCTCACCTGATCCATCGCTATTGCCTTGTAGGCATAAGAGATCTGGATGGACATTTGTGCGTGAGACAAGGAACACTTGGTCAGTAAGTGGGTAGATATTCGAGGAATGCTCTCCAGGGAAGGTTGTGGCGCTGGAGTAGAGGTACGCTTTTCCGTTTATCGTTATTCGATTCTCTGCTAGCTCGATAGCTATTGCCTTGTTCTCCAGTTTGGCCTGAAGCTGTGTATAGATGCCCTGTTCCCCAGGAGTGGAGTAAGCTGCGTTGGCGTCGAATGGAATAGGGGCAGTAAATAAGGTACCCGGTTGATTCGTGTAAAAGGTATCGTAGTCTTTATAAGACTGGTCCGCGCGAACGACGCCCGTCAGGAAGACAAGCATGGCGGTCAATATACAGATTCTTTTCATCGGTACGCTTTTGCTCCGGTTGCCTTGAGATAATCTGGGTTGTGCAACCAAAATATCGTTTCTCCGTGCGCGGCCGTTGAGATCCATACGGAGTCATACCGTCCGCGCTCGGCTCCATCGATAATCCTTCCCGTTTTTTTATTGCGTATTTTCCATCGAACTATGATTTCACGCCGCTTCTCTGGCAATCCAAAAATATTGTCAGAAATATGTCCCCATTTAAAACCATCGCGAGCCTTTGGATGATTGGAATAATTTGTCTTGAAATCGAGGCCATCCCACCAGAATGCACCGTTGGATGGGTCTGGCCCATCATCAGACAAGGCTTTCTTTGCCCACGCGACGGCAAGCTTCATTCCAGAATCGAGGTTGATCTCGCTATAGGAGGCCTGCATCAACTTATTGAAGCGAGCATTTGAACCGTCCCATGCATACGAATAGTCCGGATCGGCGCCGCGTAGTTCGGACACGGTCTTTTCACCCCAAGCTCGACATCTGTTGGCAACTGCGAATGCGATACCGCCAATCTCTTGAGAGTTGTTCGCTGTAGATGCCTCCCCATAGGCGATCGCCGCAAGAAGGCGCACTTCTTGGCTGATTGTGTCACTCATCGCGCGTCCCCTGCACGCCATGCTACGAAGGAGAGATTCGGATGGTCCTTGACCGAAAATGCCCGTGTTTTTCCTCCTATCAAGGTGTTGTCGAAAACAAGAACCTGACCATCGCTGGATAGTGTATGGGTCATTCCTTCGATGGGAGTATCCGTAATTGCGTCAACGATCTCGAAATAAAGTTCAAGATCCTCATTCGTATCAGCATTCAATGGCGGTGCTATCCAAGAGGAGCGGCAGTGTTGGTGTAATAACTCGGTTGCGTCACAGATCACGTCCGATCCGCTGTCAGCTTTGATAAAAGACATGCGCCCATAAGTAGCAATGACTTTGGGCGAGCGTCCGCATTTACAAAGGACGATATCGCCTTCGACTGCCTCGCGAGCGCATATAACTGCGTCGTACATACGCAAGCTGTCACCAGGGGTTCCGGGCCCTGGAGCGATGGGTCCTGTACTTTTGCAAACACCGCAATAAGCGCGGTGACCAAGAAAAGTTTGATTGCGAGGTTTTCCGTCAGGACCTTGAATGGTGCAGTTGCTCTGTCCCTCAATGACTTGACTTCCACTCCCGTTATCGAGCGGATCGTCTTCAACGATATGATAAAAGATGCCCATGTTCACTCCTTACGGCGCGTGTTCTGATCGGCTAGAAGCTATGGGTCTTTAAACTCGAATACTGCACAGGAGGGAAACTGGATTTTTCTCAAGGTTTCGCCGATAACGCGTGTTTTCACATTGGGCTTTCATCCTAGTGGCCCGAAGCGACCTCGGTCGCAAGTACACTCGAAAACTGCCGCTTTGCGCTGTGCATCATCCCAGTCCGCTAAGCATGAGCAAGGTGCGCTAAAATGCACACATCGCTTGGCGTACCAACATAGGCTCGGCGAACCTGGCGATAAGGTGTGTTGTAATGTGCACGGAATGTTTCGCGTATCTGCGCCAGAGAGGTACGCAAAAGTTGAACTCTTGGATCGACGCAAGAAAGCAATGAGATGTCGTCATGTGGCTATAGGCCACAGCTGTGCATCAATTCTCCTCATCCTCCTGCCCATCCGCCTTCCAATAACCAGTGGCGCGGATCCAATCCTTGGGAACGCCGCGCTGGTCCGTTACATAACGGCGCATGTTGCGTGCACGGCGGGATTCGGTAGCGATCCAATAAAACGTGTCGCCTGGCAGATCGGGCAAGGCACGCAAGGCGTTTTCGAGTAGCTGGCTGCTCGCCGCATCGCTTCCATGCCGCGGCAACCACGTCACGTTACAGCGTGCTGCTGAAGACAGGGATTGACGATCGTCATCATCTGGAATTTCCACCAGTACGATGACATGCACGTCGGGCGACATCTCTTCCAACCAGCGGCCGATGGCAGGCAGTGCGGTTTCATCGCCGATCAGGACGTAGTGGTCGAAATCGTCGGCGACCAGGAAGGAGCCGCGTGGGCCGCCCACGCCAATGCGCTGGCCGGGAGCAGCTTGCTCGGCCCATGACGAGGCAGGGCCATCGCCGTGCAATACGAAATCGACCGTTAACTCACGGCGACGGTCGTGATGGTAGCGCGGCGTGTAGTCACGCATGGGCGATGGCGTGACACCCGGTGGAAATTCAGGGCCATGGGGTCCCGGCGTGGGAAAGACGAGTTCACCTTCGGGATTGGGAAACAGCAGTTTGACGTGATCGTCGGGCGAAGCGCTGACGAAGCCGTCGAGTGCATCACCGGTCAGAACAATGCGCTGCATGTGCGGTGTCATGCGCTGCGCACTGAGCACTTCGAGTGTGCGCAGCGCCAATGAATGACGCACCATGCGGTGTTCGTGTTTGGTCATGTTTGAATCCAGTCATGAAGCGCGATACATATCGCGCCCCTCGGGAAGCAGTCGGTAGCCGAACTGCGAGGCCATGTCGTGCAGCACGGCAAGAGTACGTTTGTCATCGCAATCCTGTTGTGCGCCATGCGATGACACCGGCTCCGCAAGGCCGGTGCATGCCAGCCTCCGCAAAAACTCCTGCGCTTGCCTCAGGATGCGACGCACGTCGGGTGCCGGAAACGCAGCAGGAAAGGGTTCGAACTCTCGTAATTGCCAGTGCATGCGTCCATGCGGCTGAGCATAGGCATCTACCAATCCGCGTTGTTCCAGTTCGCGCAGGAAACGGTAGAGCGTGCCGATGCTTGTTTGTGCATGATGTAGCTGCGCTGCCTGTAACAGCGGTACGACGTCGCGCGCTTCGTGCTGTTCCATCAGCGCGCGGAGAATGGCACGGCGTGATGCAGTTAGCGACAGGCCTTGCGCCTGGCAACGTTGCTGCCAGGCGGCCAATACGTTGTCTATCTCAGTCTCCATCCTTGCGACCCGTGGCAATCTCGGTGGCAGCGCGCTCGAGAATCGCCGCGATGCGCTGGGCTTCCGCCTTGTTCCACTCTGCACCGCGCATCAGCACCGCATGCTTGAGCGCATGCATCGCCTTGCGTACCGCCATGGGTAAGGAGAGCTTGGCGATCAGGCGCGCGCTATGGCGCGTGCGTTCCGTCATGGCGTCCACCGCCGCGCGGTTGGCTTCGAGAAAGGCGCGCCCTTCGTCGGTGATGGCGTAGAGTTTGCGCCCGCCTTGCTCATTCGCCACCGAAGCATGGCCAAGTTCTTCCAGCATCGTGAGCGTCGGATATACCGCGCCAGGGCTGGGTGAGTAATGGCCGTGGAACATCTCTTCGATCGTCCGGATCAGCTCGTAGCCATGGCGCGGCTGCTGTTCGATCAGCGCCAGCAGCAGCAGCTTCAGGTCGCCATGCCCGAGCAGGCGTCCGCCGCCACGCCGGCCGCCACCCTGCAAACCGTCCCATTCGCTGAAAACATCCCCGTCCTGATGGCCGAACGGACCGTGACGGCCGCGACGCCCATGGAATTCGTAATAAGCATCATCGTCAAAACCACCGCCGGCCTCGTGCCAGCCGTAACGGCGGTGCATGAACCGATGGAACAAGAAATGCTTGTGCATGATATAACTCCGATATATCGAAATTCGCCATAAAAAGATATATCGAAATTGTATCGGTTAGCAAGCCCGGACGATGCCATGGCGCCGGTCTGTATCTCTGGCGCTACTCTGCGGAGCAGATAAATGCTTGAAACCAGGCCATCTTTGACCTATCGCCTGCTGACCTGCCATAGCCGCTTCTCCCTCGCTGCGCCTGTCGATTTCGAGACTCTCCATTCGTCGTTGTATCAAATAAGCCTTCCTCCATTCCCATCTATCGAAGGAGCGCGATCATGACCCAGCCCCTTATCCCAGCCGCCGAGCTCGTCAAACGCAATGCCACCAGCATGCCGAATGAAAGCGTGGAGTACCGTCGCGCTCGCAATGAATTGCTGCGCGAAGAAATTGAACTGCGCCGGCATATCGAACGCGTCGCCGAAATGCGGCGCGCGCTTCCACCCGGTGGAGAGGTGCGGGGCGATTACCGCTTTCAGGGCGAAAATGGCCTTAGCGATTTTGCGGGTTTGTTCGGCGACAAACAGACATTGGTGATCTACAGCTACATGTTCGGCCCCCAGCGCGAACGGCCATGCCCTATGTGCACCTCGTTACTCGGTGCATGGGAAGGCGAGGCGCGCGACATGGAACAACGCATTGCGCTGGCCGTTGTCGCGCGATCGCCTATCGAGCGCCTCCTCGCTTTCAAACGCGAGCGCGGGTGGCGGCATTTGAAACTGTATTCCGATCTCAACAGCCATTTCAGCCGTGACTATCAGGCCATCGGCGAGAACGACAGCGACATGCCGGCGTTCAACGTCTTCACGCGTCGCGACGGAACGATCCGTCATTTCTGGAGCGGTGAAATGGGCTTCGAAACGGCCGATCCCGGACAGGATCCCCGTGGTGCGCCCGACCCGATGCCGATCTGGACCGTGTTTGACATGACACCTGAAGGCCGCGGTACGGACTGGTATCCGAAACTCGATTATCCGGCCTGACGCACTTTCGTTGCAGATGAACTTCAAGACAACCAGGTAGCGCGTTGACTTTCAGTGCCTCGCCCTCTCCCCCGAAGGGAAGAGGGTGAGGGTCATGCACGGTTCGCGTCCGTTGGCTACGGTGCTTTTACGAAGGTCTTCCATGCCTTGAACAGGTTATTGACGTTCACGGAGCCAAGGCCGTTGGCGAAACTCCAGCCAGCTTGCGCCGCATAGGCTGCGGTGTTGCTGTTGTACTTGCTGGAACTGGTGGCAGTCAGGCCCACCTGGGTCGGTCCATAGAACTGTTCGAAGTTCTGGATCGTTCCATAGAAGTAGCAATCGGGCGTGGTTTGCGCCAATTCCTGTATCTGGATGCATTGCGTGGAATTGCCGCCGCTCGTGATGTTGTAGAACACGCACTTGCCCGTACCGCTGGTGCCGTTATCGGAACTGCACTGGGTAAGCGTAGAAGGTGCTTTACCGCTGGCACCGCCGTATTCATTCCTGGCCAGTTCGTACAAGGTTGGTGCGGCGTTGCCTTGGTCTGCGGACAGGCCGGCGTTGGACAAACCCTGGTCAATCAACGCCTGGATCCCCGCGAACATGGGTGACGATAAGGATGTACCACCCACCAGCTCCACCGGCGACGCGAAGTTGGCGGTGCAAGGGTAATAACCGGTGCACAGGATCACCCACGAATACCCGCCATACGAGCCGCCAAACAATGAGACATCTGGCAAATCGCGCGACTGATCCTTGGCCGCACCATGCACGATGCGTTGCCACGAGGGTTTGGCATCGACCGACGAAGGACCACCGCTACCGCTTTCGGATGTCACGTAATAGCCGTAGGGATCATAGATCAGCGCGTTCTTGCAAAACTGCAAGGCCGACACGCCCGCCAATTTCTCGGCTGCCACCGTGTTGCCGCATGACTGATTCCACGTGAGCTCCGGCACATACGATTTCGCCGAGCCGTACACGGCGTTGAGCGTGCTCGAGAAGTACTTCTTGGTGGTGCCGTCCAGCACATCCGCTGTATCCGTACCGCCTACGGCCGTATCGTTCGGCGAAGTGGCGAACGAATTGGCATCTATGCCGACTCCATTAATGATGCTGCCATTGAAGCTCGGGTTGGAGCCGGAGTCGCCACTGGATACAAACACGGAAATACCTTCCGCGTCGGCCTGCGCCCACATCAGATCGATGGCCGTCTTGCTGGCGGCGTCAGTAAAACCTTCACCGTAGCCGTAGCTTGCGCTGATCACATTAGGCCGTCCGGCTGGATCGGTATTGTTGATCAGATTATCCGCAGCCGTGAACACACCACCGAAGAAGTTGGTCGAATCGGAATCATCGCAGGTAGCTACCCAGATCGTGGCGCCCGGTGCGATGGCTGTTGCATATTCCGAATCGAGCACGGTTTCAATGCTCTCGCTATACGGGTCCGTACCACCCGGATCAGTACAATTGCCTGTGGACGGTGTCAGCTGTGGCTGGAACTGCTGGAAGGTTCCTCCGTAACCGCCAAGACCAAACTGGCTAACGAAATTGGGCCAATCGGAAGGATCCATGCCTAGATCCTCCACCACCGCGATAGTGATGCCTTTGCCGGTAATGCCACTGGGATACAGGCTGCTTGCGTTGTAAATCGTCTGCATGTCGTACGGCACGAAGCCGCGTACGCCGCCTGTAAAATTCACCGCCGGATGGCCTGGAGTGACGGTGTTCGTCTGCTTGATCTGGAAACTGTTCTTGCTGTGGTCGAACTGCGCTACTTGCGGCGTTACATGCAAAGGTTGCGGCCGGAAGTCGGTCAGGCCGGCCACGCCCACCACCACGTCGCGCAGTGCCGTAGGAACACTGATGTCGCTCGCGTTGGCGATGTGCGTCTCGTGGTTGACGATGTAACGGGTCTCTTGCGTATGAAACGCCTGACGCACTAATCCGGCGGTGCCGCTGAAGTCAATCTGCATCTTGTTGGGATACACGCCGTTGACGGTGAACCCCTGCGACATCAGCCAGGATTTCACAGCGGCGATATCCGCATCGGCAACGCCGAAAGTGGAGCCGAATTCTTGAGGGGTAAGCCACTGGTGGAACTTTGCGGATGATGGATCGTGCTGGGCGGCGATCAGCGAATCCAATGCCGATGCGCGCATTGCACTGGCTTGAAGGATTAATTGCATATGGTTCATGGGCATGGCGTCGTCCACAGCTCCGGCGGACGTGGCATGGCTAAGGAATCCCAGATGCGTATTGCCGAGCGTGGACACCACGCGATTATCCACAACCTGGGTCACGCGAGGCGCTTCGGCGGTATTAATGCCGGTGAGCGCAGCGTTTGAAGCGAAAGCGAGAGTCATCGATGGCCACATAGCCACTGCGGCGGCGATCGACAACCCTTTCATCACATGCTCGGTCTTCACGTCTATTCTCCCGAAAGGCTTAGATGAAAGAAGCGAGTCCCCCTGTGATGGATATGGCGGCGATTCCTTGCATTCGTCGTAGGTACCTCTCTAGGAAAGGTGACAAGAAAGCCGTCCGATCGCGTGTGGGCCCGACGGAGCCACGCAGGCCATGGTCGTAACGACTTGGTCGACATGTCCCTTCCTTTCACTCGCGTGGAAGGAAATAAGACATTGCTGAAAAACGTCTGCACTTGCCCCGATCTAAATGTCGGGGCGGTGGATAGTGCGCTTCACCGGCGACAACGTCCAGTGCCTTTGCCGATTTAGGTGTTTCATCTGATTTACAACGGTGTCGGCGATACCGAATCACTTATTCCGTTATCACAAAATCTTTATTACATCGCGCCTGAAGAAGTCGCGTTTGCATGGAAGCGATGTGCCAGCCCGCTGGCACATTCAGGTGCTGCCAGCAACTGGTTTCGTCCTTGCGCCTTGGCGCGATACAAGTCGCCATCCGCCGCATTGAGCAAATCGAGCCATGTGATGATGGCGGCACCGCCTTTCGCGACACCGATGATCTCCTTGCGTGCAAGCAATAGGGGGTGAACAACTACACGTTCGGCCACACGTAGTGCGATGAGCAGAAAACAAAAGAATGCCAGCAGGCACGCACCAATCAGCAGCAAGCTCGTGCGGTCTTCGTGCTGGACATGGGATACTTGATTCATGGCGCTTTGCATGAACAAGTCCTCCAACTGTTCCAGTCCTTTCAGATCCGGCATGACCTGGCTGGTAAAGGCCGCCGCACGCATCATGTAATCGAAGCCGGAGCGTGCTACGAGGGTGTCGATCTGCGACAAGGTACGCCCGAAGAAATCGCGATCTACTCGTGCGCGCAAATGATGAATAACCTCGTCCTGCGGCGTGCCGGGTGTATCGGCATTGGGCATCAGGCGATGCAGCTGATCGATGTGGCCACGCGGGGTCGCAATGGTTTGCTACCGTGCGGCATCAATCGGCGTCGGCGTTGACAACGCACGACCAGCATCGAGCCGATGATGGCCGGAATGAGCTGAGAAATGACTGATCCGCTTTACCCTGCGCCCGGAACAGCGGCGACGCAGGTTATATCGGCGATGGCACCGAAAACGAAAGGGTTAGCAGTAGCAGGGTCCAGCTGAGGTACAGGAAAATCCGCTGGCTATGCCATCACAACGTGGACTTCGCCTCGCGGAGCAGGGTATGCGGGGGATGGGTCGAGCAGACTACGCCGGAGTCGGAGTAGCGCTTGGTGGGCAGAAGGCGATCTCTCAGTCGATACCGCGCAGGCGCGCCACCATACCCACCGACGCAATCAGGGCGCGCGACAGCAAATGCATGTCCATAGGCATATGGCGCCGGCGCACGTCCAGTAGCAATGCGATACGCATCTCATCGCTATGATTCCAGACTTCATGAAGGTAGGTATCGTCCCACAGTAAATATTCGCCATTGCCGATGCGATGTTCCTGATCGTTCAGCGATAGCACGGCTGCCGGCTGCCCGTTTACGTCGACAGGTACAGAAAGACCCAGCTGGAAGCGCAATACGCCGCGAAAAGGCCCGCGGTGACGCGGGATATGTTTGCGTGGCGCGAGAAAGGACAGCGTAGCCGACACCACATCGGGGGATGAGGCGATGATCGATGCAAGCTTCGGGCATTCGGCCATGTTCTTGTCGATAAGGGTCCCATACACCTTCAGGATGAATACGCGCCAGTCTTTGCCATCATTGGCGGAAATCGGTGTTTGTGCCGGCATCACTTCATGGAAGCGCGGAATGGCTTGCATGCGGGCCGCAACACCAAGCGCTTCCTCGCGGAGCGATGGCCACGCATCGACGAACTTGGCGGCGTCCGGAAAATACAGAGCCGACTCCAGCACGGGAGGCGTATTGATGCGCGCGTCGTAGAGCCGGCGCACCGCATTGGCAGACAGGTCGTATAACAGGCTCATATGCGGTGACGCCTTGTCGCGGGTTGCAATCCCATAAGGTTCGACATCCTTGGATTTCAGTGTAGCTTGCGAAGACGAAGCGGAGCCTATCCTGCCCTTTCATTTACAAGGCATCGTGAAGACCGTCACGCGAAGAACGGATAAGGCGTTTTGCTGTTGACACTGCCGGATCGGGCGGACCCGCAACACTTTGCGTCCCGCCGAGGCGCCGGCAAAGTGACCCGCCTGATCAGGATGCCGAAATCATCACGCAGTTGCGTCCGGCCCGCTTTGCTTCGTAAAGCGCGGCGTCAGCCCGTCGGCGTGCGGCCATCATGTCTGGTTCGTCGGCGCGGGCAATTGCCGCCCCGATAGATACGGTAAGCGCGTAAGACTGGCCTGCGACGGAGAACGGTGTTCGTTCCACCGCACCGCGGATGCGCTCGGCCAGCGCCAACAGATCGGCTTCTTTGACGGCTGGGGATAACACCAGAAATTCCTCCCCGCCGACGCGCCCAACCAGATCTCCCACGCGCAACATCCGCCGGATACTGGCTACCAGCTCCAGCAGCACGCGATCGCCATCGTCGTGTCCAAAGCGGTCGTTGATACTTTTGAAGTGATCTGCATCGATCAGCAGGACGCCGATGGACTCTCGCTTGATGCGGGCTTGGGCAAGCAGCGTCTGGGACGCTTCCTGCAAGCCGAGACGATTGGTAACGCCGGTCAGCGGATCAATGCGCGCTAGCTCATGCAACTCGTGCTGAAGAATTTCGTTGTAAAGCAGAAGGAAACCCACGCTTGCCAATAATGGCTGCAGGCCAAACAGCAATACATAGATCACGTTGACCGCCGAAGGCGTATCGATGCCTTGCAGCGGTGTCGCGAGCGTCCATAGCGAGACATTGCGCCAAACCAGCAGTGCAATGGCCAGCACATAGGCCAGCAACAGCAAGCCTTGTGCACGTGTATCCGGTTTGCGAAAGCCGCTCCACAGCGCAGCGATATTGAGCATGGCGTTCGCCGTGAGAATGAGAGAGCCCCACAGCACACGCAGCTGATAATCAGGATGAACCACGCTCAAGTAGGTGACGCCGATCCAGCCGGCAAACCCCAGCAACAGCGCCTCCCGCCAGCGCAGCGGCCGACCAAGCAGCATGCGCAAAGCCACGATGGTCAGGGCCTGCGCCGAAAGATTGAGCGTATTGCCCCACAACAGGAGAGCAAGCTGGGAGAGCTTGAAGTCGAAGGCCAATACGAAGTCGCCGCCAGCCTCCAGCAGCAAGGCCACGGCACGCCAACGCAAACCCTTGAGTGCGTGGTCACTTCCGCTACCGGTGCCGAACCACAGCATCAGCGCCAGCACGAGCGCCTGGCCACCATTGATGAGCGATAGTGTCTCGACGTTCAAATGCATCGTGAGATCCCTACTCCCGATATCTCCGAACCCTATGCCATGCGAATGACGCGTCGCTGAAAAGCTTTGCTCAAGCCATCAGCACAGCTGGGTTAGCGCGAGCTGGTATGTATGCTTGTCGACATGGATTTCCAGCCTCCAAACGAAGGTTATTCGTATCATCGGCGCGTGCATGGGGAGGTTGAAACTGCACATCCATGCGCGCGGCATATGCGGAGGGATCAGGCAAGGAGCGTGCCACGGCTTCAGAGCGGCCCTATCGGCGATAAATACCGCGAAAAGCTGAGGGGAAATGCTCGTTTAGATTTGTGAAGAAACCCTACGTGTGCGTGCAAAAGCGACGCGCAGCGACACGTTCCGCATGACCATCAAGAGGTGAAGCGCGGTGATGCGCAGGGAACTTCACGCTGATGCCGCCGTGCCTGAGCGAGCTTTCATTAAGAGCTGGGTATCCGGCCGATCAGGCAGGTTAGGATTTCGTGCAAGCTGGCGTCCTTTCGCGATTAACGCGCAAAGGAATCGTTTGCGCCTTCAAGAGCGGTTCTCTAGCGAGGTAAGTACGCAAGTCACAGTTGTCTGCAATGATAGGGTGGCCTATGTTTCCCAGGCTGCCGACGTCCGCCACGATGTCGATCCATTACCCACACTCGCAGGAGAAAAACCGCCATGGCTAAAACAAGCAAGGCCGATAAAGCCGACAAGGCTAAGCAACTGCGCAAGGCACCGCTGAAAACCCCGAGTCCACTCGGCGAAAACGCGCGGCGCGACATATCCGCTGAGCTCAATACTTTGCTGGCGGATATCTTCGCGCTTTATGTGAAGACCAAGAACTTCCACTGGCATATGTCCGGACCGCATTTCCGCGACTATCACCTGCTGCTGGATGAGCAGTCCACCGAGATCTACGAGACCACCGATCCCGTGGCGGAACGCGTACGCAAGCTCGGCGGCACGACGCTGCGCTCCATCGGGGATATTTCGCGCCACCAGCGCTTGTCCGATAACGACGCCGATTTTGTCACGCCGGCCGACATGCTCGCCGAGCTGCGCGAAGACAATGGCCGCCTCGCCGATTTCATGCGCAAGACGCATGATCTCTGCGACGAATACAACGACGTGGCGACGGCAAGTTTGCTGGAAAACTGGATCGATGAAGCGGAACGGCGTGTGTGGTTCCTGTTCGAAACCGGGCGTAATACCTGAAAAGTGTGTGGCTGAGCCTATGAACGGCAGGGCGCCGGATTTGGCGCCCTGCCGTTTCAGTGCATGAGCGGGTCGGCCCTGCGCTGTCTCACCCGTGATACCGAAAGCCACGGAACGTCATGGTAGGAAGCGCTTACCACCCACGCTGCGGCCGTAATGAAGGTGGAAATGATCAGGCCTGTCCAGGCAAAGCGCTGCGCCGGGGTATGGATCACGGCAGGTATCCAGACGCATACGGTGAAAATTCCCATCATCCATGTTTCCAGGGCGGCAGCCAGCCGTGGAAGCACGCCGAGCATGATCGCAAACCCTGCTGCGATGTGTGCCGCGCCTGTCAGATAAGCCCATGCCATGGGGTTCGGAAACCAGGATGGCACCATGTCGGCCGTAGCTCGCTCATAGATGATGTGTTCCAGACCGATCAACGGTAACGACACGGCAAATAACGGGCACGCCGCGTGCACTGCGCGCGGGCCGGTGAGGATGGGGATATGGCGTGTGGTGTTCGAACTCGCCGCCTTTGCATAGAGCACCCAGCTGCCTGCCACCAGGATCGCGATTTCGGCGCAACCGCCCCAGTTGATCTCATGCAGCGGACCGGCGATGACGCGCGGAACGTGCAATGCCAGCAGCCAGATCGAGGTGTACATCATTGCGATGAATGAAGCCGGCACCCACGTGCGCTTGCTGAGCAGCCCCGCTCCCGTCAGCACCATGACGCAGCCGGACAGCATGGCCAGGTAAATACGTCCGGGGACGTGTTCGGGAACAGGCTGCCATACCGAGGCGAAATCTCCTGAGAAGAGACAGAGCACACCTAGCGCCACAAAGGCCAGTGCAAACAATACCCGCGCCATATCCGAAGTCCGCATGCCGATCCTCCTGCGTGGATGCCCGGACCATTGATGCCATTTTGGCATCGCGGCTCAAGAGCCAATTCGGGTGGCATCAGGCAGACCAATACCGAAAAGAATGGGATTGCCGGCGAAGCTTGCCCCCGTTTCGCCCGAACAGGCGCCGTTGACGGTCTGTCTTCGCCACTACGCTGGCGTGCTCGCGCACGATGCGCTCTTTCGCACGAGGTACCTCATGGATCGTCGAATCTTTTTGAAAAATACATTGCTTGCTTCAGCGGCCGTCGCTCTTCGTCCATCGTCGCTGCTGGCTGCAGGCGTCAAAGGGCGCGCCGACGCCGCTGATATCGCGGCACTGGAGCACCAACATGGCGGACGGCTTGGCGTCGCCATCCTGGACACCCACAGCGGACGACGCATTGCCTATCGCGCCGACGAACGGTTCCTTCTGTGCAGCACCTTCAAGTTGCTCCTCGCGGCATCGGTGCTCGACCGCGTGGATCATGGAACGGTGCAGCTGGATCGCCGCTTTGTCGTCCATCACAGCGATTTGCTCGACTACGCACCCATCACCAGCCATCACGTCGGTCCTCCAGGCATGACGCTGGCCGAGCTATGCAAGGCCGCCATCACACTCAGCGATAACACAGCCGCCAATGTGCTGATGGCCCATCTAGGCGGTCCCCGCAGTGTGACGGCCTATGCACGACGGTTAGGCGATACCAAGACGCGGTTGGATCACATGGAACCCGACCTCAACCGCCCCAGCCCCAACGGTGTCAGCGATACGACTACACCCGGTGCCATGCTGGCCAATCTACAAACCCTGCTACTGGGTCATGCGCTTTCCGATGCATCACGTGCGCAACTGATCACTTGGCTGCGTGGAACCGTTACCGGCAAAAAGCTACTGCGAGCCGGTTTACCCGCCGATTGGCAGGTGGGTGAAAAAACCGGGAGCGGCGATACTGAAACCAATGACGTTGCCATCATCTGGCCGCCCGCTCGCCAACCGATCCTGGTCGCTGCGTACTACCAGAACGCCACGGCCGATAGTGATGGCCGCAGCCGGGTATTGGCCGAGGTCGGCCGCATCGTGGGGCTGCTATAAACGCACAATGTGACGCAGGGTGTGGCGGTCGGTCACTGCCGTGTCACGCCCTGTTTTCTTCATCCGCGTGCGCCGCCTGTTTGTTGGTCTGGTAATACAGGCGGGCCATGTAGAACAAGGCGAGGCAACGCCAGACGATGTGCACGAGTAGCGCTTTGTTGGTTGCACTACCGAGTTCGGACTGTGAAAACACAAACAGGTTGTAGGGCAAGGACAACAGCTGATACACGCCCAAAAAGCAAAGCGATGCCTTGCTTGACCGGGTCCACAACCAAGCGAGCCCCACCGCATACCAGGCGACATCGATCAACCCGAGCCCAAGAAACTGCCGGGTGATCAGCATCCCGACGATGAACCAGGCCAGATGCCCGGCCTGGACGCTGAAACTGGGGAGGACCGCCTGCCGTTCCGGGAACAGCTTCTTGCCGAGCAGCCATACAGCGGCGGTGGCAAGCAGCGGCACTAACAGATCGACTCCTGCATACATCCCAATCGCCCAACCACCTATCGCAGCGGCGGCAACGGCTACCTTCGCATAGGTGCCGCGTGCATCCTCGCGATCGCGCGGCGTATGGGCCGCTGCAGACTGCTTGGTATGCATGGACTCTTCGGGATTCATCGTCTCCCCTGCGGCAAGGGCATTTAACTCGCTGAACACAGCTTAATGCCTCGCGAAGTGAAATAGCCATCCAGAACCTCCGGCATACCCGAAGTGTGCGCTAGCGCAACATAGGTATCCGGACGAATCAGGTACAGCGCATGGCGCGCCAAGCCGGCTGTTTCGTATTCAAGGGACCAGGGAAAAATGTGCAGCGGCAGCGTGTGGCGAGTGCACCATGCACGCAAGGCCGCATTTGCCGCGCCGTAGACGTGCACCTGCCAGACGGTCGACGCAAGGCTGGCAAAGTTGTCATGGCTCCCGGTAGCCACCCAGGGCAAGCGATCGCCGCCATATACCTGCCCCGCCAAACCTTCACTCAGCGAACTGTCCCGATAATCCAGAGCGAGTTGCGAAACGGTGCGAAACAGCCATTCGCGCAGACTTTCAACATGCATCAACCTGGGCATCAAAAGAGGTGCCAGGCGCGTCCGTAGCACGTTGGCGACGTGTCCTTCCGCCGTGGCGAATGTGAAAACGCGATCCGTGGTGGCCACGAGCCTGCGTGCGAAGTCGATGCGTTCGGTTTCATAGCTGTCGAGCAGGCTCGCGGATGCTTGTCCGGACACGACGGCGGCGAGCTTCCAGGCCAGATTGACGGCATCGCCGATGCCGGTATTCATGCCTTGGCCTCCGGCAGGACTATGGATATGCGCCGCATCGCCCAGCAGAAAAACGCGGCCTTTGCGGAAGTGCTCGGTAACCCGGTGATGCACGTGATAAGTCGAGAACCAATGCACCTGAGTCACCGCCACCTTGAGATGCGCGATGGCGCGTTCTTGCACGTCGTCGAAGCGAAGGGTTTCGGCATGCTCGGCGCGTTCGTCGCGTACCGTGCCGACCAGGCGCGCACGGCCCGGCCCGGCAAGCGGAAAGACCGCCAGAAAATCCGCTTCGTCCAGGTCGATATGCAATTCGCCGTTCATTGCCGGACCCGTGGCGCTCACGTCCGCCACGTAGAACACTTGCTTGTAGGTACCGCCTGGAAAGCCAATGTCGAGTGCCTCGCGGACCCGTGAACGTGCGCCATCGCAACCCGCAACGTAGCGGGCCATCCAGGTTTGCTCGGTACCGTCGGCACTGCGTAATCGTGCGACGACGTCTCCTTCCTGTTCGATGAGATCGACAAGCTCGGTTTCACGCTGCACAGATACTCCCAGCTGCGCCAGCCGCTCGATCAACAGGTGCTCGTGTTGGTCTTGCGGAAAAATCAGCAGGAACGGATACGGAGTGAGACCCGCTCCCATGGCGGCGAACGTTACCTGCGTAGCACGCTCGCCTTTCACCCAAAGATTGACGGCAGGCACCTGGTGACCGTTCGCCACCACCGTATCGGCGAGATCGAGTTGACGATAAAGCTCCAGCGTTCGGGCTTGTACGGCAAGCGCACGCGAGGTCGTGCCCGGCATGGCGGTTTTATCGATGATATGCACGTTCACGCCGAGCTTGGTCAGCCATAGCGCAAGCACCAGGCCGGTTGGGCCGGCACCTACGATCAGAACGTCGCTACGCATGCTGTCCACCTCGCGATCAGCGGCGTTGCCGCGCCCGCATCATTCGATGTCCAGTTTGTAGCCTACTCCATAGATCGAGCGGATCGGTTCGCGTCCCGGTGCCGCCTGTTCGAGCTTGCGGCGAAGATTCTTGATGTGGCTGTCCACCGTGCGATCGGTTACCACGCGATGATCCAGATAGAGACTGTCGAGCAGCCGGTCACGCGAGAACACCCGCCCCGGATGAGTCGCCAGGATGTTGAGCAGTCGGAATTCCACCGGCGTCAATTCCAGTGCGATGCCATGAAAAGTCGCGCTATGCGTCGCTTCGTCGATGCGCAACACCATCGCGGCCTGTTCGCCGGCACCACGCGCTCGCCGCAAAATGGCCTTGACCCGCGCCACCATTTCGCGAGGGCTGAACGGCTTGCAGATGTAATCGTCTGCACCGAGTTCCAGACCCAGTAAACGGTCGATTTCTTCCACACGCGCGGTGAGCATGACGATAGGCACGTCGCTGAAACTGCGCAACTCTCGGCAAATATCCAGGCCGTCGCGGCCGGGCAGCATCAGATCGAGCAGCACCAGATCGGGTGGGCGGGTCTTTATGGCGGGTATGGCATCGCGGCCATCGGCGATCCAGTCCGAGTCATAGCCGGCCGCGCGCAGATAATCACCCACCAAGGCCGCGAGTTTGGGCTCGTCTTCGACGATGAGGATATACGCACGTGCAGGCGGCGACGATGCATCCATGTCATGTCTTCCCGGTAGGCAAGTGGATGCTCAGCCACAGTCCGCCGAGTGGCGAAGGTTGCGCCGTCATCGAACCACCGTGAGCCTCGACGATGGCGCGGCAAACCGCAAGGCCCAGTCCGGCCCCGCCGCTCGCACGATTGCGTGATGCCTCGCCGCGGAAAAAACGATCGAACAGGCGAGGCAGATGGGCTGTATCGACACCCGGCGACGAATCCATCACATCGACGATGGCGTTCCGTGTGTCGCTACGACAGGCGATACGCAATACACCGCCCGCGTGCGTGTAGCGCGCACTGTTTTCAATCAGGTTCGAGAACAGCTGGTGCAGGCGGTCCTTGTCCGCCGCAACGATCACAGGCGCAGCCGGAAGTTTCAATTCCAGCAAGACATCAACTTTGCGAAGCCGCTCGTGAAACAGCTCGACCGTGTCCTGGAGCAACTTGCGCAAATCCATATCTTCCTTGCGATACACCATGGCACCGACATCGGCCAGAGACAGCTGGTAAAGATCGTCGATCAACTTGCTGAGCACGCCCACCTCCGCGTGCAGCGACTTGATGGCATCCGCATCGAAATGTCGTACGCCATCTTCCAGCGCTTCGAGTTCACCGCGAATGATCGCCAGCGGTGTCCGCAGCTCATGCGAGATGTCTGCCACGAATTGCTTGCGTGTGCGTTCGTTGCTCTCCAGTACCGTCGCCAGATGATTGAAATCACGTGCGAGCTGGCCCAACTCGTCGTGCGTGTGTGTTTCCACGCGCGAGCCGTAATCGCCTTTCGCCAGTGCATGGGTAGCCTTGGCGATGCGATGCACCGGCACTAACAGCGTTCGCGCCAACCAGATCGCCAGCAAGGCTGCCAGCAACAACGCCACAATGCCGATCGTCCAGGTCGCACGATACTGACCGCTCTGAAAGCGCACGTCGCCCGCAGCGGTCACATCGCGCAACGGCAACATCATCAGCGTTCCAACGGCGCGGCCACCGACGGTAATGGTGCGCTTCAGAGAATGCGCGCCGTTGACGGTGCCGGGATTGCCGAACAGCAACTGGCCCTGTGCATCCAGCAGGGCGAACCGGAAATTGGCTCCGGTAAGGTCAGCCATGGAGAATGGCTGGCCGTCGCCACCGTCGGACGGCGGTCCATGCGGGCCGGGCGGCATCGCCTCGTTTCCGCGCTCAAACGGCGGCTGTCTCCTATCATGTGGCGGCGGCTGGTCAAAGGGAGCGTCGAAGTCCCCAGGCGGCGGCGCGCCAGCAAAGTGGCCGGGCCGCATCAAGCGAAACCAGGCGCGGGGATTGTCGCGCAGGAAATCCCAGCTGCCGTGCTCGCGATAAGCCGTCGCCAACGTCGCGGCCACGCTTTCCATCCGCTCCGTTTCCTGTTGGGAGAGGTAGCCCAGGAAGCCGCGATCAAAACTCACGCGCGCAGCGATACCCATCGCCAGCACGGCAAAAACAGCCACGGCGAGGATGGCCAGAAAGAGTTTGGCAGTAAGCCCAGGGCGCATGCATGAAGGGTATGTGGGGTCCCGTCGACCATTAGCGCCGGTTACCGGCGCAGTTTCAAGCACGCCTTGACGATTCCACGAAATCTCCAAATTTGCTGCACAGTTATCGCCCATGGTGAGCCTGCGCGGCACAGCAACGAGTGCCGGCGGGAACAGCGTGCATGGTCTCCAGCAAGAGCAAAGCCGCCAGTGAGTTTGTGTACTTTCTGGCCGAGATATCCCACCCCGATACCGGCACCATTTCGTGTATCCGCCTCGCCGCGTGGCTCGGGATGACCGAGAAAGCGCTGTGCATGCGCTGGATAAAGCGTGGCGTGAAGGTGCCGTGGCCGCAATTTGTCGATGAGCTGCTGGGCGTGCTCGATGCCGCGCAAGCGCAGGTACGTGATCTGGAACAGGCCATCGACTGGTATCTCCACGCGCCGATCGAACAGTGCGGGCGCAAGACCGCCGATCAGCTGGTGGTCGCCGGTTACGCGCGCCGGCTTGCCCATCAGCTCGATACCTACGGCGTGTGGGTTCATGCCGCGTACGCGCCTGCAGCGACAAAAACCCGTCATCTCATGGGGTAGCAGCATGCATAAGTTGTACAAAGACGATGTTCATGTGGAATACGCCCTGGCCTTGCTTCACCTGCTTGAGCAGCAGGGTCATGCACGCGAACGAGTGCTTGCCGGCACCGGCATACGCGTGGAGCAGCTTGTAGACAACGGCCGGCTTACCACGCATCAGGACGCCTTACTGCTGGCTCAAGCCGTACGCCTTACCAACGATCCGGGTATCGGCTACCAGATTGGCTTGCACAGCACGTTTACGTGGCATGGTCTGCTTGGCTACGGCCTGATGAGTTGTGCAACGCTGCGCGAAGCGCTGCAACTGTGGTCGAATTTCCTGGATTTGCGCACCAACACATTCAATCTCCGTCTCAGCGAGCGTGACGGCTTCGCGGAATTGCGACTGCACGACCTAGCGCAACGCGCCCCGATGCGCCAATGCGCCGTCGATCGCTTGCTGACCATGACCACGCGCTTATGCGAACAGCTTGCGCAGCGCCTGTTGCCCGGAATGGAAATCTGGCATCCCGGAGTGGAGCCGATCTACCACGCACGCTACCGCAAACGTGTGGCGCTCACGCGTTTTGACACAGGCCTGTGCCAGCTACGCATTCCTTGCGCTGAATTGGACTGGCCCCTCCCCAATGCCAATGCGTCGACATGGCGTCACATCATCGCTCAATGCGAACGTGAACGCGCCCGTTTGCGGCGTTCGGATGATCTGGTATTGCGTGTGATGGATTTGCTGCAACGTCACGAAAGCAGCGGTTATCCGGGTATTGAGGAGGCTTCCAAGCTGCTATGCATGTCCAGTCGAACCCTCAAGCGCAAACTGCATCGCCTTGGCTTGAACTATCGCGGGTTGGTCGACGAAGCGCGCAAGGATGCCGCGTTGCGCGATGTACTCAATCCCGTCCTGCGGATGGATGAAATTGCCGCACGTATGGGCTATGCCGATCCCGCCAACCTCACACGCGCCTTCCGCCGCTGGACCGGCGAATCGCCCAGCCAGTACCGCGCACGCTTGTTGTCGACGGGTACGTGAGCATTCGGCAATCTGCCAACGCTGGTTCTCGCAAATTCCGATGGATGGAAAGCCCCCGTCTACGGGTGGCATCGGTTTCCAGGTAAACAGGGAAGGCGCTCACGCCTTCCAATACCCAAGTTATAAAAACAACAGAGCAGATATACGGGGCCAGTTAAAAAAGAAGGCCGCATCCAGCGGCCTCGTTGCTGTGGAATCTTGCTTGATTCATCCGCAGTCATCCAACCGCGATGGATACAAAAAACGGTTGCTTATCGATGGCAGGCGATGGATTCAAACAATCAGCCGGCCTTTTCGATGAGAGAAAAGGCCGAGCTGGCTTGCATCACTTAAAAATCGTATTCGGCACTCAGCTGCAAATAGCGCGGGGTCTGGTAGGAGGTGGCGTTCAAATAGGTGGTGTCGGTGTAAAGGGTGGCGCCCTGGTTGGCATTCTGGTCTTCGTTGACAGTGAGGGCCGCGTGCTTGTTGAACACGTTGAACACGGTCGCGCGTAGAGTCAGCCCTTTCAGCCAGTTCGGGTGATACGAACCACTCAGATCCAGTTGCCACATCGTTGGCGTAGTGCCCGCCGATCCGCGTGATACGTACTCGCCCACGCCATCGATGTAGCAGTAAAGATACGGCGAGCCGCCGCTTACGCCGTAGCCCTGGATCGTTGCGTCGATCGGCGCATCGCCATAGCAGTTTTCCGGCCGACCGGTCTGGATGATGAAGTTTGCCCCTACTTGCCACTGATCATTGATACGCCAGGCACCATAAGCTTTGATGGTGTGTCGATGATCGTTGGTCTGATCGCCGTTGTTGCCGTACATCAACTCGGGATAGTCGAACAACTCCGACGTGCCGGTGTCGGCCTGGCCAATGTTCGAATCCACCAGGCCTTCCGTGTTGCCGTAGGACCGGGCAAAGGTGTACGACACATTCAAGTAATACGTGTTGTCGAAGTTGCGCGCGGCGGTAAGCTCCAGCGCGTAGTAGTTGCGCTTGTAGCTGGGTTCGCCGATCTGCGATCCACTCAACACCACCTTGTAGAGCCTGCTGGGATTGTTCGGATCGAGCGGGAGGTAAAGCGTGGCGCCATTGCCGGGGTTGTTGATAAAGCAGCCATTGAGCGTGGAAGCCACTGCGCCACCGTTGTTGAGTGCCGGTGACAACGATGTGGTCGAGTAATCGAAGCCATATACCGAATCCGCGTAAGCAGCGATGGGACGAAAATCGCATTCGTCATCCAGGCCCGTCAGCACATGCCGATAGATGCCCTTGATGCCCAGCGTCCAATCATCCAGCTGCTGTTGCGCACCCAGGATGAATTCGCGCTGCTTGAACGGCTTCAGGTCCTGCACGGCGTACGATTCGGCGCTCGGCGCGACACCGCTCTCGCCATTGGCGTAATACACCGGCGAAAGGGCGGTCAGGCCGGTGGGCGCACCCGTCTCCGCGTTCACGCCGGTATAGCTGAAGTTCTGCACGCTGTAGACGGATGCGGCGGCACCGCGCACGGCCACGCCGGCATCGATCGGCAGGGAATAATCACCGGCGCTGCCATAGATCTTCAGTGACGAATCGCCATGCACGTCCCAGGAAAAGCCGAGGCGCGGCTGCAGATTGTGATCCTGCCTGACATACGTCTCCCCATAACCATTCTTGTTGTTGAACTGGTCATTGCGCACGCCGATGCGTGCCAGGAAGTCGTCGGTGATATGCCAATTGTCCTGCAGATACGCCGCGCGCTGGGTGGTGCTTACCTCGGCGCCGGTATTGAAAATGATCTGCTGGACGTAGTTCTCGTCGGGATTGCCGTTGGAGGTGGCGGTATAAGGCTCGTAGTTCCACAACGAGCCGCCTTCGTAAGCCTGACCGTAGAACGACGTGGTCACGTCGCGCGACCAGCCGGCGGTGATGTCGTGATCACCGAGCTTGTATTCCAGATCAAGGCGGAATGATTTGCGCGAGTCCTTGCTGGGGGCACCGGTAAGAAAGCCACCCGGTACAAAGCTGCAATGCGCGTAGGGCGAAAGCGTGCCTGCCAGGACCGGATTGCGATTGTCGCTGATCTGCGGACAGCCGGCCGCCTGACTGGTGATCAGGTTGTCGTACGACTCCACCGTGCCATCGGCGGCCACCGCTGTTTGATAGCGGCTATTCCGGTTTTGTCCGTACTGCGCGGTGAGCGTGAGATCGTCCGTGATATAGCTGGTGTATTTCAGGACATTGTTCTGGCCACCGGCCTTGGTATCGACGGTGCCCTGGTAATCGTAGTGATACGGCGTGTTGCTGGCGGTATAGCCGGAATAGTAAACGGCAGTGTTGTAGTGACGGGTATCGTTGAAGCCCGTGTATTCGAGGATGTTGCTGTCGTTGATGTTCCAGTCCAGCTTCAATAGCCAGTAGGGGTCCTTTTCCGTTTGCTGTTGATAACCACCGCCACCGGCCTGGTCGACATAGCCGTAATAATCGGACTCGGTTTTCGTCTGGCTTACCAAGGCGAAGACAAATAATTTGTCCTTGATCAGCGGGCCGCCGATCCATGCATTCCAGCGCGAGGTAAAGTCGATCGGATTCCAGCTGCTGCTATTGCCGATGCCCGCGTTCTTGTTGCCGCTGGCGACGTAGGATGGATTGCCGTTGTTCAAGTAGACATTCGGCTCGCTTGCCATGGTTTCGGCGGGGTTCCAGGTGACATCCACACCGCCTTTCCATTCGTTGGTACCGCGCTTGGTCTGCACCGATACCACGCCACCGGTAGCGTTGCCGTACTCGGCACCGTAGCCACCGTCCTGAATCGACTCCTGGTCGATCGCCTCAAACGGCACCTGCGAGAAACTCAGCGAGTCGAATTGGTTGGTGACGTTGAATCCATTTACGTAATACGCATTCTCCGCTACCGACGCACCACCGAACGAGGCGAGATTGCCGAAGGCGGAATCGCCCTTCACGGCACCGGGCGTGAGCAGGGCCACGGCGGTGACATTCTTGGCGATCGGCAGCGATTTCATTTGCGCGGCGGTGACCACGGTGTTGGTCTGCACCGAAGACACATCGATCGACGGCATCGAATTGGCCGTAACGCTTATCGTGCTCAGGTTCTTGGCCGAGGTGCTCGCAGTATTGGCAAGATTGACGTTAGCGCCCTGGCCGGCCAGTACCGTCACTTCCTGGCTGCTGGATTTACCGTTTTCCACCAGATTGACCTGATACGAGCCAGGCAGCAGTGCATTGAACTGATAGCGGCCATCGCTGCCCACGGTTGCCGTGCGCGTCGAACCATTACCTTCGTTCGTGACGGATACACGCGCACCCGGATCGGCAGTGCCATAGATCGAGCCAGCGGTACTTTGCGCGAACACGGCGCTGCTACCTATGCCCAAGGCGAGCGTGATCGCCAAGGCCATCTTCTTACCGCGAAGATTGTTGTTATGAATACGACGTTGCATGGAACTCCTCCCCAACAATGAGCAATAAAGGACCGCGCCGGGCCAAGCCCAACGTGAGGTCGCTGTGGAAAAACACTTCGAGCAAGCGCGAATGTTTTTTTCACATTACCGTGCTGTATGACGCGCGGCGCTTTGTAAAGCGCGTTTGGCCCCAGATCACAAATTGTTGGCCTGCATCGACAACTACATAGCCGACACAGTTTTTTCGTACGCCGTTGTGCGTGTTTCTTGCGACACGTAGGAATGAGTGATCAGTTTCCAGCCAGGCATACGACACTTACTTTTCCGCATGCAAGAGAAAAGTTGGAGTGGGATTGCGCGCGTAGTGTGCACGATGACGACTCCACCTCATTTCAATAAAGTGAGCTTCGTGATGCCTGGAAATGAAGCCCCGGCAGCCGGGGACAGGTTGCCGGGGCTTCAAAGGGTCGTACCTTCTTGGAGGGTAATAGGCGACCCGAAGTGACATGCTGGGGTCATGTCACCCATGCACCGCCCCACTGCGGTGCGAGACTTAGTGCCCGTCGTGTCCTATTTGGTTCTCGCAAAAGAAGGCCGATGCACGTCAATGGCCTGCCGGGTCAAGCAAATGGCCTGCACCGACAATTTGGACATCCCAATGATCGGACGTGATAGTCGCAACGCCCGTGCCGGCGAGCCCACAAAAGAAAATGCCCGATGCGACCGCGAATCGCATCGGGCGTGGCCCTGTCACATCGCATCGACGAAATCAGCTTGCGTCGATAGCCACCTTGTCGCTCGCGGGCGCGCCGAACGAGGGTGGACGATCTTCCAACTTGGCGCCGAATTGCAGGTTCGGCGTGTCGGACATATGGAACTCCAGCGTGCCGCCGGCAACCAGGTCGGCATGGCTGATCCAGCTGCGCGTCCATGGCTTGCCATTCCACTTCACCGACTGGATATAAGGCTTGTCCGGACCATTATTGACGGTGCGTATGACAAGTTTGCGATCGCCGCCCAGCGCCACTTCAGCGCGATCCAGCAACGGGCTGCCGAACACGTAATGCGTGCTCACCGGATCAACCGCATACAAGCCCAGCGCACTCATGATGAACCACGCACTCATCTGGCCGCAGTCTTCGTTACCCGCCAAGCCATCCGGCTCCGGCGGATACATCGTATCCATCAGCATGCGCACGCGCGCTTGCGTCTTATGGTGAGCACCGGTATAGGCATAGAGATAGGCCACGTGATGGCTGGGCTCGTTGCCATGCGCGTACTGGCCGACCATGCCGGCGATATCCGGCGGTGCATCCGGCGGCAGCCGCGAGTCGGTGGTGAACAGTGCATCCAGCTTGCGCTCGAACACCTGCGAGCCGCCGAACAGGCTCATGTAAGCGTACAGATCGTGCTGGTTGAGGAAGGTGGCCTGCCAGGAATTGGATTCCGTGAAATCGCGCCATTCCTTCGAATGGCCCATGCCGCGTGGATCGAACGGTTCCAGCCACTCGCCGTTGATGCCGCGCGGGCGTACGAAGTTCATCTTCGTGTCGAACACATGCCGATAGTTGCGCGAGCGCTGACGCAAGGCGTCGGCAAGTTGCTTGTCGCCCGCCGCATCGGCCATGTGCGACACCGCCCAATCGTCATACGAGTACTCCAAGGTTTTGCTGACCGCCTCGCCTTCCTTGTCGCTGGGGATGTAGCCGAGCTTGCGGTAGTAGGGCAGGCCGCGATAGTCGTCAACCATGGCGCGTTTGCGATAGATCGGCCACGCACGCGCATAGTCGATGCCGGTAAAGCCTTTCGCTTGCGCTTCGGCCAGCACGACCGCCGAGTGGTAACCGATCATGCAGCCGGTTTCTACCCCTTGCAGCGGCCATACCGGTGGGCCGTCCGGGCTTTCCTCCGCCATGCGCACCAGGCCGTTCACGAGGTCCGGCACGCGATCGGGCTGGAACAGGGTAAGCAGCGGATGCAGTGCGCGATAGGTATCCCATAAGGAATACGTGCTGTAGTTGTGCTGGCCTTGCGGCAGTTGATGCACCGCCAGGTCCATGCCGCGATAACGGCCGTCCGCGTCACTGAACAAAGTCGGCGCCAGCATCGTGTGGTACAGCGAGCTGTAGAACGACTTCAAAATGCGTTCCGACGACGATTCGATCTGGATGCGGCTGAGTTCGCGCTCCCATGCATCCGCCGCCGCCTGCTGCACATGCTCGAAGTCCCAGGCGGGGATTTCCTCTTCCAGGTTGCGTAGCGCGCCGTCGATATCCACGGCCGAAATACCCACCTTCACCAGCACCGGCTCGTGCGCCACGTCATCGATATGCAGCACCGCCTTCAAGTGCGTACCTTTGATGTCGCTGGTACCGGTAGGTACCGCCACATCTTCGGAATACAGTGTGGCTTGCGAAAACGGACGCGATACCTTCATCGCGAAATAGAGGTAGCGGCCGTTTGCCCACTGGTGCACGCGCCGTCCGCCAACCAGTGTGTCTTTCCCTACCAGGCGCAGCTCTGCATCGGTCACCTTGCAAGGCACTTTGTAGTCGTCATGGAAACCGTGCGCCAGATCGACTACCAAATGCCCGCTGCCCTGGCCGTGGAACGTATAGCGATGCAAACCCGCGCGCAGCGTCGACGTGAGTTCGGCGCGGATATCGTGATCGGTCAAATGCACGCTGTAGTAACCGGGGCGCGCATGCTCCGAGTTGAAACGCGAGCGATAGCCTTTGCCCGGATGCGCGACATTGTGCGTCGTGAGATGCGGGCCGGGACCTGCCGCACCGTCAAAGCGCGAACGATAGTTCACTTCCGGCAGTCCGCGATCGCCCGGCTGTAGCAGTACCGGCCCCTGGGCTGGCATCACCAGCACATCCAGCATGTCTGCCGCACCGGTACCGCTGAGATGCGTATGAGAAAAGCCCATGATCGAACCATCGGCCTGGTGATAGCCCGATGAGGCATCCCAACCGGCATCGTTGGTATCGGGGCTCAACTGCACCATGCCATACGGCATCGATGCACCCGGATAGGTATGGCCATGGCCACCCGTACCCACGAACACGTCCACGTAGCGCGACACGCCGCTTGCGCTGCCGCCCTTCGTCATTGCCGAGGAACCGGCCTTGGCGCCAGCGCTATCGGACAGCCGCGCCAGCGCGGGCAAGGGACCGCCAAGCACTGCAAACGCTCCCAACCCTTGCAGGAATCGTCGACGTGACACCATGGAGTTTCTCCCCGAATTTTCTTGTCGTCGTATGGAGCTGAAAGCGTCAGCGACAAGCGTTCGGGAAATGGATCCCGATCATGTGCAAAACGCACTCAACCGCGGCAGACCAGGTGCACCGGCGGTGAGCTTGGTCGAGCCACGACTGTAAACGAAAAATTTGTCTCGATCCAAATTTTTCTTCGTCGTACATAAATTATTGATTTAATACAATAAAATGAAAAATATGTTGCGTCGCAAAAGTAAATCACGCCGCTGCTGGTCCGAAATGTTTTTGTATTGAGCAAATCGATTGCTAAAAGCGATGTGCCGATTTGAAGCTGGTGCTCAATGTCCCCTGCGAAAATAGTTGTGACGCTTGCCGTCGCTGGTGGATCGCAATAATTTGTCTATTGACGGCGCATGTGGTTTTACGTTACTGATTGAGCTGTACCTGCGCGCAATGCGCGGGCTCAAGGGGACAATTCGATGCATGCACGTTGGCAAGGGAGCTGCCTGTGGGTAGCGGCGTTGTTCGTGGTGGCCGGTTTGTGTCGCGCCCAGACTGCTTCGGTGACTCCGGACCAGGAATACCAGAAGCTGATCCAGGTCGATCAAAACATCGAGCCTCTGGGTGAGCATCCGTTCGGTGAGAACATCAACCTTTACGACGGTTCCGTCTCATTTGACGTTACCGACGTGAGCTTGCGTGGTAATGGCCCGACGATCACGGTTGGGCGAACGATGCAATTCTGGGAGTGGAAGATCGAGCCGACTACCGGTCCGCAACGTCCTTTCGCCAATTGGGATCTGGATATCCCTCGCATAGAAACCATCGTATCGGATGCGAACCTCTGGCAGACCGGAGGCTTTCCTTTAGCAACGCAAGGCACCACGCAGCGGTGCACGAACTTCAAACCGCCGCCGGGCATAACTCCCACCTACGCTGGCGATACTGCGTGGTTTGCGGACGAATATTGGTATGGATACAAACTGCTTGTGCCCGGCCAGGGTGAGCAGCTCCTGATGCCACGCGTTAGCGCAAATTCGCTGTCGCCAACCATTAGCGGATTGAGTTTTCCGATTGTTACCAAGAACAACTGGATGATCGGGTGCGGCGTTACAGCGAGTGACGGCGGAGAAGGGTTTCTTGCCGTTGCTCCTGATGGGACGCGCTATACCTTCGCTCACCTGATCTATCGCCCGGCGAACTATATTGCCGCGTTTGGTGATCCTCTGGAGCGGCATGATGCATTTATGTACGTCACACAGATCCAGGATCGCTTCGGCAATACGCTGACTTACAACTACGATTCCAGCACAGGCTATCTCTCCAGCATTACCGCCAACGATGGGCGTGAGGTGGATGTTACCTACGTATCCGGGACGCCCCTCATCCAAACGATTACGGCCAAGGCGACGAATGTCGCATCGCGTACCTGGACCTATAGCTACAACACGTCGTCAGCGACGTTACCCGACTTAACGGGTGTGCAGTTACCCGATGGAAGCGCGTGGTCTTACCAAATCGATATCGAAGGGGCTCAGATCAATACGTCGCAATACATTTGCGGGCAAAAGGAGGTGCCTTCAGGAGCTGCCATTGGAGGAATAGCCTATACGGGCACCATGACAGCGCCATCTGGACTGAGTGCGACGTTCACCTTTTATCAGAAGACAACCGGGCGTTCTTACGTGCCCCAGCAATGTTTTGGCAGTGCGTCGTCAAACAGTACGGTGCCCTACTACATGTATCCGCCTTGGACCTCGACTTTTGCGCTAACAAGTGAAGTGATCTCAGGTGCGGGGCTGCCTACGCAGACATGGAGCTATAGCTACTCGCCGATAAACATTAGCTTTAGCGATGACGCATGCGCTACTAGCGGCACGTGCGCCAGCACGGTCTACACGGATGTCACCGATCCTAACGGTAACGATACTCGCTACACCTTCAGCAACCGCTTCGATGCTACAGAGGGACTGCTACTACGCACGGATCACTACAGCGGTGCTGCAGGCGGTACCTTGATGCGCTCAGAAGTCAACAGCTACGCCAATCCCACGGGTGGTCCGTGGCCTACTGCTTACGGCACGGACCTTTTGGAAGACCGAGACAATTACACCCAAACAGAGGAACTGTCACCGCTAAGCGTTCGCACAATTACCCAAGACGGCCAAAACTACACATGGCAAGCGCTGGCCTACGACAGCTACGCCAACCCAACAGATGTGAAGCGTTACAACGACATCGCCGGGCAGTCCCCAATCGAAGAAACCAGCACCTAC